>NZ_JAQFCE010000001.1:0-39380 GCF_027690675.1 Bariatricus sp. TF06-38A
TTGTGATGAGAGAAGAAGATACTGTATGTGTAGGCAGTGATGGTTTGAAATACTGCAAAGTCTGTGGGGAAGCGAAAGAAGCATTTTTCCCCAAGGGGGGCTTTATGGGAATGAAGAAACATTCCAGGCAATGTGTCTGTGACAGAAAAGCGTATGAAGAAGAACAAAAATATTTTAAAGACAAAGAGCACCGGGAATTAGTCAGCAGAAATACAAGCATCTGTTTTGACGAGAGCAGAATGGAAGAGTGGACATTTGAGAATGCAGATATGTCAGATGCGGTAATGCATAAGGCAAAAAATTATGTTGATAACTGGGAGAAAATGAAAAGAAATCATATAGGCTGTTTGTTCTGGGGACCGGTTGGTACCGGGAAAAGTTATGTTGCCGGATGCATTGCCAATGAACTTCTTAAGCGGGAAGTAACGGTAAAGATGACAAATTTCAATACCATTATTGATGATATATTTCCACTGGCAGACAAAACGGAATATATCAATGCATTGGCTTCTTACCAGCTTTTGATTATTGATGATCTTGGAGTGGAACGAAATTCAGAATATGCGTTAGGAATTATTTTTAGCGTCATAGACCGCAGGATCCGTTCGGGACGACCTTTGATCATCACAACCAATCTTCCGCTGAAAGAAATAAAAAGCGAGACCATGTTGGACAAAAGGCGTATCTATGATCGTATTTTAGAAATGTGTACACCAATGTATGTTGGAGGTACAAGTAAACGAGAAGCGATTGCAAGTATGAAAATGGAGAAAGCGAAAACGTTGTTGAATACAAAGAATGATCGTGTGTATTGCGGATAGAAGTGTATGCTACGCACGTTAAATAATAAGGGAAGGATTTTATGAGCAAACAACATGTTACGATATGTGAAAAAGTGGCTCTTACAATTGAAGAGGCAGCAGAATACAGTAATATCGGACAAAACAGAATAAGTGGTCTTTTGAAAGAACCGAGATGTCCGTTTGTGCTTTACGTAGGCACGAAAAAACTTGTAAAGAGAAAAGAATTTGAAAAATTCATTTCGGAAAGTGTGGAAATATAAATGATTGACAGGAGATGGGGCAGGAGATGAAAATGAATATTCACAAAAATAAGATGCTATGGTATAATACAAGGTACTGTATTAGGGCTTCTTATGAGAGGAGCTGAAATATGGGAAAAGATTTAAAAGGCAAAGAACTTGGCAAGGGAATATCCCAGGAAAGTACGGGATTATACTCAGCCAGATTTGTAGATCGGTTTGGAAAGAGAAAACATAAACGATTCAAAAAGCTGCAAGAGTGCAGAGCATGGATTGCTGATGCGACTTATGTGGATGAACACAGTGATATTTCAATGCCATCAGATATGCTGGTCGATCAATGGTTTGATTATTGGATTGGGATAAAAAAGAAAACAGTCCGTTCAAATACTGTTCGCAATTATACGGAGAGATATATTAAAAATATTAAACCGGTAATTGGGAAGATGACACTATCAGACGTGAAACCACTTCAATGTCAGAAAATATTTTATGATATGGCAGATCAGGGGTATCGCACATCTACAATTTATCAGGCAAGAATTGCATTATACAATATGTTTGAGTATGCAAAAGAGAATGAAGTCTTGCGTAGCAATCCCTGTAAAAAATCTGTGAAAAGTGATATGGGAAAGCCTTCTGAGAAGAAGGTTGCTTTAACAAGAGACATACAAAAAACATTTTTACAATATGCAGAAAATCAAAGCTATGAAAATCAGTATCGTTTTATACTACAAACCGGATTGCGAACAGGCGAATTGGTAGGATTGAAATGGGGAGATGTCGATTTTAAATCCAAAACAATTCAGATTCGCAGAAGTATGGAATATCGTTACAGTGCAAAGGAGTGGCGTATCGGAGAACCAAAGAGTAAATCAGGTTACCGTACGATACCCTTAACAGAAGAAGCGGTTGCTATACTAAAAAAACAAAAAGAAAAGAATAAGAGGATTTCAGAAATTTCAACAGAATGGGAAGAATTTGTGTTTCTGTGTCGAAAAGGAACACCTGTCAAGAACAGTACATATGATACAGCGCTGTTTAAAATCTGTGACAAAGCAAAAATTCCAAGATTTTCGATGCATATCTTGAGACATACTTTTGCTACCAGATGTATTGAAGCAGGAATGAAACCGAAAACACTTCAGATGTTACTGGGCCATTCGAATATTGGAATTACAATGAACTTATATGTTCATACTACCGAGGAAGAAAAGAAAAAAGAAATGGACTTGGTAGCAGAAGCACTTATGGCAATGTAATGGCCCACTAAATGGCCCACTTGCAAAAATAAGTATGCTGAAATCCCTTGAAATCAAAGGATTTATAGGAGGAAATATAAAAAATGAAATTAGGAATCGTAGGATTACCGAATGTAGGAAAAAGTACTTTATTCAATTCACTGACAAAAGCAGGAGCAGAATCAGCCAACTACCCATTCTGTACCATTGATCCAAATGTGGGCGTTGTTACTGTACCGGATGAACGTCTGAATGTGCTTGGTGAGATGTATCACACCAAAAAGATCATCCCGGCAGCGATTGAGTTTGTAGATATCGCAGGTCTTGTAAAAGGTGCATCCAAAGGAGAAGGTCTTGGAAACCAGTTTCTTGCAAATATCCGTGAGGTTGATGCAATTGTTCATGTAGTACGTTGTTTCGAGGACAGCAATATTGTCCATGTAGACGGAAGTATCGATCCGCTGCGTGACATTGAGACGATCAACCTGGAGCTGATCTTTTCAGACCTTGAGATCCTGGAAAGAAGAATTTCCAAAGCAGTCAGAGCAGCAAGAAATGACAAGACGATCGCAAAAGAGCTGGCACTGATGGAAAGAATTAAAGCACATCTGGAAGATGGAAAGATGGCAAAGAGCTTTGATGATATCAATGACGAAGATGAACAGCAGTGGCTGGAAAGCTACAATCTTCTGACCTACAAGCCGGTCATTTTTGCTGCAAATGTGGCAGAAGATGATCTTGCAGATGATGGTGCAAGTAATGCGGGAGTACAGGCAGTCCGTGAGTATGCAAAAAGAGAGGACTGCGAAGTATTCGTTGTCTGTGCAGAGATTGAGCAGGAGATCGCGGAACTTGATGATGATGAAAAGAGCATGTTCCTGGAAGAACTGGGACTTAAGGAATCTGGCCTTGAAAAGCTGATCAAGGCAAGCTACAGTCTTCTCGGACTGATCAGTTACCTGACAGCAGGAGAACCGGAAGTCCGTGCATGGACGATCAAAAAAGGAACGAAAGCACCACAGGCAGCAGGAAAGATCCATTCTGATTTTGAAAGAGGATTCATCCGCGCTGAAATCGTATCCTATGATGACTTGATGGCATGTGGCACTTATAACGCTGCAAAAGAAAAAGGTCTGGTAAGACTGGAAGGTAAGGACTATGTTGTACAGGACGGAGATATTATCCTGTTCAGATTCAACGTATAATAGTCGTTAATAAAGTAATTGATAATGTATGGTGAGAGGCGGACAGATGTCCGTCTCTTTTATAATATAGGATAGTTAAAACTTACTACAGTTTGCATAAAACAACCCTGTGAAATACAGGGGTTGTACGTCAAAAGGAACAATCAGAACAGTAAAATGACTGGACTTTTCATATATGAACAGCTATAATAATATCGAACGAAAGTGTAAAAAAATTTTAACACAAGTAAAAGTTTTGACACAATCTAAGGAGGAACAAAGAAAATGGCAAGATCAATGAAGACCATGGATGGTAACCATGCAGCTGCTCATGCTTCTTATGCTTATACAGAAGTTGCTGCTATTTACCCGATCACACCTTCATCTGTAATGGCTGAAGCCACAGACGAATGGGCAACACAAGGAAGAAAGAATATTTTTGGTCAGACTGTTCAGGTAACAGAAATGCAGTCTGAAGCAGGTGCAGCAGGTACTGTACACGGCTCACTGTCAGCAGGTGCGCTTACTACTACTTACACAGCTTCCCAGGGCTTACTTCTTATGATTCCTAACTTATATAAAATTGCTGGTGAACAGCTTCCGGGTGTATTCAACGTATCTGCCCGTGCAGTAGCTTCACACGCTCTTAATATTTTTGGTGATCATTCAGATGTTTACGCCTGTCGTCAGACTGGATGCGCAATGCTCTGTGAATCCAGCGTACAGGAAGTTATGGACCTGACACCGGTTGCACATTGTGCAGCACTGAAAGGTAAAATTCCTTTCATTAACTTCTTCGATGGTTTCCGTACATCACACGAAATCCAGAAGATCGAAACATGGGATTACGAAGATCTGGAAGATCTCGTAGATAAGGATGCAATCAAGGAATTCCGTGCACATGCACTGAACCCGAACCATCCATGTGAAAGAGGATCAGCTCAGAACCCGGATACATTCTTCCAGGCTCGTGAAGCATGTAACCCATACTACGATGCTATGCCGGCAATCGTACAGGAATACATGGACAAAGTTAACGCTAAGATCGGAACAAACTACAAACTGTTCAACTACCATGGTGCAGAAGACGCTGAAAGCGTAATCATCGCTATGGGATCTGTTTGTGACACAATCGATGAAACAATCGATTACTTACTTGCTCAGGGCAAGAAGGTTGGTGTTGTTAAAGTTCGTCTTTACAGACCATTCTGCGCACAGGCACTTGTAGATGCAATTCCAGATTCTGTTAAGTACATCAATGTTCTTGACAGAACAAAAGAACCAGGATCTCTTGGAGAACCTCTGTACCTTGATGTTGTTGCAGCTCTTAAAGGAACTAAATTCGACGCTGTTAAGATCAACTCAGGACGTTACGGACTTGGTTCTAAAGATACAACACCGGCTCAGGTTGTTGCTGTATTCGAGAACGAAGCAAAAGCTAAATTCACAATCGGTATTGTTGATGATGTAACAGGACTTTCTCTTGAAGTTGGTGCTCCACTGGTTACAACACCAGAAGGAACAATCAACTGTAAGTTCTGGGGACTTGGAGCTGACGGAACAGTCGGAGCTAACAAGAACTCTATCAAGATCATCGGTGATAACACAGATATGTATGCACAGGCTTACTTTGATTATGATTCAAAGAAATCCGGTGGTGTTACAATGTCTCACCTCCGTTTCGGTAAGAAACCGATCAAATCTACTTACCTGATTCATAAAGCAAACTTTGTTGCATGCCACAACCCGTCATACATCAACAAATACAACATGGTTCAGGAACTTGTAGATGGTGGTACATTCCTTCTTAACTGCCCATGGACAGCAGAAGAACTTGACAAACATCTTCCGGGACAGGTTAAAGCATTCATCGCCAACCATGACATCAAATTCTATACAATCGATGGTATCAAGATCGGTAAAGAAATCGGACTTGGCGGACGTATCAATACAGTTCTTCAGTCTGCATTCTTCAAACTGGCTAACATCATTCCGGAAGAAGAAGCTATCGACCTTATGAAGAAAGCTGCAAAGGCTACATACGGTAAGAAAGGTGATAAGATCGTACAGATGAACTACGATGCTATCGATGCCGGAGCTAAGCAGGTTAACGCAATCGAAGTACCGGAAAGCTGGAAGAACTGCGAAGACGAAGGTCTGTTCACACCAGAAGTTAAGGGTGGAAGAGAAGATGCAGTAGCATTCGTTAAGAACATTCAGTCTAAGGTTAATGCTCAGGAAGGTAACACACTGCCTGTATCTGCATTCAAAGATTATGTAGATGGATCTACACCGTCAGGAACAGCTGCTTACGAAAAACGTGGTATCGCAGTAGATATCCCGATCTGGCAGTCAGAAACATGTATCCAGTGTAACCGTTGTGCATATGTATGTCCGCACGCTGCAATCCGTCCGGTAGCTCTTACAGAAGAAGAACTTGCAAAAGCACCAGAAGGACTGAAAGCAATCGACATGATCGGTATGCCGGGAATGAAGTTCACAATGACTGTATCAGCTTATGACTGTACAGGATGTGGCTCTTGTGCAAATGTCTGCCCAGGTAAGAAGGGTGAAAAAGCTCTTGTTATGGGTAACATGGAAGAGAACGCTGGAGAACAGGTATACTTTGACTTTGGTACAGAAATCGAAGTAAAACCGGAAGTTGTTGCTAAATTTAAAGAAAATACAGTAAAAGGATCTCAGTTCAAACAGCCACTGCTTGAGTTCTCAGGAGCTTGTGCCGGATGTGGAGAGACTCCATACGCTAAACTTGTCACACAGTTATTCGGTGACAGAATGTACATCGCTAATGCAACAGGATGTTCATCTATCTGGGGTAACTCATCTCCGTCTACACCTTACACAGTAAACGCTAAGGGACAGGGACCGGCTTGGTCTAACTCACTGTTCGAAGATGCTGCTGAGTTTGGTTACGGTATGTTACTTGCTCAGAAAGCAATCAGAGAAGGTCTGAAAGCGAAAGTTGAAGAAGTTGCTGCATCAGATAAAGCCAGCGAAGAAGCAAAAGCTGCTTGCAACGAATGGCTTGAAACATACGGATGTGGAGCTACTAACGGAACAGCTACAGACAAACTTGTTGCTGCATTAGAAGGATGCGACTGCCCGACATGCAAAGATATCGTTGAAAAGAAAGACTTCCTCGCTAAGAAATCTCAGTGGATCTTCGGTGGTGACGGATGGGCTTACGATATCGGATTCGGTGGTGTTGACCACGTACTTGCAAGTGGAAAAGACATCAACGTAATGGTATTCGATACAGAAGTTTACTCTAATACAGGTGGACAGTCTTCTAAGTCTACTAAGACTGGTGCTATTGCTCAGTTCGCAGCAGGCGGAAAAGAAACTAAGAAGAAAGACCTTGCTTCTATCGCAATGAGCTATGGTTACGTATACGTTGCACAGATCGCTATGGGTGCTGACTTCAACCAGACTGTAAAAGCTATCGCAGAAGCTGAAGCATATCCGGGACCATCCCTGATCATCGCTTACGCTCCATGTATCAACCATGGTATCAAGAAAGGCATGAGCAAAGCTCAGACAGAAGAACAGCTTGCAGTTGAATGTGGATACTGGAACAACTTCCGTTTCAATCCGGCAGCTGAAGGATCTAAGTTCACTCTTGACAGCAAAGCACCAGACCTTGCTGGATACGAAGACTTCCTTAACGGAGAAGTTCGTTACAACGCTCTTGCTAGATTCAATCCTGAAAAGGCTAAAGTTCTGTTTGCTAAGAACGAAGAAGAAGCAAAAGCTAGATATGCATATCTGCAGAAACTCGTTACACTGTACGGTTCTGAAGAATAAGATTGACTTGAATAGGGGTCAGGGACGAAAGTCTCTGACTCCTTTTGTCGTTGCACATTCAAAAGTCTGGGAGTGGTATGTGGTGGAAAGGGACTGGAAATTTATGTATAAATAGCAATTATCTCTTGCAAAAATGAAAATTTTATAGTATGGTTGATAAAGAAAATGATGAATATTCAGCTTGATAGAGGCGCGGGATTTATCAGTACCTTCTGAAAGATGCGGCAGGGAAGCCGACAGAAGAGAAAGGAAATACCGCCGAAGGAGCCGGAACCCCAACCCCGGTTTCTGGGACGATGCAGAAGATGCAGCGTACTGTCACACATGTGGAGCGCTATCGGAAGAACATTTAAGGAAGACTATACATGCCATGAATGCGTTTTGACGGTGCAAGCGTTATTCATGGCATTTTTATGTTTTAAAATAGGAGGTTTTTTAATTGAGAGAAAAAATGAAAAAGTTAAGCAGTCTGCTCGTAGCTATAATGATCTGCGTAATGGCAAGTCCCCTTGTCGCTTTTGCAGCAGACGCGGAGAAGTATGTACCGAAGATGTACGCCAGCATCTGGTCACTGGTTCCACCGGTGGTTGCAATCGCACTGGCACTGATTACAAAAGAAGTGTACAGCTCGTTATTTGTAGGGATTTTAGTGGGTGGAATGTTTTATTCCGGATTTTCCTTTGAAGGAACCATCACCCATATTTTTCAGGAAGGGATCGTAGGTGTTCTTTCTGACAGCTATAATGTGGGAATCCTGATTTTTCTGGTTATCTTAGGAACCATGGTCTGCCTGATGAATAAGGCAGGAGGATCTACCGCATTCGGTGAATGGGCAAGTTCCCATATCAAGAGCCGTGTCGGTGCACAGCTTGCAACAATCGTTCTTGGTGTGCTGATCTTTATCGATGACTATTTTAACTGTCTGACAGTCGGAAGCGTGATGCGTCCGGTAACGGATGCGCAGAATGTTTCCAGAGCAAAGCTTGCGTATCTGATCGATGCGACAGCAGCTCCGGTATGTATCATTGCACCGATTTCATCTTGGGCAGCAGCCGTTACCGGTTTTGTAGAAGGTGAAGATGGATTTTCGATATTTATCCGTGCAATTCCATATAACTTCTATGCAGTCCTTACCATCGTGATGATGATTGCAATGGTTATGATGAAGGTTGAGTATGGCCCGATGAAGCTTCATGAAGATAATGCGAAAAAAGGTGATATTTACACCACACCGGACAGACCGTATGCAAATGCGGAGGAAGAGACAGTGGATAACTGTAAAGGAAAAGTAATGGATCTTTTGATCCCGATTATTTCACTGATCATCTGCTGTGTGATCGGAATGATCTACACCGGTGGGTTCTTTGACGGAGTCGGTTTTGTAGAAGCATTTTCAGGAAGTGATGCTTCCCAGGGACTGGTGTACGGAAGTTTCTTTGCTTTTGTGATCACAATCGTGCTGTATCTGGTAAGACGTGTGCTGAAATTCGATGAATGTATGGCATGTCTCCCGGATGGATTTAAGGCGATGGTTCCGGCAATCCTGATTCTTGTTTTTGCATGGACACTGAAATCTATGACAGACAGTCTTGGAGCGGCGGAATATGTAGCAGGTATTGTAGCCGGAAGTGCGGAAGGTATGGTAAATCTTCTTCCGGCAATCATCTTCCTTGTGGGATGCTTCCTTGCATTTGCAACCGGTACAAGCTGGGGAACATTCGGAATCCTGATCCCGATCGTGGTACATGCATTTGAAGGAAAGAATGAGACGATGATGATCATTGCCATCTCCGCATGTATGGCTGGAGCAGTTTGTGGTGACCACTGTTCACCTATTTCGGATACAACGATCATGGCATCTGCCGGTGCACAGTGCAATCATATTAATCATGTCAATACACAGCTCCCATATGCGGCAGGCTGCGCAGTGATCTCTTTTATCAATTATATTATTGCCGGATTTGTACAGAGTGCATGGATCGCACTTCCGACAGGAATCATCATGATGCTTGTATTTGTGACATTCATGAAATTTTTACAGAAAAAGCAGACAGCTGTTTTTTCACAGAAGAAAGAAGCAGAATAGAAAAAATGAGGAATGGCTTTCGTAGCTGTTCCTTATTTTATTTATGCGAGCAACGAGTCAAAGTCCGTGCTTGCACGAGACCTTGGCGACTGCCGCGATAACTTGAGAAACACGCGGAGCGTGTTTCTCATAGTTGGCGGAAAAGTCATAAAGAACTGGGGAGGTACAGCGGATTATGAAAAACAATTCCCACCAAGACCTTGTATCAAATCAAAGAAATGTGTACAATGTTATTTATGAGACTAACTACAGAACTTGGAGGAAATCATATATGGATTTAACAAAGCTTACAGCATATGAGATCATTGAGCACAGACCTCTTCCGGATCTGAAATCGGAAGGAGCGCTTTTAAGACATAAAAAGAGCGGTGCGAGGGTGCTTCTGATCTCCAATGATGATGAAAATAAAGTATTTAATATCGGATTCCGCACACCGACAACGAACAGTACCGGAGTGCCACATATCATGGAACATACTGTTCTGTGTGGCTCGGAAAAGTTTCCAACCAAGGATCCGTTTGTGGAACTGGTAAAAGGATCTTTGAACACCTTTTTGAATGCGATGACTTATCCGGACAAGACAGTATATCCGGTTGCAAGCTGTAATGAAAAGGATTTTCAGAATCTGATGGACGTGTATATGGATGCAGTTCTGCATCCGAATATTTATAAACACGAAGAGATCTTCCGGCAGGAGGGATGGAATTATCACCTGGAGGAAGCAGATGGGGAGCTTTCTTATAACGGAGTTGTTTATAATGAGATGAAGGGAGCTTTTTCTTCACCGGATGGTGTTCTGGACCGTATGATCCTGAATTCTCTTTTCCCGGATACGACCTATGCAAATGAGTCCGGCGGAGATCCGGATGTGATCCCGGAACTGACTTATGAAGAATATCTGAATTTCCACAGAATCTATTATCATCCGTCCAACAGCTATATTTATCTCTATGGAAATATGGATATGGAAGAGAAATTAAATTGGCTGGATCAGGAATATCTGTCTGCTTACGATAGAAAAGAAGTAGATTCTGAGATTCATCTGCAGAAGCCGTTTGAGCAAATGCATGATATCACAAAGCCGTATTCGATCGCAAGTAATGAATCGACAGAAGATAACACCTATCTTTCCTACAATAAGGTCATTGGGACTTCTCTGGATGAAAAGCTGTATCTGGCATTCCAGATCCTGGATTATGCACTGCTTTCTGCGCCGGGAGCACCAATTACAAAAGCACTTCTGGAAGCAGGAATCGGAAAAGATATCAGCGGGTCGTATGACAGCAGCACCTATCAGCCGATCTTCTCCATTGTGGCAAAGAATGCCAATGAAGAGCAGAAAGCAGAATTTGTAAAAGTGATCGAAGATACATTGAAGGCTATCGTAGAAAACGGAATGGACAAAAAGGCACTGGAAGCGGGAATCAATTACCATGAATTCCGTTACCGTGAAGCAGACTTTGGAGGCTATCCAAAGGGACTGATGTACGGTCTGCAGATATTTGACAGCTGGCTTTATGATGAGACAAAGCCGTTTATCCATGTGGAGGCACTGGACACCTTTGCGTTCTTAAAAGAACAGATCAATACTGGGTATTTTGAAAAGCTGATTCAGACATATCTTTTGGATAACCAGCATGGAGCACTGGTCACGATCGTGCCGGAACCGGGACGTACAGCCAGACTGGATGCGGAGTTAAAAGAAAAACTGCAGGTATATAAAGAAAGCCTTAGCAGGGGAGAAATCGAAAAGCTGATTGCAGATACAAAGCATTTACAGGAGTATCAGGAAGAACCGTCAAGTCAGGAGGATTTGGAGAAGATCCCGATGCTGACAAGAGCGGATATTTCCCGAGAGATCGCACCGATTTATAATGAAGAGATGAAGATTGCAGATATCCCGATGGTATTCCATGAGATTGAGACGAACGGGATCGGTTATCTGGATCTGATGTTTGACCTTTCGGATGTGCCGGAAAAGGATCTCCCGATAGTGGGGCTTCTGCAGGCAGTTCTCGGAATCATTGACACTGAGCATTATGAATATGGAGAACTTTTTAATGAAATCAACAGACACACAGGAGGAATCGGGACTTCACTGGAGCTTTACCCGGATGTGACGAAAGTAAAAGAAAAAGAATTCAAGGCAACTTTTGAAATCAAAGGGAAAGCACTTTATGGACAGATTCCATTTGCCATCCGTATGATGAAAGAGATTCTGACAGCATCGAAACTGGATGATGAAAAACGTCTGAAAGAGATTCTTTCTATGACAAAGACCAGATTGCAGGATCGTTTCCTGTCTGCAGGACATTCCGCAGCAGCACTCCGGGCAATGTCTTATAAGTCACCGATTTCAAAATTCAAAGATACGACGAATGGAATAGAATATTACCAGAATATCCGTGAAATGGAAGAACATTTTGATGAGAAGAAAGAAGAAATCATCAGCGGATTGAAGGCTTTGTCGGAATTGCTTTTCAGAAAAGGCAATGTGATGATCAGTTACACAGCCTCAAGAGAGGGACTTGCCGTTTTGGAAGAGGAGATCGGAAGCTTAAAAGAAGCTCTTTATCCGGAGAGAACGCCAGAGAGCCGATGCATCCTGCACTGTGAAAAGAAGAATGAAGGATTTAAAACTTCTTCTAAAGTACAGTTTGCGGCAAAGGCAGGCAACTTTATCGACGCAGGGGAGGAATATAACGGGGCATTGCAGATCCTGAAAGTGATCATGAGTTATGAATACCTCTGGATCAATATCCGCGTAAAAGGTGGTGCGTATGGCTGCATGAGTAACTTCAACCGCATTGGTGAGGGATATTTTGTATCTTACCGTGACCCGAATCTTGGAAGAACCCTGGAAATCTACGACGGAGTTCCGGAATATCTGGAGAACTTCACGGTCAGCGAACGCGATATGACAAAATATATTATCGGAACGATCAGCAACATTGATCAGCCGATGACTCCGGCAACCAAGGGAGACCGTTCCATGAACCTTTATATGAATCATGTCAGTGCAGAGATGATCAGAAAAGAAAGAGAACAGATCCTTACAGCAAACCAGGAGGATATCCGCGCACTTGCAGGTGTGGCGCGTGCAGTGCTTGCAAATGATCAGATCTGTGTGATCGGAAATGAAGCAAAGATAGAAGAAGAGAAAGAACTGTTTATGACAGTTGAGAATTTATTTTAAAAGGAGAATGCATGAGAGCAGATTTTAAATCAGGATTTGTAACGTTGATCGGCAGACCGAATGTGGGAAAATCCACCCTTATGAACTATCTGATCGGTCAGAAGATCGCTATTACATCGAATAAACCACAGACCACAAGAAACCGGATCCAGACGGTGCTTACGACCGAGGAAGGACAGATCGTATTTGTCGATACACCGGGAATCCACAAGGCAAAGAACAAGCTTGGCACCTACATGGTAAATGTGGCAGAGCGTACCTTAAATGAAGTGGATGTGGTGCTGTGGCTGGTTGAGCCAAGTACCTTTATCGGAGCCGGAGAGCAGCACATTGTGCAGCAGCTTGGGAAGGTGACAACACCTGTCGTGCTGGTCATCAACAAGGCAGATACCGTGAAGAAGGAAGATATTCTTCCTTGTATCGCAAAATACAATGAAGTATACCAGTTTGCAGATATCGTTCCGGTATCTGCGAGAACCGGTGAAAATACAGATGAGCTTTTAAAGGTCATCATGAAATATCTTCCGTATGGACCGCAGTTTTATGATGAAGATACCATTACCGACCAGCCGGAAAGGCAGATCGTGGCAGAGCTGATCCGTGAGAAAGCACTGCACTGCCTGAATGAGGAGATTCCACATGGAATTGCGGTATCAATCGAGAAGATGAAAGCACGCAAAAAAGTGATGGATATTGAGGCAACGATCATCTGTGAACGTGATTCACATAAAGGAATCATCATTGGCAAGCAGGGATCCATGCTGAAAAAGATCGGCAGTACGGCGCGATATGAGATCGAGCAGATGCTCGAATGTAAGGTAAATCTCCAGCTTTGGGTAAAAGTAAAGAAGGACTGGAGAGACAGTGATTTCCTGATCAAAAACTTTGGATACCGAGAAGACGAGTAAAAAATGTCAAGGTGTTTCTCTGAAAAACAGTTGGCAGATATTACGCAGTATAGCATCTGAAAATATGGGAGAACCTAATCTTAAAAGGCATAAGAAAAAGATGAGGTGACCGAAGGATGAATCAGGAATACTGGGATCAGTTTGCAAGAACAGGACGGGTGGAGGATTATCTCTCCTACCGGGAAAAGGAAGTCTGCAAAGCGAAAACGGAGAAATACGGGGACAAATGCAGTGAATCAGTTAACAACAATGACAGGGATGATTCTGTCGGTAGCACCGATTGGTGAATATGATAAAAGAGTCGTGATCCTGACAAAAGAAAAAGGGAAAATATCAGCGTTTGCAAAAGGGGCGAGACGACCGAACAGTCCGCTTGCAGGGGCTTGTACACCTTGTAATTTCGGAAAATTCATGCTGTATGAAGGAAGAAATTCCAACACTCTCCAGTCGGCAGAGATCGAAAATTATTTTGCAGAGCTCCGCACGGATGTGGAAGCGGCATACTATGCATTTTATTTTCTCGAATTTGCAGATTTTTATACAAGGGAAGCCAATGACGAGCGGGAAATGCTGAAGCTTCTTTATCAGACGATGCGCGTGCTGACGAAAAAGATCATTCCATTTGAGCTGGTACGCTACATATTTGAACTGAAGGCACTCAGTGTCAGTGGGGAAGGACCGCAGGTATTTCAGTGTGTCAGATGCGGGAACAGGGAACGTCCCTGTGTGTTCAGTGTAAAGGAAGGTGGTTTGGTCTGCAGTGAATGCGGTCAGAATGTCTATGACGGAATGCGGCTGAATACGTCTACCCTTTATGCCATGCAGTTCATTGTCGGGACACCGGTGGAAAAGCTCTATACCTTTACCTTAAGCGATGAAGTTTTAAAGGAACTGGGAAAGCTAATGGGGCGTTATCTGGATGTATACGTGGCTCACAGATTCAAGTCGCTTGAGATTCTGGAGCAGCTCACAGGGCTGAAATAACCGGAAAATTGTATATTAGATTAGAAAATAAAGACAAATTTGGCGAAAATTAGCAGGATAAGCTTGCAAAACCTATATGCAATAGGTATAATAGGTGAATCAGAGAGGAATAAATGTTATCGCGATAAGTGGCGTTGTTCTTCTAACGAAAAATAAAAAGAATGCGAGGATTAGTGTTATGGTAGAAAAGACAATGGACAAAATTGTAGCTTTGGCAAAATCAAGAGGCTTTGTATATCCGGGGTCTGAAATCTACGGTGGGCTTGCAAATACATGGGATTATGGTAACCTGGGTGTTGAACTTAAGAACAACGTAAAGAGAGCATGGTGGAAGAAATTTATTCAGGAGAATCCGTACAACGTAGGTGTTGACTGTGCGATCCTGATGAATCCGCAGACATGGATCGCTTCCGGACATCTGGGAGGATTCAGTGATCCGCTGATGGACTGTAAGGAATGTCACGAACGTTTCCGTGCAGATAAGATCATTGAAGATTATGCACATGAGCATGGAATCGATATTCCGGACAGCATTGACGGATGGTCACATGAAGAGATGGAAGGATTTGTAAAAGAACACGAAGTTCCGTGTCCGACTTGTGGAAAGCACAATTTCACAGAGATCCGTGAATTTAACCTGATGTTCAAGACTTTCCAGGGTGTAACAGAAGATGCAAAGAACGTTGTTTACCTTCGTCCTGAGACTGCGCAGGGAATCTTCGTAAACTTTAAGAACGTACAGAGAACTTCAAGAAAGAAGCTTCCATTTGGTATTGGTCAGATCGGTAAATCATTCCGTAA
Source organism: Bariatricus sp. TF06-38A (assembly GCF_027690675.1). Taxonomy (NCBI): domain Bacteria; kingdom Bacillati; phylum Bacillota; class Clostridia; order Lachnospirales; family Lachnospiraceae; genus Bariatricus; species Bariatricus sp. TF06-38A. Next base: position 15,268 of record NZ_JAQFCE010000001.1, read on the forward strand.
CGAGATTACACCAGGTAACTTTACATTCCGTACCCGTGAGTTTGAACAGATGGAACTTGAATTCTTCTGCAAACCGGATACAGACCTTGAATGGTTTGCTTACTGGAAGAAATTCTGTCTTGACTGGCTGTTCTCTCTTGGACTTAAGGATGAGGAAGTCCGTTACAGAGATCATGACAAAGAAGAGCTTTCTTTCTACAGCAAGGCTACAACAGACGTAGAATTCCTCTTCCCATTTGGATGGGGCGAGCTGTGGGGAATCGCAGACAGAACAGATTATGACCTGACACAGCATCAGAATGTATCAGGACAGGATCTGACTTACTTTGATGATGAAACCAATGAAAAATACATTCCATACGTTATCGAGCCGTCACTTGGTGCTGACCGTGTGGTACTTGCGTTCCTTTGCGCAGCATATGATGAGGAAGAACTGGAAGACGGTTCTACACGTACTGTGATGCATTTCCATCCGGAACTTGCACCGGTTAAGATCGGTGTGCTTCCGCTCTCCAAGAAGCTGAACGAGGGCGCTGAGAAGGTTTATGCTATGCTTAGCAAATACTACAACTGCGAATTTGATGATAGAGGAAATATCGGTAAGAGATATCGTCGTCAGGATGAGATCGGAACACCGTTCTGCGTAACTTATGACTTCGATTCAGAAGAAGACGGAGCAGTTACTGTTCGTGACCGTGATACAATGCAGCAGGAAAGAATTAAAATTGAAGATCTCAAAGCGTACTTTGAGAAGAAATTTGAGTGGTAGAGATTTGAAAAGATCCGGATTTCCCAGGTTTGGGAAGTCCGGATCTTTTTGTGCAAAAAAGTTTGTTTGGGAGGTTGTGAGACAAATATAAGTGTTCAAATTCCGTTGTGCCAACCATTCTGAGGAGCCTCTGAAAGCGAAAATTATGTCAGCAGAGGCTTCCATAATTTCTGAGTCTCCTCGCCATGGCACAACAATCGAATTTGAACACTTATATTTGTCCCATTTGTCATTCAACTTTACTGGTGGAAACTTTTTTGCGACAGGGGAAATGCTGGCAAGTGTGAAAATAGACAAAGAAAATCGATGATATAGTTAAAAAATAGTCAATAAAAACAATGCCTATAGGGAAAAACTATTAAATATTCTGATAAATAATAAACAATAAAGAAAATTATTTAACACTTGACTAATTGTAACGACAATTATATAATGAGATTAACGTTAAGGTTGGAAGATGAATATGTGAGATACTTGTTGTACAGACGGCGCGCTCCGTTATTTAATGTATAGCATGAGCCGAAGGGGCAGGCAGAAACTCTCAGGCAAAAGGAACATATTCGGACAACACTCTGGAGAACAATATATATGTATTGTACCGAAGAAGTAGTCTGGACTATATAGCGCAAAAGTCCGGGTGATCTTTCAGGTGAACGGACAGAGGCAGACAAAAAAGATTTCAAAGACGAAAACTTTTTTGCCTGTTTTTTTTGTACCCTAAAAAGGGGAATATTCAGAAAAATACAGATATAAACGATAAAATTCTGAATCAAATACACCGGAAAGGGAGCAAAAAAGACCAGGTAGTTGGTTCTAAGGAGGTAAAAGAGAATGAACAGAATTGAAGATGTAACAAATTACATTACTGAATGTGATGAAGAAGTAGGGAAAGCGCTGCAGTTAGAACTTGGCCGTCAGCGTAGAAACCTTGAACTGATCGCATCAGAGAATATCGTAAGCCCGGCAGTTATGCTTGCGATGGGAACTGTACCGACAAACAAGTATGCAGAAGGTTATCCGGGAAAACGTTATTATGGCGGATGCGAGGATGTAGATATTCTTGAAAATCTTGCAATTGAACGTGCAAAGAAATTATTCGGATGTGACCATGTATGTGTACAGCCGCATTCAGGAGCAAATGCGAATACAGCTGTATATCAGGCGCTGATCAAACCAGGTGATACAGTTATGGGACTGAACCTGGCACACGGCGGACATCTTACACATGGTTCACCGGTAAACCTTTCCGGTATCCTTTACAATTTCGTACCTTACAATGTCAATGATGACGGTGTTCTGGATTACGATGCAATCAGAAAGCTTGCACGTGAATGCAAACCAAAGATGATCGTAGCAGGAGCTTCGGCTTATCCAAGAGAGATCCGTTTTGATATTTTTGCAGATATCGCAAAAGAAGTTGGAGCTTATCTTTTCGTAGATATGGCACATATTGCAGGTCTTGTTGCAGCAGGACTTCACCAGAGCCCGGTTCCTTATGCTGATGTAGTTACAACAACAACACATAAGACACTCAGAGGACCTCGTGGTGGAATGATCATGTGCAAAGAAGAATATGCAAAAGCGATCAACAAAGCAATCTTCCCGGGAACACAGGGCGGACCTCTGATGCACATTATCGCAGCAAAAGCTGTATGCTTCGGAGAAGCATTAAAACCGGAATTCAAAACCTATCAGGAACAGGTTGTCAAGAATGCAAAAGCACTTGCAGAAGCCATGGTTGAAGAAGGATTCAACCTTGTCAGTGGTGGAACAGACAACCATCTGATTCTGGTAGATCTTCAGAACATGAACATCACAGGAAAAGAACTTCAGAACAGACTGGATGAAGTTTACATTACAGTTAATAAGAATGCAGTTCCGAATGATCCTGCAAGTCCGTTTGTGACCAGTGGAGTTCGTATCGGAACACCGGCTGTTACAACAAGAGGTCTGAAAGAAGAAGATATGAAGACCATCGCAAAACTGATCAAGATGACGATTACAGACTTTGATACCAAAGCAGATGAAATCCGTGCCGAAGTTACAAAGATCTGCGATAAATATCCACTTTATGAATAACAGGAGGAAAAAATAATGGAATTAAAAACACCCCTTTATGACGTTCATGTAAAAGCAGGTGGAAAGATCGTGCCGTTTGCCGGATACCTTCTTCCGGTTCAGTATGAGACAGGCGTGATCAAAGAGCATATGGCAGTACGTACACAGGCAGGACTTTTTGATGTATCTCATATGGGCGAAATCCTTTGTGAAGGAAAAGATGCTCTTGTCAATCTGCAGCACATCCTTACAAACGATTTTACAAATATGGTAGACGGACAGGCAAGATACAGTCCGATGTGTAACGAGAACGGTGGAACTGTAGATGACCTGATCGTATACAAAAGATCAGATGATCACTATTTTATCGTAGTAAATGCAGCAAACAAGGATAAGGATTATCAGTGGATGCTCGCACATCAGTCAGGAGAGGTTACATTTACAGATGTATCCGACCAGTATGGACAGATCGCTCTTCAGGGACCGAAGGCGATGGAAATCTTAAGAAAACTTACAACAGAAGAAAATATTCCAAAGAAATATTATCATGCAGTATTTGGCGCAGAAGTTGCCGGAATGCCTTGCATCGTATCCAAGACAGGATATACCGGTGAAGATGGTGTAGAGATCTACCTGGCAAGTGATCTGGCAGAAAAGATGTGGGAGACACTTCTTGAAGCAGGAAAAGAAGAGGGACTAATCCCTTGTGGACTTGGTGCTCGTGATACACTTCGCATGGAAGCTGCAATGCCTCTTTACGGACATGAGATGGATGATGAAGTATCACCTCTTGAAACAGGTCTGAACTTCGGTGTTAAGATGAAGAAAGACGAATTCATCGGAAAGAAAGCCATAGAAGACAGAGGAACACCAAAGATCGAAAGAATTGGTCTTAAAGTAACAGGAAGAGGAATCATCCGTGAACATCAGGATCTGTATGCTGGAGATCAGAAGATCGGACATACAACATCCGGAACGCATTGCCCTTATCTTGGATATCCAATCGCCATGGCACTTGTTGATGCCGGAAGCGTAGCAATTGGCGACAAGGTAGAAGCAGATGTACGTGGAAGAAGAGTGGAAGCAGAAGTTGTGCAGCTTCCGTTCTATAAGAGAGCAAAATAAAAGAAAATAATAACGAAAATAGATTAACAGTCCGGTCGCAGAAAAAAACGATAGAGAGTGTTTGGAAAAGGCGATCGGCAGTTGAAAAGAAAAGGAGATTAAAATCATGGAAGTAAGAGCAGAATTAAAATATACAAAATCACACGAATGGGTAAAAGAAGAAGGTGGAGTCTGGACAATTGGACTTACGGATTATGCACAGTCAGCACTCGGTGATCTCGTATTCGTAAATCTTCCGGAAGCTGGAGACAGTGTAGAAGCCGGAGAAGTATTTGGAGATGTTGAATCTGTAAAAGCGGTATCAGATGTATACTCACCGGTAACAGGAGAAGTTGAAGAAATCAACGAAGAACTTCTTGACGCACCAGAAAAGATCAATGGCGCTCCGTATGATGCATGGTTCATCAAAGTAAAAGATGTATCGGGAACAGAGGAACTTCTTTCAGCAGAAGAATATGAGGCATTTGTAGCAAGCGAAGAATAATCAGGGAAAGGCGGTGGACCATTTATGGGAAGCTATGTACCGAATACAAAAGAACAGCGTCAGGAAATGCTGAAAGAAATCGGGTTTCAGACAATTGATGATTTGTTCGCACACATTCCGGCAGAAGTAAAGATCCAGGGCGGTCTTAATATTCCGGAAGGAAAAACAGAATTAGAAGTACGTCGTGATATGGAAAATATTGCTGCAAAGAATCAGGTCTTTAAGACGATTTTCCGCGGCGCAGGCGCTTACCGGCATTTTATTCCGGCAACAGTAAAGAGCGTGATTTCAAAAGAAAATTTATTAACTGCATATACTCCTTATCAGGCAGAGATCAGCCAGGGAATCCTGCAGTCGATCTTTGAATATCAGACCATGATCTGTGATCTGACAGGAATGGATATTTCCAATGCCTGCGTATATGATGGTGCAGAAGCATCCGCAGAAGGTGTGGCAATGTGCCGTGACAGAAAACGCAGCAAAGCACTTGTTTCAGCTACCGTGAATCCATATGTTCTTGAAACAATCAAAACATACTGCTTCGGTAATGAAATGGAAATAGAAGTAATTCCGGAAAAAGACGGACTTACAGATATTGAATATCTGAAAGAACATGTAGATGCACAGACAGCATGTGTACTGATCCAACATCCGAACTATTACGGTAATCTGGAAGAAGCAGCCGAGATTGGTGAGATCACACATGGAGCCGGTGCGAAATATGTGATGAATGTCAATCCGATTTCTCTCGGTGTAGTAAAGACACCGGCAGAATATGGAGCTGATGTGGCAGTTGGCGAAGGACAGCCACTTGGACTTTCTATTGCATTCGGCGGACCATATCTTGGATTTATGGCTGCAACACAGAAGATGATGAGAAATCTTCCGGGACGTATTGTTGGACAGACAGAAGACCACAATGGAAAGAAAGGTTATGTACTTACTCTTCAGGCAAGAGAACAGCATATCCGTCGTGAAAAAGCATCCAGCAATATCTGCTCAAACCAGGCACTCTGCGCACTTGCAGTAGGCGTTTATCTGGCAACAATGGGCAATGAAGGGATTAAGAAAGCAGCAACACTTTCAACTTCAAAAGCACATTATCTTTCAGCAGAACTTGCAAAAGTTGGATATCAGACCGAGAACAAAGGAGAATTTTTCCATGAATTCGTAACTGTATCCGATGTTCCGGCCGCAAAAGCACTTGCAGCACTTGAGGAAAAAGGAATCCTTGGAGGATTTCCGCTTGACGAACACAGAATTCTGTGGTGCTGTACAGAAGTGAATACCAAAGAAGAGATGGACGCAGTTGTTCAGATTTTGAAGGAGGTGCAGTAATGTTAATATTTGAAAAAAGCAGACCTGGAAGAGGTTGCGATTTACTGCCAGAATGCGATGTAGAAGTAACACTTCCACAGGAAAAAGATAAAAGAGAGAAAAAACTTCATCTGCCAGAGCTTTCTGAAATTGAACTGAGCAGACATTATACAGAACTTGCAAAGAAATCACATGGTGTGAATGATGGTTTTTATCCACTCGGATCTTGTACAATGAAATACAATCCGAAGATCAATGAAGATATGGCAGCACTTCCGGGATTCACAGAGATCCATCCACTGCAGCCGACACATACGGTACAGGGATGCCTGGAAGTCATCAAAGAATCTGAAAATCTTCTCTGCGAGATCACAGGTATGGATCGTATGACATTCCAGCCGGCAGCCGGTGCTCACGGAGAATTTACAGGACTTCTTCTGATTAAAGCATATCATAAGAGCCGTGGAGACGAAAAGAGAAAGAAAATTATCGTTCCGGATTCTGCACATGGAACCAATCCGGCAAGTGCGGCAATGGCAGGATTCCAGGTAGTCAGCATTGAATCTGCACCGGATGGTGGTGTTGATCTTGAAAAATTACAGGAAGTATGCGGAGAGGATACAGCAGGACTTATGCTTACCAATCCAAATACGGTAGGACTTTTTGATAAGAATATTCTGAAGATCACGGAGATCGTTCATAACTGTGGCGGACTTTGCTACTATGACGGAGCAAACTTAAATGCAGTTATGGGAACTGTTCGCCCTGGAGATATGGGATTTGATGTGATCCATCTGAATCTTCACAAAACATTCTCAACTCCGCACGGTGGCGGTGGCCCTGGAAGCGGACCTGTTGGATGCAAGAGCATGCTGGTTCCGTTCCTTCCGTCTTATGTAGTAGATGGGGAAGAAGAACTGAAATTTGTAAAAGAACCACAGAGCATCGGTGAGATGAAGAGCTTCTATGGAAACTTTACAGTCATCGTAAAAGCACTTACTTATGTGAAGACACTGGGACGCGAAGGTATTCCGGAAGCGAGCCAGAATGCAGTTCTGAATGCAAATTACATGATGAACAAACTGAAAGACCTGTATACAATGGCGTATGACGAGGTATGTATGCATGAATTCGTAATGAGTCTTGCAGATTTGAAAAAGAAAACAGGAATTTCTGCAATGGATATTGCAAAAGGACTTCTTGATAACGGTATCCATCCACCGACAATGTACTTCCCGCTGATCGTTGAGGAAGCACTGATGGTAGAGCCGACAGAGACAGAGTCCAAAGAAACTCTGGATGAAGCAGTAGAAGTATTACGCAAACTGTATGAAATCGCAGAAACAGATGCCGAACAGCTTCATCAGGCTCCTGTTACAACACCGGTTACAAGAATGGATGAGGTTGGAGCAGCAAGACATCCATATCTGCGATACGAATGGCAGGACTAATAAGTTATAGCTTAAAGCGAGGGAAAAACTATGATTGAAAAGATTACTTATATTGAAAGCAATCAGTTCAGTCCATATAGAAATCTTGCAGTGGAGGAGTATTTGCTCCTCCACTGCGAGGATAAAGAATGTATTCTTTATCTGTGGCAGAATCAGAATACAGTTGTTATCGGACGGAATCAAAATGCTTGGAAAGAATGTAGAACAACAAAGCTTGAAGAAGAAGGTGGTCATCTTGCCAGACGCCTGTCAGGTGGCGGAGCTGTGTACCATGATCTGGGAAATATGAACTTCACATTTCTGATCAATAAAGAAGAATATGATCTGGACCGGCAGCTTCAGGTAATCATAGGAGCGATGGAGATCCTTGGATTGAAGGCTGAAAAATCCGGGCGTAACGATATCCTGATCGATGGAAAGAAATTCTCGGGAAATGCGTTTTATGAGCAGGAAAAGCATTGCTATCATCATGGCACGATCATGGTAGGAGTAAATATGGAAACCTTATCCAGATATCTGACTGTATCAAAGGATAAACTGAAATCAAAGGGGGTTGATTCAGTAAAATCCAGAGTGACAAATTTAAGAGATTATCTTCCGGAGCTTACAATGGAAGAACTGAAGGTGGCACTTAAACAGTCATTTGAAAAGGTATACGGATTAAAGGTACGTGATAAAAAAATAGAAGACCTTGATACCGGAGTAATTGCAGAAAGAGAGAAATTTTTCTCTTCATGGAACTGGCTTTATGGAAGAAAAATTGATTTTCAGTATGAGCTTTCCCACCGTTTTGGATGGGGAGGGATTACACTTCAGTTTGCAGTAGAATCAGGAAAGATCAAGGATGCAATTGCATGGTCGGATGCACTGAATCCGGATTTCATACATACACTTCCGAAGTATCTGAAAGGATTGAAGTACAGAAAGGAAAGTATCTGTACGGAATTGGGGCTTTTCTGGTCAGATGATCCACAGGAAGAAGGGATGATGAAAGACATTATCGAATGGATTCGGAGCGAGGAACTGTAGGAGGATGAAATAAAATGAGTGAGAAGTTTGATGTAGTAGTAATTGGAGCCGGTCCGGGAGGATATGTGGCAGCAATCAAATCTGCGAAGCTTGGAATGAAGACCGCAGTGATCGAAGAGAGAGAAGTCGGCGGAACGTGCCTGAACAGGGGATGTATTCCGGCAAAAGCAATGATTCATGCATCGACATTATATCGTGAAATCAAAGAAGCGGATCGTTTCGGAATTTCAGCATCAGATGTTACTTATGATTTTGAAAAAATACTGGAATATAAGGAGCAGACAACCGGACAGCTTGTTCAGGGAGTAGAACAGCTTCTGCAGGCAAACGGCGTAACAAGATATTATGGGAAAGGCACACTTTTTGAGGGGAAAAAAGTTAAGATTACAGGAAATGAAGAACAGTTTGTCGAAGCAGAGAATGTCATTCTGGCTTCTGGTTCCAAACCACTGATTCTTCCAATCCGGGGAATGGATCTTCCGAGAGTTCTGACAAGTGATGAACTTTTTAAGCTGAGTGAAGTTCCAAAGAGTCTGGTTATCATCGGTGGTGGTGTGATCAGTGTAGAATTTGCAACCGTATATTCCGCACTTGGATCTAAGATTACCATTCTTGAAGCAATGCCGCGCCTGGTTCCAAATATGGATAAAGAGATCGCACAAAACCTGAAACTGATCCTGAAGAAACGTGGCGTAGAAAGCCATACATCAGCAGCAGTACAGGGTGTGCATATGGAAGGGGATACTTGTGTATGTACTTTCGTTGAAAAAGAAAAAGAACAGACTGTAGAAGCAGAATATGTTCTGTGTGCAGTCGGAAGATGCCCGAATACCGACGGATTATTTGCAGAAGGTGCTGCTCCGGATATGGAAAGAGGACGCGTTCTTGTAAATGACAAATTCGAAAGCAGTATTCCGGGAGTCTATGCGATCGGTGATCTGATCTTTGGTGCACAGCTTGCCCATGCAGCAAGTGCACAGGGAATCGTTGTTGCAGAACAGCTGGCGGGAAAAGAACCTTCTGTGAATCTGGATGTGGTTCCGGGATGTGTTTATACAGATCCGGAAATCGCATCAGCAGGTATTACCGAAGATGCAGCCAAAGAACAGGGAATCAAAGCGAAGACTGGTAAATTTATCATGAGTGCCAATGGTAAATCGCTTATTACAAAAGAAGAAAGAGGATTTATCAAGATTGTGGCAGATGAAGAGACAGATGTGATTCTCGGAGCACAGATGATGTGTGCAAGAGCCACAGACATGGTTGGTGAATTTGTAACTGCGATCGCAAACAAAATGACGGTTGCACAGCTTTTGAAGGGAATGCGTGCACATCCGACGTATAATGAAGGAATCGGAGAAGCCCTGGAAGAAGCAGAGGGTGGAGCGATCCACGTTGTACCAAAGAAAAAGAAATAGAACTGTACAGCAGTAAGGGAATATGATAAAATATTCAGATATCAGCATATGCTGAAAAGTACAAAAAGGAAAATTAAATCATGTTATACGAAGAAGCAAGGGTATATTTGGATCATGTATCGAAATACGGAAGTGTACTTGGCTTAGATAGTATAAAGAGCTTATTGGGTGAGCTTGGAAATCCGCAGAAAGATTTGAAATTTATACATATAGCCGGGACTAATGGAAAAGGATCGATTCTCGCCGGACTCTCCGGTATCCTGCAGCAGGCTGGATACCGGACCGGAAGATACTGTTCTCCGACCGTGATGGGATATATGGAACGATTTCAGGTTGATGGCCAATGGATGGCGGAGGACGAGCTCGCCCCTTTTGTATCTCAGGTGAAAGAGGCAACAGAAAAAGTAGAAGAAAAAACGGATCTCACCGTAACTGTTTTCGAGATAGAAACAGCGATCGCATTTCTCTATTTCAGAGAAAAACAGTGTGATTATGTCGTTCTGGAAGCCGGGATGGGTGGGCTTCTTGATGCGACAAATGTAATAGATACAACTGTTTTGAGTATTTTTGCATCGATCAGTATGGATCATATCGGAGTGCTGGGAAACACATTAGAAGAGATAGCAGAAAATAAAGCCGGAATTATAAAACCATCATGTCTGGCAGTTGTCACGTCGCCACAGCAGATGTCTGTGACCGATATCCTCCAGAAAAAGGCCGGAGAGTGTGGATGCCGGTTTGTGGTTTCGCATCCGGAAAAGGCTGTGATTTCTGAAGAAACGATGGATGGACAGATTTTTTCTTATGGAGAATATAAAGATATCCGTCTTCGCCTGGCTGGCAGATATCAGATTGACAATGCGGCGACAGTATTGGAAGCTGTGGATGCGTTAAGAAGGAGCGGTGTTCCGATTCCGGAAGACGCTGTAAGAAAGGGATTTGTGAAAGTGACATGGCCTGGACGGTTTCAGGTACTTGAAAAAGAACCGACCGTGATCGCCGACGGAGCGCATAACAGGGATGCCGCAAGAAGACTTGCGGAAAATGTGAGAACCTATCTGACGGACAGAAAGATTGTCGGTGTGATGGGGGTTTTTAAAGATAAAGAATATGAACAAATCGCAGAGATCATGGCTCCGTATCTTTCAAAGGTGTATACGATCGATCTTCCAAATGGGGAGAGGAATCTGGGAAAAGAGAGATTATGTGAAGTATTAAAGGCCAAGAACGTACAGTCAGAACCGGCAGAGAACATTGCAGATGCGCTTGAAAAAGCAAAAGCAGAATGTGGGAAAGAAGATGTTGTTCTGGTGTTTGGTTCCTTATCTTATCTGGGAGAAGTGATAAGACTTGAACGGGAAACAAACGTGTTTGAAAGAAAAAAGGAAGAGAGAACATTATGGTAGATCATAAAAAAGTAGAACAGGCAATCCGTCTTTTACTGGAAGGAATCGGTGAAGATCCGGATAGGGAAGGACTGGCTGAGACACCGGACCGGATTGCAAGAATGTATGAAGAAATCTGTGGCGGAATGAATGAGGATGCAGCGGAACACCTGAAAAAGACATTTACAGCAGAAAACAATGAGATGGTTGTGGAAAAAGATATTACGTTTTATTCCATGTGTGAACATCATATGCTGCCATTTTACGGAAAGGTTCATATTGCCTATATTCCGGATGGAAAGGTAGTGGGACTTAGCAAGCTTGCACGGACTGTGGAAGTATTTGCCAGAAGACTTCAGCTGCAGGAGCAGATGACAGCACAGATCGCGGATGCCCTGATGGAGAATCTTCATCCAAAGGGAGTAATGGTACTTGCTGAGGCAGAGCATATGTGTATGACCATGCGTGGAATCAAGAAGCCGGGAAGCAAGACGGTCAGTGTTGTTACAAGAGGTGCATTTGAAGAAAATGAAAAGCTGCAGAACATGTTTTTTCGTATGATAGGTTAGTGCGATGGAAATAAAACGAAAACTGGAAGAGCAGAGGAGGATGCAGAGAATCTGGAAAATATATGAGCATCCTCTTTTTATAGAAGGACTGGTAAAGAATAAAGATGCAGAAAAGGAAAGAATATTCTGCCATCATGATATGAACCATTTTCTGGACGTGGCACGTCTGATGTATATTTTTTCGATGGAGCGTGGATATGCCTTTGGAAAAGAAGAGATTTATGCGACGGCATTACTTCATGACATCGGGAAATGGCAGCAATATAAGGCGGGAGTTCCTCATGAGATAGCGAGTGCTGAAATTGCAAAAAGGATTCTGGAAGAGACTGGATTTACAAAGGAGGAGTCGGACAGGATTCTTTTTGCAATTTTAAGTCACCGGGGCAATGCAGAAGAGACAGAAAATGCAGGGCAGGATAAGTGGCAGCTTGCAGAAATCCTTTATGATGCAGATAAGATTTCCCGTGCGTGTTATACGTGTCCAGCTGAGAAGGACTGTAACTGGAGCGGAGAAAAGAAGAATCAGAAAATCATCTGGTAGAAAACGAGGAAACAAAATGAAAATTGGGAATAAAGAATTTGACACAGCAAAACATACTTATATTATGGGAATACTGAATGTGACACCGGATTCTTTTTCGGACGGGGGAAAGTGGAACGGTTATGATGCGGCAATGCGTCATGCAGAAGAGCTTTTAGAAGGCGGAACCGATATCCTGGATATCGGAGGAGAGTCCACAAGACCAGGACACCAGCAGATTACGTCAGAAGAAGAAATTACAAGAACTGCGCCGGTTATCGAGGCTGTCAAAAAGAATTTTGATGTGCCGGTTTCGATTGATACTTATAAGAGTGATGTGGCAGAGGCAGCACTTCAGGCAGGGGCAGATCTGGTAAATGATATCTGGGGATTCCGGTACGATGAAAAGATGGCAGGTCTTGTGAAAAAATATGATGCGGCATGCTGTCTGATGCATAATAAAAATGAGGCGGTGTACAAGGATTTCCTGAAGGATATGTATGAAGAATTGCAGAAGTGTGTAGATACAGCGAAAGCGGCTGGGATTGAAGATGACCGGATCATGCTGGATCCGGGGGTTGGATTTGGAAAGACCTACGAGATGAACCTGGATGTGATGAAGCATCTGGATCTTTTTAACGGACTTGGATATCCGATGCTTCTTGGAACTTCCAGAAAATCCATGATCGGTCTGACACTGGATCTGCCGGTAACAGAAAGAGAAGAAGGAACTCTTGTCACAACCGTGATGGCAGTACAGAGTCATTATGGATTTGTGCGCGTTCATGATGCTGAGAAAAACCGCAGAGCGATCAAGATGACAGAAGTGATTCTGGCAAGAGAGTAAGCAGGAGAAAAAGATGGATCAGATAAAAATTGAAAACCTGGAAATATTTGCAAATCATGGGGTGTATCCGGAAGAAAACAGACTGGGACAGAAGTTTCTGGTTTCCTGCATTTTGTATGTGGATACACGCAAGGCGGGAAAAACGGATGACTTGGAAGCGTCTGTGAATTACGGAACCATTTCCCATCTGATAAAAGAAAAGATGGAAGAGAAGAATTACAGGCTGATCGAAGCAGTAGCAGAGCAGCTTGCAGAAGAAATCTTATTATTTGATGAGAAGATCCGGAAAGTCATGGTGGAAGTAAAGAAACCATGGGCACCGGTAGGACTGCCGCTTGAGACGGTTTCTGTGAAGATTGAACGTTGCTGGAATGAAGCGTTTATCGCACTCGGATCGAATATGGGTGATAAGAAAAAATACATTGAGAATGCGGTAGAAGAGCTGAAAAATGAAAAACTTTGCAGAGTCCTGAAGGTATCGAAACTGATCGGAACCGAGCCATATGGCGTGACGGATCAGGATGAATTCCTGAACGGGGCACTGAAAATGGAAACACTGCTTACCCCGCATGAGCTTCTGGAGCTGTTACACCGAATTGAGCAGGAAGCCGGAAGAAAGCGGATCCGCAGATGGGGACCGAGAACACTGGATCTGGACATCATTTTCTATGGGGATCAGATCATTGAAGAGGATGATTTATGTATACCACATATCGATATGCAGAACAGGGAATTTGTGCTTGGACCAATGTGTGAGATCGCACCGCATAAACGGCATCCGGTTTTGAAGGAAACGATGACGGAAATGCTTGTAAAGTTAAAGGGTAATAATTGACTTCTTATCGGGAGAGGGTTATACTGAAAGCATTGTGGGGAATCCCAACTGAATTGAAGAGAGGTATAGAAATGGAAGAAAAAAAGAATCTCTGGAGCTCTTATGATGAAGCTGCCAAAAAAGAACTTCATGAAATCAATGAAAAGTACAAAGCCTGCCTGGATGCCGGAAAGACAGAGCGTGAATGCGTAAAGCTTGCGGTTGAGATGGCGAAAGAAGCAGGATATCAGGATATCAAAGATGTTCTGAAAGAAGGAAAGAGCCTGAAAGCAGGAGATAAAGTATATGCGGTATGCATGGGAAAAATGCTTGCCATGTTCCGTATGGGCGAAGAACCGCTTTCAAACGGTATGAATATCCTTGGAGCTCATATCGATTCACCACGTATTGATGTGAAACAGAATCCATTATATGAAAGTGAAGGAATGGCTTATCTGGATACGCATTATTATGGTGGAATCAAAAAATACCAGTGGGTAACAGGACCGATGGCACTTCATGGTGTTGTTGCGAAAAAAGATGGAAGCGTAGAAGAGATCAGCATTGGGGAAAAAGAGTCTGATCCGGTATTTGTTATTACAGACCTTCTTGTTCATCTTGCAGCAAACCAGATGTCAAAGAAAGCAAGTGAAGTGATCGAAGGAGAAAAGCTGGATCTTCTGATTGGAAACAGTCCACTTGATAAAGCGGAGGGACTTGATGAAGAAGAAAAAGAAACGATCAAGGCTAACGTACTTCATATTTTAAAAGAGAACTATGGAATCGAAGAAGAGGATTTTGCATCGGCTGAGCTGGAAATTGTTCCGGCCGGAAAGGCAAGAGATTGTGGATTTGACCGCAGCATGATCCTTTCTTATGGACAGGATGACAGAGTCTGCGCATTTACTTCTCTGTTCGCTATGCTGGATGTGGAAAATGCAAAGCGTACAGGATGCTGTCTGTTAGTAGATAAAGAAGAGATCGGAAGCGTCGGAGCAACAGGAATGCATTCTCGTTTCTTTGAAAATACAGTTGCAGAGCTTGTTGCACTTACAGAAGGTGAATCTGAACTGAAGGTACGCCGTGCACTTGCTAATTCAAGAATGCTTTCTTCTGACGTAAGCGCTGCTTATGATCCGATGTTTGCAGAAGCATTTGAAAAGAGAAGTGCCGCTTTCTTTACAAAGGGACTTGCATTCAACAAGTTTACAGGAAGCCGCGGAAAGAGCGGATCCAATGATGCAAATGCAGAATATCTTGCAAGACTGCGCAAGGTGATGGACGATGCAGGCGTTACTTACCAGTTCGCAGAACTTGGTAAAGTCGATGTAGGCGGCGGCGGAACCATCGCATATATTATGGCAAATTATGGTATGGAAGTGATCGACAGCGGTGTTGCTGTACTTTCCATGCATGCACCTTATGAAGTCAGCAGCAAAGCTGATGTGTATGAAGCAGTAAAGGGATACAGAGCATTCCTTCTGAATATGTAAGAGATGAAAAGAACTCAGGCAAAACAATGGATACAGTCCGGTTTTGCCTGAGTTTTTTCTGATAATAACAAAATTTATAGTATATAAAAGAAATTTAATTACGGAGATTTTTTTTATAGAAGAAATCACTTGAAGGAATTGAACTCTTCGATAAATTCACTTTTTTTGTACGAAAAAAAGTGCATAAGGGTTGACTATCACAGTTAAAACATTTACAATATTAGTGCGGTAAAATCCGTTTTTTAAGGGCGATATAAGATATGAAAAGAGCAGACA
Source organism: Bariatricus sp. TF06-38A (assembly GCF_027690675.1). Taxonomy (NCBI): domain Bacteria; kingdom Bacillati; phylum Bacillota; class Clostridia; order Lachnospirales; family Lachnospiraceae; genus Bariatricus; species Bariatricus sp. TF06-38A. Next base: position 30,823 of record NZ_JAQFCE010000001.1, read on the forward strand.
GTTACCAGTCTGACTGTGATTTTCAAGTTTTATATATATCAATTACCAATAACGAGGAGGAATTGTAAAATGGCAACAAAATGGGTTTACATGTTTACAGAAGGTAATGCCGATATGAGAAACCTGCTTGGTGGAAAAGGCGCTAACCTTGCTGAAATGACAAACTTAGGTCTTCCAGTGCCACAGGGCTTCACAATCACAACAGAAGCTTGTACTCAGTATTATGAGGACGGAAGACAGATCAATGAAGAAATCATGGCTCAGATCATGGAAGCTATTACAAAGATGGAAGGAATCACAGGAAAGAAATTCGGTGATAAAGAGAATCCACTTCTTGTTTCCGTTCGTTCTGGTGCAAGAGCATCTATGCCTGGTATGATGGATACAATCCTGAACCTTGGTCTTAACGAAGACGTTGTCAATGTACTTGCTGAAAAATCAGGCAACCCACGTTGGGCTTGGGACTGCTACAGAAGATTTATTCAGATGTACTCTGACGTAGTTATGGAAGTAGGTAAAAAATACTTCGAAGAACTGATCGACAAGATGAAAGCTGAAAGAGGCGTTAAACAGGACGTTGAACTTACAGCAGAAGATCTTCACGAATTAGCTAACCAGTTCAAGGCAGAATATAAAGAAAAAATCGGTGCTGAATTCCCGACAGATCCAAAGGAACAGTTAATGGGAGCTATCAAAGCCGTATTCCGTTCATGGGACAACCCGAGAGCAAATGTATACCGTCGTGACAACGATATCCCGTATTCATGGGGAACTGCTGTTAACGTACAGATGATGGCATTTGGTAACATGGGTGATGACTGTGGTACAGGTGTTGCATTTACACGTGACCCAGCTACAGGAAATAACGGACTGTTCGGAGAATTCCTTACAAATGCTCAGGGAGAAGACGTAGTTGCAGGTGTTCGTACACCAATGCACATTTCAGAAATGGAACAGAAATTCCCAGAAGCATTCAAGCAGTTCAAAGAAGTATGCAAGACTCTGGAAACACATTACAGAGATATGCAGGATATGGAGTTTACTGTAGAACATGGTAAACTGTACATGCTTCAGACACGTAATGGTAAGAGAACAGCTCAGGCTGCTCTTAAGATTGCTTGCGATCTCGTTGATGAAGGAATGAGAACCGAAGAAGAAGCAGTTGCTATGATCGATCCTCGTAACCTTGATACACTGCTTCATCCACAGTTCGATGCTGCTGCACTGAAAGCTGCTGTACCGATGGCTAAAGCACTTGGAGCATCTCCAGGAGCTGCTTGTGGTAAGATCGTCTTCACAGCTGATGATGCTGTAGAATGGGCTGCAAGAGGAGAAAAAGTTGTTCTTGTACGTCTTGAAACATCACCGGAAGATATCACAGGTATGAAGTCTGCTCAGGGTATCCTGACAGTTCGTGGTGGTATGACATCACACGCAGCCGTTGTTGCACGTGGTATGGGAACATGCTGTGTATCTGGTTGTGGTGACATCAACATGGATGAAGAAAACAAGAAATTCACACTTGGTGGAAAAGAATACCATGAAGGAGATGCAATCTCTCTTGATGGATCTACAGGTAACATTTATGACGGAATCATCCCGACTGTAGACGCTACAATCGCAGGTGAATTCGGAAGAATCATGGGATGGGCTGACAAGTACAGAACTATGAAAGTTCGTACAAATGCTGATACACCAGCTGATGCTAAGAAAGCCCGCGAACTTGGTGCTGAAGGTATCGGACTTTGCCGTACAGAGCATATGTTCTTCGAAGGCAACAGAATTGATGCATTCCGTGAAATGATCTGCTCTGAAACAGTAGAAGAAAGAGAAGCTGCACTTGCTAAGATCCTTCCGGAACAGCAGGGAGACTTCGAAAAACTTTATGAAGCACTGGAAGGAAATCCGGTTACTATCCGTTTCCTTGATCCACCGCTTCATGAATTTGTTCCAACAGAAGAAGAAGATATCAAGAAACTTGCTGATGCACAGGGCAAATCTGTTGACCAGATCAAAGCAATCATCAGCTCTCTGCACGAATTCAACCCAATGATGGGACATCGTGGATGCCGTCTTGCTGTAACTTATCCGGAAATCGCTAAGATGCAGACAAGCGCAGTTATCCGTGCTGCTATCAATGTTAAGAAAGCTCATCCGGATTGGAATGTTAAACCGGAAATCATGATCCCGCTGGTTGGCGATATCAAAGAGCTTAAATATGTTAAGAAGTTTGTAGTAGAAACAGCTGACGCTGAAATCGCTGCTGCAGGAAGCGACCTTGAGTACGAAGTTGGTACAATGATCGAAATTCCTAGAGCTGCTCTTACAGCTGATGACATCGCAAAAGAAGCTGACTTCTTCTGCTTCGGTACAAACGACCTTACACAGATGACATACGGATTCTCACGTGATGATGCTGGTAAGTTCCTTGACGCTTACTATGACGCTAAGATCTTCGAGAACGATCCATTTGCTAAACTTGACCAGACAGGTGTTGGTAAACTTATGAAGATGGCTATCGAACTCGGAAAACCGGTTAATCCGAAACTTCACGTTGGTATCTGTGGAGAACATGGTGGAGATCCAAGCTCTGTAGAATTCTGCAACAGCATTGGTCTTGATTATGTATCTTGCTCACCATTCCGTGTACCGATCGCTCGTCTGGCTGCTGCTCAGGCTGCAATCGCTCAGAAGAATGCAAAATAAGCATATACAGATATTATAGCGAATAATGAATAATAGAATCCCCCTGATATCTATGAAATGGATGTCAGGGGGATTTTTCTATCGGGAATATTTTTTTAGGTAAAGAATGCATTCCATGTTTCATGGAAACAAGTCAAAGTCTGTAATTTTAGGAGACTTTGATGATTGCTGTGGCAAGGAATATAATTTGCAGGGTGAGTTTTATTTTATATCGTTAAAATTTAAAAACATTAAATTTGCGCTAAAATAAAAAAATCACTATTTTTTTTAAAATGTATATGATACAATGAACCAATTAAATCTGAAATATTCTTATAAAATCATTTTAGAAGAGCGTAAGATGATTGCAAGTTATTAAAATCTAAAACAAATCAATAATAGTGGAAAGAAAAATTGATGATATTCTATGGAATAAGAAATAAATCAATTGTGATGAAGAAGAAAATTGATTGTAATCCACAAATATCTAAAGTAAATCAATGGAAGCGACAGGAAATGTTGATCATATATCAAATGATTAAATCTTAGGTCAATGTAATTGGTGAAATAAATTGATTGTAAATCCAATAAATTAAAAACAAATCAAGAAGATTGTAGAAAAAGATTGACTGTAACTTTAAAAACTTGAAAATGAATCAAGGAAAAAACGAAAATAGATTGACTGGAAAAGCTAAAACTTGAAAACAGATCAAGAAGACTCAGGAAATAGATTGACCGTATGTTTGAAGACTTAAAAATAGATCAAGAAGATCTTGAAAATTGCTTGACTGGAATACAAAAATTAGAAAATAGATCAAGAAAATTCTGGAAATAACTTGACTGGAAAATTAGAAACACGAAAATAAATCAAAAAGAAATAAAACGATAGATAAAAAACAATTTCAAATAAAGGGGGATAGTCTATGTATAAATTAAAAAATATGCTTCTCCAAGAGCAAAAACATTTGGAGAAAATCGTTATGCAAGCTAAAACTAACTTAAGTACAGAACCAGAAGGACACCTTAGAATTTCGATAGATCAAAATAAGCCACGTTATTATCAATGCATAAATGACAGCAAAGGAATTTACATTCCAAGAGATGAAAAAGAGTTGCCGAGACGTCTTGCACAAAAAGGTTATAATGAAGCGGTGATAAAAAAAGGGGAAACAAGGCTTAAACAAATAAAGAAAATAACAAAAAATTATTCGGATGATGAAATTGAGAAAATTTATACGTCTATGAATAAAGCGAGACAATTACTGGTAACTCCGATCGAACCAACATGGGATCAGCTGCTTACAAAATGGTATGAAGAAGAATATCAGGGGAAAGAGTTCAAGGAGGGAACACCATTAATTCTTACTGAGAAGGGAGAACGTGTCAGATCAAAGTCAGAGAAGATATTAGCAGATTATTTTTATAGAAAGAATATTCTTTACAAATATGAAAAGCCACTTCATCTGAAAGGGTATGGTACCGTGTATCCAGATTTTACATTTTTGTCAAGAAAGACTTACCGGGAAATATATTGGGAACATGAAGGAATGATGGATAAACAGGATTATGCAAGAGCAGCTGTGCGAAAAATAGAATTGTATCAAATAAATCATATATATCCAGGCGATCGGTTGATTATATCTTTTGAGACAGAACAAAATGTATTGAATTCAAAGATAATAGAGAATCTGATAGAAAAATATTTGATATAAAAGGACTTATGATATAATTAGCTTGTTGGGGAGAAGGATACCCTGATGGAGAGATAGAGCTGTTTGGAAAAATCTTACACCGCGATGAACATTTGCTATACAAGTATGCAGAGAATGAAATGTTTAAAAAGAATAAAGTCTAGGACGGAGGAGAACTACATGGAATTAGTAAACGGAAGACCAACAGACACACAAGGCAGATTGGACAAGGAAATCCGCGTATATGACTTCCTTGATTCGCTTGGAGTCGTATACCAGAGAATCGACCATGAAGCCGCAATGACAATGGAGGCATGCGAGGAAATCGACCGGACGCTGGAGGCGACGATCTGCAAGAATCTGCTTTTATGCAACCGACAGGAGACACAGTTTTATTTACTGATGCTTCCGGGGGATAAGGTGTTTAAAACAAAGGATCTGTCAGCGCAGATTGGTTCGTCCAGACTTTCTTTTGCAAAAGTGGAGTATATGGAACAATATCTGGACATCACGCCGGGATCTTTAAGTGTGCTTGGACTGATGAATGATAAGGACAGGATGGTACGGCTTCTGATCGATGAAGATGTGCTTACAGGAGAATATATAGGATGTCATCCATGCATCAATACATCGAGTCTCAGACTTCGGACAAAAGATCTGGTGGAGAAGATTATTCCGGCAATGGAACATGAGCCGACCATCGTGAAGCTGTAAATCCGCCAGAAAATGAAAAGGGTAGCAGAAACAGCAATATAGAAACAGAAAGATTTTTGACAGTGCAAATATAAAAACTGGATAATGAAAAATATAACAAAATCTATATAAAAAACAAAATAAATTCATGCAAAATTCATACAAAAAAGAAAGAAACACCTTGACGAAAAGAAAGATTTCTCTTAAAATATGAAAGGTTGTGCAAAAGAAGAACAACTGCCGTGCAGAATCATCTGGATACAGACAGATATGCGGCAGTTTTATTATGTGACATAGTATAGAATTGCACATATATTACAGTCTATATTTATGACACAGGCAATTTAGTGAAAATTATATTTTATCATGCAAATAAAAGGAGAGATATACGGATGAAGTATGATGTAATTATTATCGGTGCCGGACCAGGCGGAATTTTTGCTGCTTATGAGTTGATGAAAAAGAAACCAGACTGCAAGATCGCAGTATTTGAAGAAGGTTATCCGCTGGAAAAGAGAAAATGTCCGATTGATGGCGAAAAAGTAAAGAGCTGTATCAACTGCAAACGCTGCTCAATCATGTGCGGATTTGGCGGAGCCGGAGCATTTTCAGATGGAAAATACAATATCACCAATGATTTTGGCGGAACTTTATTTGAGTATATCGGTAAAAAACAGGCTGTTGAGCTGATGAAGTACGTCGATGAGATCAATATGGAAAATGGTGGAGAAGGGACAAAACTGTACTCCACAGCCGGAACAAAATTTAAAAAGCTTTGTCTTCAGAACAAGCTGAATCTTCTGGATGCATCTGTACGTCATCTGGGAACAGATATCAATTACGTCGTTCTTCAGAATCTTTATGATCAGATGAAGGATAAAATGGACTTCTTCTTTGATGCACCGGTTGAGACAATCGAGATCACTGATAGCGGATACCGCATTATATGTGAAAATGGCGCTTATGAATGTAAGAAATGTGTGGTTTCTGTCGGACGAAGCGGAAGCAAATGGATGGAAAAGGTCTGCAAGGATCTTGCAATCCCGACCAAATCAAACCGTGTGGATATTGGTGTTCGTGTAGAGCTTCCGGCAGTGATCTTCTCACACCTGACAGATGAGCTTTACGAGAGCAAGATCGTATACCGTACAGAAAAATTCGAGGACAATGTGCGTACTTTCTGTATGAATCCGAACGGTATTGTAGTAAATGAAAATACCAATGGTATCATCACAGTAAACGGACACAGCTATGAAGGAAATGAAAAAAAGACGGACAACACCAACTTTGCCCTTCTGGTTGCAAAGCATTTCTCTGAGCCATTTAAGGACAGTAATGGATATGGTGAAAGTATCGCAAGACTTTCCAATATGCTAGGCGGTGGTGTGATCGTACAGCGTTTTGGTGATCTGGTACGTGGAAGAAGAAGTACAGAAAAGCGTATTGAAGAAGGTCTGGTAACACCAACCTTATCAGCAACGCCTGGTGATCTGAGTCTGGTTCTTCCAAAGCGAATCATGGATGGAATCATTGAGATGATCTATGCTCTGGATAAGGTAGCACCTGGTACAGCAAATGACGATACCCTTCTCTATGGTGTGGAAGTAAAATTCTACAATATGGAAGTAGAGATCGATAAGAATCTGGAAAGCTGCCATAAGGGACTGTATGTGATCGGTGACGGAAGTGGTGTTACACATTCTCTGTCCCATGCATCTGCAAGTGGTGTTTATGTTGCGAGACATATTATCAGCGAAGAAGAATAGTCTGCAAATAAAAAGTCGGACTGGGATGGAAAAGTAAAATAAAGAGAAAATTAAAAACCGTAAATCCGGAGATTTGCAGTATTGTAAAGAGCAAATCCGGATTTACGGTTTTTTGTTGTATCGAAAAAGTAGTAGAACTTTTTGATGCAGATATGCCTAGTTTTTTATGGTTGCCCGCCGGTAAGTCATATAGGCGATCACAGCAGTTGCAAATTCGGTAATTCCGAATGCGTACCAGACTCCGGAAGCCCCGAAGATCCGGCTTAAGATAAATGCGGCCGGAATAATGATGATCGTATATCTGCACAGTGAGATGAGCAGGGACGGTGTTCCCTTTCCAAGTCCTTCGAGTGCACCAGAGCTGGTGATGGACACGGAAGAAACTAAAAATCCGAGGCTGATAATCCGAAGTGCCATTCCTCCTGCATGAATGGTTTCCAGATTAGAACTGAACAGTGCGATCAGTGAATCCGGGAAGAGCTGGCAGTAAACGGTACCAAAGAGCATGATCCCAAGACTCAGATAAAGGGTATCGGCAAACAGTCTGTGGACACGCTTTGTCTCACCGGCACCGTAGTTGTATCCGATCAACGGACGCATTCCCTGGATGATTCCATTTGCCGGAAGATACAGGAAGGTCTGAAGCTTGTAATAGATTCCGAGCACCACCACGTAAACCTGGGAGTAGGCGGAGAGAATCCCATTTAGTGCGGTGATAAGCAGGGATGGAAGTGCCATATTCAAAGTGGCAGGGATTCCAACCGCGTAAAGCCGTCCGGCCATGGCACGGTCTATGTGGCAGCTTTTATGAATTTTCACCGGAAGCGGTCTGGTAAAATAAAAGGCAAGGTACAGTATCAGTGTGACAACCTGACCAAGACCGGTTGCAAGTGCGGCTCCTTCAATTCCCATTTTCGGGAACGGTCCGATTCCGAAGATCAGAAGTGGATCCAGTACGATATTGAAAATACATCCGCTCATCATGCAGATCATGGACACGCGCATCTGTCCGACTGCCTGGAAAATTTTTTCCCAGGTAATTTCAAGAGAGATTACAATGGAAAATCCAAATGCGATCCGAGAGTAGGCATTTCCCATCTGAATAACGGTCACGTCTTTTGTAAAAATCTGTAAAAACAGCGGCATTACGGCAATTGTGACTACGGTAAGAACAATACCGTGGATGACAGAGAGAAAAAGTCCCTGTGTGGCAGCTGCATCCGCTTTTTTCTGATCCTGGGCGCCAAGGAAAAAGGCAATGGCAGCATTGATCCCGATTCCAAAGCCGACACCGACTGAGGTGATAAAATTTTGGATCGGGTAGACTAAGGACAGAGCAGTCATTGCTTCTTCACTGATCCGTGCAACGAAATAGCTGTCAACAATATTATAAAGAGAGTTGACCATCATTGAGATCACCATTGGCAGAGCCATGGAAAGCAGAAGCGGCAGAATCGGTTTTTCTTTCATGTAAGTCTGGTTCATAAACATTCCTCCTGATAAATGTAAAGCATAAGGTACAAAATCTTTAAAAAAGGGCAGAAGCCCGATATATAAAAAGCCACATAACTGCCGCTGTATGCAACAAGTTATGTGGCGAAAAGTAGATATCTATTTTGATATCCAGAAAAATCCACAAAGATTTTGGTATAAAATTACACAGATAGTTCATCATAAATTTTATATCTAATTTTCGATTATCCGCATAAACACTATACTTTCA
>NZ_JAQFCE010000001.1:39390-46021 GCF_027690675.1 Bariatricus sp. TF06-38A
AATCAATCTCTATCAGATTTTTATTGATAAGGGCAACAGATAGTGGTTGTCCCTCATGTGCGACTAAATCATTGTAAATGACTTCAACCATCTCTTTGTATATTGGTACACTGTACCCATCATTTAAACTGTAGCGATCGTTGTTGTTCCAATATCTTGCTATGAGTAAATCTTTATAGTCTTTCCGATACCAACTTAAAAGAGATAAGATTGAATCTGGTTTTAAAAACTCTGCAAGCGTTCTCCCTGTTCTTGCTACTTTTAATCCTCTGGATGAATAAATAAACTCAATTCGTAACAGTCCTTTGTCTGTTATATTTTGTTCTTTGGACTTGTCATATAGCTTTAATTTCACTCTTGAATTTGATAACTGCGCTGTCTTAATAGATTCAATCTGCTGTCCAGAACATAAGCATTTCACAGCTTCATATCGTTTTCCTGTTTGTTCTCCTGTCGCACAAATAAATAGTTTTTCGCCTTTCGTCAGAAGAATTGTTGCAAGTAATTTTAATATAGGTGCGGTTTTTGTTATGTTTGAAAGTTCCGCAGTCGCATTTACCTCAGCCGTTCGTACCATTGTTTCATAAATATCGTTACCGAACAGACTATCTAATTGTGTCTGCACACACGCTAAAACATTTTCAATATGTTTGAAATCTTCTTTACAAAATGGAATTGTGTTATCATTTCTCAATACCTTTGGTAAACACAAGTGTAATAAATACCCATCTTTCACCGCTTGTAAATGTCCTATTTCATCATTGCTTTTGTTATAAAAAATATAATAATTTGTGGACAAATTTTATATCTAATTTTCGATTATCCGCATAAACACTATACTTTCAAGTATTTTGAAGTATAGAAAAAACTCATTTTACCACGAATTTACCACGATTGAATGAGCCTTGATATGACCTATAAAATAACACCCAAAAGACATCATTACACCTAAATGGTGTCTTTTTAAAAAGCAGTCAATCCTAAAACTAACTGCTTTGTGTATATGGATATGAAATTGTAAACTAGAAGCTGTTTATTTTTTCTTTTTAGGTTTTGGCGTTGGTAGTTCATCATACATCACATCAAATAACCCCGTCAGAAAATCTTTATTATCAACTTCTTCCACCAATAACATTTCTTTGGCGTTTTCGTATGGAATTTCATAAGTAACTGTCGGCATATAAGAAATTGCAGACTTTGTTGGTTTTACAAGTAACCTATCATCATATATACCGCCAACGATTTTTCCACGATAATAAATAATAAATTCTCCCATCATTGCACGATATGTTATTTCTTGTAATTCTGATAATTGTTCTAAAACAAATTGTAAATAATCTTTACTTGAAGCCATTTCCAACCCTCCAATCTTGAATTTTATTATTCCAATGCTTTCTTTAAGTCCAGAACAAATTGCTTTTGTTGTTTTTTCAAATAGGTTTTTACAAAAGGTTTCATAAACCACTTTTTAGGTATCACATTTTCTGTAAAGTCTATTTGTGTTTCATTCCCTTTGTCTATAAAAACACCAATCCAATGACCTTTCATGTTGCTATTCTCCATATCAAATTCCCAGCGTTTATATGGTTCTGCAACGGTAACGGTAAATGTAGTAGCATATCCATTTTTTGTGTATTCAATAAATTGTTTGTCATTTATTATTTCTGTTTTGCTCAAATCACTTCGCCATGAGTTATATTTATCAACAGCTAAAACAATGTTCCAAACTTTTTGAATATCATTACTAATAATTGTATTTATATTTGAAATTGCCACTTTTTCATTTCCCCTTTTCAAACTGGAATTTGTCTTACAACAATTTATATATGCATAAAAAGCAATATATTTATGAAAACACCCTAAATCCAAAATCTACTCAATTCATTTTTCCTTACATAAAATGTTCTCGTATATTTCACTTCCTCACCAAGTGTTTCCCCTATCAAAACTTCAAAATCATTGATATCAAATTCTGGAAAGAATGTATCTCCATCTTCAATATTTAAATCTACTTCTGTGATATACATTTTATCTACTATTTGCAAAGCTTCCTTAAATAGTCCATATCCACCAGATATGTATACATCTCGTCCTTTAGCCAATAATAATGCATCTTCTAATGATTTAACTGAAACTAAATTATCTCCTTGATACTCTGTTGTGGTGGAAACAACAATATTCATTCTATTAGGCAACGGATGACCGATTTCTTCATAAGACTTTCGCCCCATAATAACCACATTACCCGTTGTTAACTCTCTAAATTGCTTTTGTTCTCCCTTTATTTTCCATGGTATATTACCATTCTTGCCTATAACATTATTCTTTGACCTCGCAACAATCAAACCTATCATCTATTTCATCCTCCATAATATGATGTCGTACCTGTGATTCCATCAAGTGCACCACATCTTAACAAACTCAAAATTATCTCGAACTAACCAGCTCGACAAATTCAAGTTTGTCGCTTTCTTCATATCCACATTATATCATTTTCATATCTGCACCACAATAAAATTTTATGCACCGATAATCTTATTGAACAGCTCTAACAAACACCATTTCATCACTCCAATCTGAAATTTAGGTATGAAAAAAGCAGTCAATCCTAAGACTAACTGCTTTGTGTATAGAGATATGAAATTGTGAAATAGAATTTGCCTATTTCAAATCAAAAAGAGAATTTTCATAGTCCTTTACATAGTATCGTATATTTTTACGCCCCTTTTGAATAATGGTATGTCCCTCTGCTTCTAATTTTTCTTTCTGTGCTTCAATACCATTTGGATATTTAGCATTTAATTCTCCGTTTGCTTTTAATGTTCTCCAATAGGGTGTTTCATCTTCGGAACGCTGATAACTCGCCCACGCTACAATAGAAACAAATATACCCGCTGTAATCGGCTCTGTAAAATCTGCACCACTCAATTTTGCAAAGTGTTCTCGTATTTTTCCAACCGTAATCACTTTACCATACGGAACTTTTTTCATTACTTTGTCATAGTCAATCGGGGGAGCAAAATACATTTTGTTTCCACCATATTTCTCAATACTTTTCTGGTCTATGATAATTTGAAATTTTGGCATATCCTTACTATCATGCAACATAGCATTAAAATCTTTTTTATCTTCATTTGCCATTTGTGCCACCTCCTACTTTAAGGATAGTCTGTTTCTTATTTCCATGCAATGAGGCTGTTTGAAAATTATTAACACTTTCAAATTTGTCGCTTTCTTCATATCCATATTATAACAGTTCCATATATCCGCCACAATAAAAATCAGCATACCCTTAGCATTTATGGAACAAAAATGCACACTTTTTCTTTCTTCCTCTTGATTACCCCACAACAGAAAAGAAAAAGCCCTGTCAAGAGCCTTGCCACCATTGGTGGTGCTTTGCACTCTTTACTGGGCTTTTTGTTTGCTGTATCTTCCATGCAAGAGGAAATTAAAGACCTCTGTTCCATTTCGCCTTTAGATAATCTTCATAGTCTGCTTCATTGAAGTCTACTTGTGGAGAAGTGTCGGGAATGTTGTTTCTGTTGTCTATATCCGCAAGCTGACGAAATATCCAATCATCATAAGGGTCATGGTATTTATACTCTTTGGGCTGTTCTCTGTATCGGTCTAACCCTCGCATTTCCTTATGTACTTTTATCATGCGTTCCAGTTTTTGACGCTGTATCAACTGCTTGATTTCCATAAGTTCTTCCAACTCCGTAACCTCATTGGTAATGTAGTTATGGATATACTGTATGAGTTTATATGCCTTGTAAAATGTGCATTCTTTTTCATCATCGAAAAATTCATTTTCAGACAGGTAATCTAAGGAAACATTGAAGTCTTGTTCCCGTTTGATAATATCCATGATATATGGTTCGGTGTGGTCAATATACTTCCATTCTCCCGACAATAATTCATTGGGTGTTACTCCCAGCACGTCCATTATCTTTTCCAGCGTATCAAAGGTAGGATAATTCACGCCACGTTCAATCTTGGAAAGGCTCTGCATATTGATACCGATTTTGTCCGCAAGTTCCTGTTGTTTCATTCCTCTATGCTTTCTTATGGTCTGTATGTTCTCTCCTAAGAAACTGATTTTCTTTTCGTAATGCTCCATGACTTAGTATAAACACTCCTTTCATTGCTTTTCTTGGTATTTATAAGCATATCATACTTAATATATATCTAAAAGTCAACAAAAACTTCTTGACAAGTAATTCTAATGGCGTTATTATCGTATCAGATAGAGTGATTAAGCACGCTAGGGTCAATCACACGCTTGAGTAAGCATAGAAAAGATGTATTTTCATTTTGATAGCATGAATAAGCATAGACTATCAGACCGAAAATAAGGTTTCTGACTGGGGCTGTTCCGTTTAGCCACGAGCCTTACAAGGCTCGTGAGCGTTAAGAACGGATCAGACACAGGAAGAAAGGGAACGCCTTTAGGCGTTCATAAAGGGCGTATATGTAACACCGCCCTGCGCATACATGTCATAGTACCTAGAAACTGTGATAAATAAAGGAAAAAACACGATTTTTACCCCGCAAATAAACGGGAAGTACGAAAGGACTAATGCACTATAACTACACACAAAAATTTATCCGTTAAGATTGATTACATCAGCATTGTATTTGATACTACAACCGCAGAAGATATCATCATGCACATTTTAGGTTTACCGACTGACATTTTCAATGTTTATCCAGCAACGATAAAATTCAAGACTTATCAAGCACGCTGGCAGATTGGAGATATTTATGTATCGGGGGACGCAAGAAAGACAGAGGACAACCCACAGGGGCTAGGCTGTTATCTTGTTATGACTGGCAGAGGTTGTGATGATATTTTCCGTATTCTCGACAGTAGGAATTATACCTTTGGGGATATGTTCCGACGTTGCGAGCGAAGATACGGACTGGATAATTTCCATTTCACAAGACTTGATATTGCCATTGACGATAAGAACGAAAAGCCATTCTTTACCATTGAGCAGATAAAGAAGAAATGCGAAAAAGAGGAATTTATCTCAAACAGTGAGGGCTACCACTTTGATGAAAGCAAGTTTGACGATTTCGACACCGCAAAGACTGTTTATATCGGTGCTGGAAAATCTGGATTATCCTACCGCTTTTATGATAAGGATAAAGAAGTCTGTTCAAAACATAATAAGACGCTTGAGGAAGTCGGCAGTTGGAAACGGACAGAAATGCAACTGCGTGATGATAAGGCTCATGCTTTTGCCATGACATTCAAGGACAGACCGCTGGAACTTGGGGAACTGGCTTTCGGGCTACTGGCAAACAACCTACGCTTTGTCGTGCCAAACAGAAACGAAAGTAATAAAAGCAGGTGGAAAACGTGTCGATTTTGGGAACGCTTTTTAGGGGCTGTGGAAGTCTTGAAACTGCAAGTACCAAAACAGCAAAATTCCCTTGAGGAAACACAGCAATGGCTCACAGAGGGTGGCGTGATTTCCGCTGTCAAAAGTTTTTACTTCTTGGAAGAACATGACGCATTAGGTGGACTGGAAAAAGTGGGAACTATGCTTGATAAGGCAAGATACAGCAATTCCCTTTCCAGTAAATTAACCGCCCATTTACAGAGGATAAACCGCACCGACCTTATCCCCTATATCCAGTATGACACGAAACATGGGAAAGGGGGTATCTGATGAATAACAACGATATTCCCGTATGGGAAAAATACACCCTTACCATTGAAGAAGCGTCAAAGTATTTCCGTATCGGAGAAAACAAGTTAAGACGATTGGCAGAGGAAAACAAGGACGCTGGCTGGCTCATTATGAATGGCAACCGCATACAGATTAAACGCCGACAGTTTGAACAGGTTATTGATAAATTGGACGCAATCTAATGCAAATGAGCCTTGTATGTGTTATGATGAATACAAGTCATATCAAGGCTCTTTCCAACAAGGAAAGGAGCAGACACCATGAAAGAAAAAAGACGGGATAACAAAGGACGTATCCTGCATACTGGAGAGAGCCAACGAACAGACGGAAAATACTTATATAAATATGTGGACGCATTTGGAAACACAAAATATGTGTATGCTTGGAGATTGACACCCACAGACCCGACACCAAAGGGAAAACGGGAAAAACTCTCACTTCGTGAACTGGAACAGCAGATAAGACGGGATATTGAGGACGGTATCGACAGCACAGGCAAGAAAATGACGCTTTGCCAACTCTACGCCAAACAGAACGCACAGAGGGCAAATGTGAAGAAAAGCACACAGAAACAACGGGAACAACTCATGCGGTTATTGAAAGAGGACAAGTTAGGTGCTAGGAGCATTGATACGATAAAACCCTCTGACGCTAAAGAATGGGCGTTACGCATGAAAGACAAAGGCTTTTCCTATAACACTATTAACAACCATAAACGCTCGTTAAAAGCGTCATTCTATATCGCCATACAAGACGATTGTGTAAGGAAAAACCCTTTTAATTTCAAGTTAAGTGAAATCATAGAAAATGATACCAAAGAGAAAGTAGCATTGACAGAGGAACAGGAACAAGCCTTACTGTCATTCATCAAGACGGATAACGTGTATCACAAGTATTATGATGATGTGCTGATACTGTTAAAGACAGGA
>NZ_JAQFCE010000001.1:46031-46307 GCF_027690675.1 Bariatricus sp. TF06-38A
ACTTTGTCAACTCTATGCCAAACAGAACGCACAAAGGGCAAATGTGAAGAAAAGCACAATGAAACAACGGGAACAACTCATGCGGTTATTGAAAGAGGATAAGTTAGGTGCTAGGAGCATTGATACGATAAAACCCTCTGACGCTAAGGAATGGGCGTTACGCATGAAAGACAAAGGCTTTTCCTATAACACCATTAACAACCATAAACGCTCGTTAAAAGCGTCATTCTATATCGCCATACAAGACGATTGTGTAAGGAAAAACCCTTTTGATTT
>NZ_JAQFCE010000001.1:46317-46732 GCF_027690675.1 Bariatricus sp. TF06-38A
CAAGAATGAGGTTGTGGTTATCGACCACCAGTTATTAAAGAGCAAGGAACAGGGCTATTATATTGAAACGCCTAAGACAAAGAGTGGAACAAGGCAAGTGCCATTAAGCAGAGAAACGATACAGGCATTTCAACGGGTCATAAGGAAACGCACAAAAGGGAAACTGATAGAGATAGACGGATACAAAGATTTTCTGTTCGTCAATCCGAAAGGCAATCCTAAAGTTGCGATTGATTACAACGCCTTATTTGTCCGTATGGTAAAGAAATATAACAAACACCACAAGGATAACCCCTTGCCACATATCACACCACATACGCTACGCCATACGTTCTGCACAAGACTGGCAAGCAAGAACATGAACCCGAAAGATTTACAGTATATCATGGGACATTCAAACATCAGTATCACAATG
>NZ_JAQFCE010000001.1:46742-47248 GCF_027690675.1 Bariatricus sp. TF06-38A
GAGCGGAATAAGGCAAGTGCCATTAAGCAGAGAAACAATACAGGCATTTCAACGGGTTATGAAGAAACACCCAAAGGCAGAACCATTTGTGATAGACGGACGGAGCAATTTCCTATTTGTCAATCATAAAGGCAAGCCCAAAGTTGCGATTGATTACAACGCCTTATTTGTCCGTATGATAAAGAAATACAACAAGCACCACAAGGACAATCCCTTGCCACATATCACACCGCATACGCTACGCCATACATTCTGCACAAGGCTGGCAAGCAAGAACATGAACCCAAAAGATTTACAGTATATCATGGGGCATTCAAACATCAGTATCACAATGAACTGGTATGCTCATGCGTCCATAGATACCGCAAAATCAGAGGTTCAGCGTCTAATCGCATAAAAGTATTTACCACGATTTTAACCACGTTTGATAGAGAAAATATAGGAAGATAGACCTAGATATGTGAGGTTTACCACAAAAGCAAAATGCCCGTAGAGCCGATAAAATA
>NZ_JAQFCE010000001.1:47258-97953 GCF_027690675.1 Bariatricus sp. TF06-38A
GAAGTATTTACCACGATTTTAACCACGCTTGATAGCGAAAATATAAGAAGATAGACCTAGATATGTGAGGTTTACCACAAAAGCAAAATGCCCGTAGAGCCTATAAAATAAGGCTTTGCGGACATTTAAGAAGATATAAAAAGATAGTCAAAAAGACATATATAATTTTGTTCTAAAATCTTTGTCGTATTCACTTTTATGTCCAGTCCATCCAAACCGACATAAACTCTATTTTTCTTCTTTCTACCCATGTTTTTTTTTCTGTTCTGCCTCCTTTTATTTATTGCATTAAAAAAAGCCAATACTTAAAGTACAGAGTTGGTAAATCCCTGTAGAAAGCATTAGCTCCTTTTTTAAAAAGATTTTTTTACGGAGAAACAATCTTCTTTTGGCGTTTTTCGAGTGGTCTTTTTTGTTTGCTCTCTTTGCAAACACCAAAAATACAGAACAGCACACTACCATGGGGTTTCTGTTATTTTATTTATTCTGTTTTATACAACCTTTTGTTTGGAAATTGTGATACTGAATAGTATCAAAGATGTTTACTTTACTATCTAAAGAAAGATAGTATATTTTGAATATAAATGTATTATATCAGATAACAAAAAAACTGTCAATAGCTATTCTTGATTTTTTTTAAATAATATGATATAATTTTTTGTTAAATATATATTATTCTTATAATGCTTTTATAAGCTCGTATTTTCCAATTTAAAGCATATTTCTTTATTACTCTATATAGTTTAATTTTTATATAAAGAATCATGTAAATACACTGTTTTACAATATCCTTGCATCATTCCTTATTATTAGCATATATACAAAAGCTCTCCTTTCTCAAATATGATTTATTACCTTTTTTATTACCTTTGAAATATCATGTCTTAAAACCATTGATTTTACGCCATTTTTTCTGCCAACTGCGCACCGTGAGGTCGCAGGTTCGAATCCTGTTACCCCGATTTATAATTAAATTTTTACTTATCATATATAGAAAATAAGCCGGGACATTCGCCCCGGCTCAAATACTTTAAAATGTAAATCCAATTACACCATATACAATTGTCGCCACAACTGTCATTCCAAATCCGATTAAAGATTCATACGGAATCACTTTCAGTCTTTCTTTAATAGACATTCTCAATGTTCCTGCACTGATATGGAAGAAGCTTCCATGAGGCAGACAGTCGAATACACAACATCCAGCATGGATCATAACTGCAGCCTGAACTCCTGTCACACCAAATGAAACGATCGTAGATCCAAATACCTGAGATGCTACGGTCGCACCCGCGATACATGAAGCAGTTGCACCACCCATAACAATACCGGCAATAGGTGCTAACAAATATCCCGGCATTCCAGATGCCTGTACCAGATTTTCAAGTGTTGTCTTTAATGCAGAGTTTGCAATAATTCCTGAAATCGTACCGGTTCCAAGGAGAAGTAACACAATACTGCTCATACGTGAAATACCTGTTGATGCAAAATCCATCATCTTCTTTGCCTGTCCGGTTGCAATCGTTCCAACAATACCACCAACCGGAAGTGCAATGATTGGATCAATTGTAATTCCAACCAGCGCACGAAGCATCAGCAGTACGATCGTGCAGACAGGTCCAATGATCGCACGTCCAAAAGAAGGAAGATTTTCTGTATTTTCAGAATGTTCAATCGTTGACGGATCAATCATTTCTCCTTTATTTCTAAGAACTTTCATAAAAATATAACTGAATACCAGTCCTGCAACTGATGGAATCAATCCACCGATCATTACTGTTGTAAGCGGAATATTAAAGTTCTCTGCCAGTGCAATTGTATTTGCATTCGGCGACACAATATTTCCGGCATGGATACCACCGATCAGTGCGATTGAAGCTGCTGCTCTCGAATATTTTGTACGTACCGCAATATCCAGTGCAATAGGTGCAACAATTACTACAATTACATCTCCGAATGTACCCACTGCCTGTAAAACCCAGGCTGCAAGTACAACTGCAAGAAGCGCATATTTTTCTCCCATTTTCTTTACAATTGTATGAGCAATTGCCTCTGCAGATCCGGATTTTATAAGAAAACCTGCAAGCATACCTGCTGCAATGATTCGCATAATTCCGGATGCCATACCACTCGCTCCACTTACCATATAAGATACCGTATCAGCCAGTGAGGCTCCACCTACAAGACCTCCGACAAGAGCGCCCACCATCATTCCATATACCGGTGGTACTTTGTAAATAATAAGGATAATTGCAACAACTAATCCTAATATAGCCCCCAAAGTTGTTATTGTCATTTTCTGTCCCTCCGTATTTAGATATCAAGTTCTTTTAAAAGCTGCCTTATTTTCTCATCTTCCTTTTCAGATGCAATTACAAGCGGTGCTTTTCCGTATTCTTCTGAAATGATTCCTCTGATCTGCATTGCTCTCTTTACCGCAGTAAGAAATGGTGCTGAAATATCAAACATTTCCATCATCCGATTTACTTTCTTCTGGATTTCAGCGACTTTATCCCAATTTTTTTCATTCAGGGTTTTTGTCCATTCCACAAAAAGCTCCGGACACATGTTGGTTAATCCACCAATGCATCCACATCCACCGGATAACACATTATGAACAAAGAATTCATCAAATCCACTGTAAATCTCAAAATCCGGGAATTCCGGAAGCAATGTATTACATAACTTACGGGTATGTTCAAAATTCTTTACCGTATCCTTGCAGCCTTTGATATTATCATATTTACGACGCAGTTTAAGTACCAGTTCCGGTGATAATTCATGCGCTGTACAGCCCGGGAAGTTATAAAGATAAACCGGTCCAGTGATCTTCGGAACTGTCTGATCATAAAATGCTTCAATGCTTGCATCTGAAAGTTTAAAGTAATATGGTGTGATCATAATAATTGCATCTGCACCTTTTTCCATTGCATAATTTGCAAGCTCGACACTCTCTTCCGGGATCATTCTTGATGCGCCAACGATGACATCCATCCGTCCTTTGATGGTATCAAGTGCCAGATCTGTAAGCTCTTTTGCCATGTCCATTGTCATGCTGCAGAACTCACCGGTACTTCCCATCAGAACAATACCGTCACTTCCTGCCTGGATCAAATGTTCATATACTGCTTTATTTCCCTCATAATCCAGTGTTCCATCTTCATGAAAAACTGTTACCACTGCCGTATAAAATTTTGCCATATCACTATATTCCTTTCCTGTCTCGTCCATCTATTTCTCTTTATGTGGGGAAGCTTTTCCCTGGCTTCCCCAGTCAAATTAACACTCGATAATTGCGCCTTTGTCTGCTGAAGATGCAACCTTTGAATATAATCTGAGATAACCGTTCGGAATTGGTTTTTCCGGTCTTACCCAGGCTTTCTTTCTTCTCTCAATTTCTTCATCCGAAACATGAAGCTCCAGTTTTCCATCGATTACGTCAATGCTGATTTCATCACCGTCTTCTACGATTGCAAGAGGTCCTCCCTCTGCTGCTTCCGGTGAAATATGTCCGACAAAGCATCCATTATTTGTACCGGAGAAACGTCCGTCTGTGATCAGAGCTGCTGATTTTGCAAGTCCCATTCCATACATGTACTTCATAGCCTTGAACATTTCACGCATTCCAGGTCCACCTTTTGGTCCTTCATAACGGATTACGACAACATCACCTTTTTCGATCTTTCCTCCGAGAATTGCTTCTTCTGCTTCCTCTTCTGAGTTATAGCATTTTGCTTTTCCTGTAAAACGGTGCAATGCCGGATCAATTGCTCCCGGTTTTGAAATTGCTGTATGCGGGGCAAGATTTCCATCCAGTACTGCAACACCGCCTGTTGTAGAGAATGGTTCTTCTACTGTTTTGATGATCTCCGGATTTTCCGGATAGCTGTATGTATACTCTTTCAGGTTTTCTGAAATTGTTTTTCCTGTACAGGTCATAGACTCTGTATCAAGAAGTTCTCCCAGATGATCCATTACCCGAGGGATTCCACCTGCTCTGTAGAATGCTTCCATATCCCATTTTGCCGCCGGGTTGACCTTTGCTATCTGAGGAGTTGTCTTATTAAGGGCACGGAATTCTTCCACAACATTCATATCCAGCTCTGCTTCATTTGCAATTGCGGAAAGATGAAGAACTGCATTTGTTGAACCACAGATTGCCATTGTAACTTTGATTGCATTCCGGATGGATTCTTTTGTGATTACCTGTCTTGCTGTAATGCCTTTCATTACCAGATTTACAATTGCCTCGCCTGCTGCAAATGAAGATCTCAGACGTTCTCCATACGGTGCCGGGATTAATGCACTGCCCGGAAGACTCATTCCTAATGCTTCTGATACACAGCACATTGAATTTGCTGTTCCAAGGAATGAGCAGGATCCGCAGCTTGGACATGCTGTATTTTCCAGTGCTTTGTATTCACACTCTGCAATTTTCCCAGCTGCACACATTCCTTTTGCTTCATCAATTGAAGTCAGGTCTGATTTACGTCCATCAAATTCGATTCCACCAAGCATTGGTCCACCGACACATACAATTGCAGGAATATCAAGTCTTGCAGCAGCCATCAGCATTCCCGGAACTATCTTATCGCAGGAAGCTAAAAGTACAATACCGTCAAGTCTGTGCGCCTGTACCATTACTTCAACTGAGTTACAAATGATTTCTCTGGATGGTAAAATATAGTTCATTCCGATATGTCCCTGAGCAACACCATCACAACATCCGATCGTACCAAATTCAACTGCCGTTCCGCCTGCACTGTAAATACCTTTTTTTACAAATTCATTAACCTGATTTAAATTAAAATGTCCCGGAACACATGTATTCCATGTATTTGCTATTCCGATCAGAGGGCGATGATCCAGTTCATGATCTGAATATCCCATTGATTTAAAAAGTGACCGATAAAAAGGAGCATCCTCTCCGTGCATGATTTCATTACTTCTGAATTCCATTTTTTGTCCTCCTGTTTGCTTGTCAAATATATGAGTTTCTTATCCATTTTTTCCTAAATGATCGGTTCATTTAAGAATCTATAACACCAAAGAGCCTGCGCAGTTTGCTCCTCGTTGTGTTCTGCATTATAGAACTCTGTTCTACGTTTTAAATAATATTGCGTTTTTTATTTGTCGTCAATGTTAATTTTTTACTAAAGTAAAATGTTTTTTTTGAATATATTTCACAAAAATATTTTTAATATTTTTTGGAAAAACATTGATATTTTTTTCTAATCGTGATACGGTTTAAGAAAAAGAAAGAGGAAAATTTTATGGCAACAACAAAAATGATTCAGTCATTAGAACGCGCTGCCATGATTTTAGAACTGTTTCAAAACCAAGTTACGGAATTGGGATTAAAGGAGATTGTAGAAAAAACAGGATTAAACAAAAGCACGGCTTTTGGTATCGTAAACAGTCTTACGGAATTAGGATATCTTATGCAGAACAACGAAAATCAGAAATATTGTCTTGGTCCTAAGATTCTTTCACTTTCCACAGCTCTTCGTATGAATAATGTTATTGTACGAATCACTCATCCTTATCTCGAAAGTATTGCCAGCCGTTATCAGGAAACAGTTCACAGTGCGATTGATGCGGGAAATGCAAGTGTGATTTATCTGGACAAAGTCGAATCCGACTCATCTATTATCATCAACACAAAAATGGGCGTCAAAAATTATATGCACTGTACAGGTGTAGGTAAATGTCTTCTTGCCTACAAATCAGAAGAAGAATGTGATCGGATTCTTCAGTTTCCACTTGCAGCGCGTACTTACAACACACTTACAGAGCGCGAGCCACTCTATAAAGAACTGGCAAAAATCCGCCACAATGGTTATGCAATGGATAACGACGAAATAGAAATCGGTCTTACCTGTGTTTCAGTTCCGGTATTTCAGGCACCTGGAAAACCAGGTTTTGCAATCAGTGTATCCGGTGCAACTTCCCGTATTACCGATAAATTACAAAATACGGATTTACTGGAATATATGAAAAATACTGCAAACCAGCTGTCCCGTAAAATTTACGGATAAAGCATGAATATGCAGTATTACATTTCCAATGCAACTATTATGAAAATTTTTTATTTCATAAAATCTAAGTTTCTGCGAAAAAATGTGCATCTTAAGCATGTAATCTCTTTGACTTCCCAGAAACTGAAAAGAACGTAACAAATTTTATCTTTCCTGATATAATCTGTTACGTTCTTTTTTATTAGTCTTTCTGTTTGCTTTCTTCAATCTTCCGCTTGGAATCTTTCCTCACTTCATCCCGAAGCCTTTGGATATATTCCGTAAACTTACATTCTTCATTCCCATACGTCATCTGAAGATCATACTCCAACAGAATCCATGTCGAGATATCCGCCTCATTATGCTGGATCAGCGCCTCCAGCTTATCCAGTGATTTATAAAGCCTCGCCTCCTGTGTCTCCATCGCTTCCATCTCTTCAAATAATGCCTTCCATTCTGCACGGACCGGTTCCGGAAGTATATCCGTCAGCTGCTCCACCTTTTTATTCTCAACCTTTCGGTCTTTATCCGTCTTTTCAAATGCCGGAATATCTCCGGTGATCGCCTCACCCATATCATGGATCAGACACATTTTTATCACCTTATCCATATCCAGCTCCGGAAATTCATCCCCAACCAGCATTGCCATCAAAGCCAGCCGCCAACTGTGCTCTGCCACACTCTCCAACCTGCCACTTGAAGTATACGAATGTCTGGTGTTACATTTCAGTTGTTCCGCTGTCTTTAAAAAATCCAGTAATCTTCTTATTTCCATAATCTTCTTCCGTTCCTCCATAATTTAAGATACCAGGGGCAAAATACCTTTGGACCCCAACATCTAATTTAATTTTCCATCATAAAATAAGACAATCGAGTAGGCTGACTCCTACTCGATTCGTATACTTTGTACACTATCTCGCTTAACAGCTCGATGATGTACATTCGCCAAGTACAGATTCTTGTGCAAGCACAAATCTGTACTTGGCTCATCGTATACACAAAATCCCCGGGATGCTACCTGCCTCTTTGCAAATAGCATCCCAGGGACACATTCTTCCACTTAACTTGTGTACCATTTAGGTAATAACTCTGCTTTTCGCAGAAAATACCCTACTCTTTTTTCACTTTTTCGCGCTCTTCTATGTATTCCTGATAAAGATCCAGTGTCATCTGCGCTTCTTCCAGCGTCTTTCCTTTGAACTTGGATACTTTTTCGTTCTCATACCACTTTTCTTCGATACATTTTCTGAGCCATCCGACCAGATTATTGATGTATGCCTGCTCCTGTGACAGCTTAAAAGCTTTCCGGATCACATCCGGCTGGTTATCGGATACCTGAAGCAGCACCTTAATCTCTTGAATCGTGATCGGTTCATTTCCAAAAATATCGGCAACTTCTAAAATCAGTTTTTCATTAACCGGAGTTTTCTTTGCAGCCAGTACATTTGGCGCAATCTCTTCGCCCTCGTCTTCTCCGGATGGCATACGCTGAAGATCTGAATGATGGATACACTTCGGATTCTTCTTCACAAAGAAACGGATTCCTGTAACCTTTCCGCCCTTCCCGCTCTTAACCGGCTCATAATCAAAGCAGATCTCGGAATACTCGGATTCTTCCAGCTCTTTTTTCGCAACTTCAAGTACTTTTCTACGAAAATTACGCCAATCTTCAAACGGTGCATCCTTAATCTCTGCAAGCGCTTCTTCAAAACGTCCCTGCTCAACAAGACGTTTTACTGCTTTAGATGCATTTGCATCCACTACATTCAGTGTAAATTTAAGCTCTGCGATCGTGTATGGATTCTTCGGCGGTCTCGGTACGATCAGCTGGTCACACTGTTCCCTGTCAAAACGATAATACTGGGTTCTCAGGATTTCGTAAACACGGGTTGTGAACAGGGATTTAAAAGAGCACAATACATCAAGACTCATACGGGTATAGTCTTTTTTCAGGTTATAGATATGAGGTTTCATCTCTTTAGTAAATCTGGTTGTAAACACGCCATCTCTATATTCACATTTATTCACTACATTGAACATGATGAAGTTCTCTTTTTCGTCGTCCTCGATACTTACTACATGTCCCAATGTCTCTTTTGATACTTCTTTCAGACGAGAATAGATGGAGTTTCCTGTTATATGAAGATAATTCTTAACATCCTTGGTGGAAACCTTTGCGATCAGCTCACCGTCTTCTACATATGCTTTTGCGATTGCAATATTAAGAAGCTTTCTTTCAAATAATGATGTACTGGATTTACTTTCGATCAGCACATTGGACCGGGAGACCGTATCATGATCCAGCAGTTGTTTCTCTTTTGGTTTTTTCTGTGTTTCCTTCATCGCTCATACCCCTTAATTGTTTTCTTCTGTATTATTGTGTACTTTTGAGGTGTATTAAAATCCCCTCTACGCCCCATATAATCCCTTATTGTGTACCATTCGGGGTAACCAACCCCTTTATATTGGGGATTTGTGTACCAAAAAGGAACACCCTCCCCTAAAAAGTACCCCATAAAATGGGGTTTCTGTCTTTTTTTACGTTTTGTGTACGTTTAAGGTGTGTATTGTTCTTTTCGTGTACCATTAAGGTACCTTTTTTGATAAAAATTGTGTACCAAAACGGTACGTCTAGGTTGATTATATACAAG
The DNA here is from genome assembly GCF_027690675.1 of Bariatricus sp. TF06-38A. NCBI lineage: Bacteria > Bacillati > Bacillota > Clostridia > Lachnospirales > Lachnospiraceae > Bariatricus > Bariatricus sp. TF06-38A. The sequence continues at coordinate 55,927 of NZ_JAQFCE010000001.1, forward strand.
AACCCCCCTCTTGTAAAGCCTTTTTTTTAATTTTTTCGACACTTGTGTACAGAAAAGGTAAAATCGCCAACCCTTCAAGTACACTGCGTAACCCCGCAAAGTAAACAACAACCCCCATATATGTACACCTCTTTGCCCTTTGAAGTAAACAACCTCCCCCGTTTCCGTACACAAAATATGCCCCGAAATGCGTCAACCACGGGCTTTTTCAGCCCTCCTAATATAAACAAAGGAATTTTAATAAGCTGTTGTTATCTTTAATATATATATACATACAAATTTTCACCCCAAAAGGTACACATCTGGCGATTTCGTGTACTAAAAAGGGGAAAATTAAAATTGTCAGGTGGCTTCGCCAATAAAAATATAAACAATCATAGACAATTTCCCAGTAATTCAGTATAATTCCTCTGTGGATATTCTGAAAAAAAGTTATCCACAAGCTTGTCGAAAAATGTGGATAAGTATCATTTCGGCAAGTTATCCACAATTTAATAGAATGAGAGGATTTTTTATGCAACGAGAAAAATTTTCTTCAAGACTCGGATTCATCCTTATTTCTGCAGGATGTGCGATCGGTCTTGGTAATGTCTGGCGTTTTCCTTATATTGTAGGAAAATATGGTGGAGCAGCTTTTGTTCTTATTTACCTTGCATTTTTACTGATTCTTGGACTTCCGATCATGGTAATGGAATTTTCTGTCGGAAGAGCCAGTAAAGTAAGTGCGGCGCTTTCCTTTGACCGGCTGGAGCCAAAAGGAACGAAATGGCATTGGTATAAGTATGGAGCTATGGCCGGAAACTATCTGCTGATGATGTTCTACACAACAATTGCAGGCTGGATGGTCCAGTATTTCATCAAGATGATGACTGGTGAATTTGAGGGAAAGGATACTGCCGCTGTTGCAGGTGTGTTTTCCGATATGCTTGCAAAACCCGGAACAATGACTTTCTTTATGATCATTGTTGTTGTTGGATGTTTTGCAATTTGTGGAATGGGGCTTCAAAATGGAGTGGAAAAGATCACAAAGGTTATGATGCTGCTTCTGCTTGCACTGATGTTGATCCTTGCAGTACGTTCTGTAACGCTTGATGGGGCTTCTGAGGGGCTTCACTTCTATCTGGCACCGGATTTCCACAAAGTCGTGGAATATGGCTTATTTGACACGATTTTTGCCGCTATGGGACAGGCTTTCTTCACATTAAGCCTTGGAATCGGCGCAATTGCTATTTTCGGAAGCTATATCGACAAATCCCGCAGTCTTACAGGAGAAGCAGTCCTGGTAACACTTCTGGATACCTTTGTTGCTTTGATCGCGGGTCTGATCATTTTCCCGTCATGCTTCGCATATGGGGTGGATCCGGGAGAAGGTCCGAGTCTGATCTTTATCACACTTCCGAATGTATTTAATTCCATGGCAGGCGGAAGAATCTGGGGAGCCTTATTTTTCTTATTTATGATTTTTGCTGCGGTATCGACCGTAATCGCCGTTTTTGAGAACATTTTATCCTTTGCCATTGATTTGACCGGATGCAGCCGGAAAAAGGCTGTAATCGTCAATATCGTGGTTGTGGCGGTACTTTCCATGCCTTGTGTTCTCGGATTTAATGTATGGAGTGGATTTATGCCGTTCGGAAAAGGTTCCGGAGTACTGGATCTGGAGGATTTCCTGGTAAGTAATAACCTGCTTCCACTTGGAAGTCTGATCTATCTTCTGTTCTGTACAAGCCGTTATGGATGGGGATGGAAGAACTTCCTGAAAGAAGCGGATACCGGAGAAGGATTGAAATTCCCGAAATGGGCGAAATTTTATGTAAGCTATATCCTGCCGCTGATTGTATTATTTATCTTTGTACAGGGATATATCAGTAAATTTATGTAGGATAAGAAAAAAACCACCCTAAAAGGTACACAAAAAAGATCATGTGTTCGAATTTTGGACGGTACACATGATCTTTTTTATATGTGCTTTGGCACATTCTTTTTCAGCAAAAAAATCTATTTAAAAAAATTTTAAAATTTATGAAAAAAAAGCTTGCATTTTTTATAGCTGTCTTATATAATAAATCTTGCGTTACGGAAAACCGAATAATGTATGCGCTTTTAGCTCAGTTGGTAGAGCAGTAGACTCTTAATCTATTTGTCCAGGGTTCGAATCCCTGAAGGCGCAGTATCAGCACTGTTTTTGATGAATTAGCATCGGGGACGGTGCTCTTTTTTTCACGATCTGTTTCTACAGATGGAGACATATGTAAAAGTAATCGTTTATTTCATTTGCGGAAAGTTACAGGATCTGTGGAAAAATAAAGGAAAATCTATTTCGTGTACTAAAAAGGGGACTATTTTAGTCCCCTTCTACTACATCTTGCATAAAATATTGATTGCATCCTTGTTCAGGAGGCATTTTTCATGTTCATTCAGATAAGCTTCAGAAATTGCATCTTTTTCGACCATGCCACCGAATTCACCGGCGGATACGATGCGCTGAGCCTTTTTATTGCCGTCTTCTGTATTCGGGAAGTCTACCATCAGGTAGTAGACACCGTCATCTTTATACAGACGGCTTTCTGATGCCTGGCCGTATCCAAGGATCTTGCAGAAGTCGATTGCATTATCCAGACTTGGAAAGAGAATCTGCCAGCGAACGGTCTCTTTTTCACTGCTGTCAGGCTCGATCAACATACCGGAAGCTTCAGAACCATCTTTTTGGATGGATTCCAGAGAATTCTCAGCCTGGCAGGAGATCGACAGCATCAGGCTCCGGTCAGGAAGAAATGCACCGTAAAATCCCTGGATTCCATTGTCTGTGTTAAGCCCAAGAACTTCTTTCCCTTTCTTGAGAAGAAGATTCAAAAATTCTTCGGTACGCTCCCTGTCTTGTGTCAGATCTTCCAGTGAGTAGCCAAGTGCGGCAATCTCTGCTTCTGTGATAAGGCAGTTCATTCTGGTGTCGGATACTTTCCAAAAAGTCATATGCTCACCCCCTGATTTGTAAAATCTATTGCTTTTGTAATCTTATTTGTTCTATAAGTTATATAACAAAACGGGTGTATTGTCAATATATTTTCTATATTTTATGATTTTTTCAGAAATATTATTTGTTTTTCATTCGTTTGATCACTTTCAGTCGGGTAAATTCTTCCCGTTCCTTCTCTTCCAGTGCATTTGTAATCGTATATACGAGATTGTCATACATCGGAATCGTAATATTTTTCAGGGCATTTGCCCTTTTCTGTGTCTTTTTGATACTTGAAGCCAGCCGGTACGCTGCATTTTCTACCTCAGAAAGCTTGAGTGTCAGCTCCTTTACACGGCAGAATGCATCACGGGCGATATCGATGGATTCTCTGGAAGTACTGAATGCATAGGTTGGTCTGGTATTTTCTTTTTCGTACTTCACTTTCGGGATTTCTGTTCCCATAATGCTTCGCGTCTGGATGCGGATAGAATCCTCGATCGGAACTGTATAGGCAAGTTCTTCTACTGTACTGATCCCGTGCTCGATATTCGCCCTCTGAAGGCACTGATAGGCATAGGTGAAGGTTTTATCGATTTCTTCCTGAATATCCTTTGCTTCATCGATTAAGCCCATCAGCTCGCGGATCAGAATGTTCCGCTTCTTGTCCATCAGCTCATATCCCTGTCTGGCAAGTGTCAGTGAATTTTTCGCAAGTATCAGATTTCCCTTGGTGGGAAATGAACGTGGATCCATAGACTTCCCTCCTTAGCCTTTGTAGTATACGTCAAGAATCTTGGTATCGACACGGTCAAGTTCTTCTTTTGGAAGGATTCTAAGCAGTTCCCAGCCAAGATCCAGGGTTTCCTCGATGGTACGGTTTTCATTCGGTCCCTGGCCGATATAACGCTCCTCGAATGCCTTTCCGAATTCCAGGTATTTCTTGTCAATCGGAGAAAGCTCGTCTTCTCCGATAACGGAAGCAAGATTCCGAGCCTCTCCTACTTTAGCATATGCAGAGAAAAGCTGGTTTGCCAGATCCTGGTGGTCTTCCCGGGTATATCCTTTTCCGATACCGTCTTTCATCAGACGGGACAGGGACGGAAGAACGCTGATCGGCGGGTAGATTGCCTGTCCGTGAAGATTCCGGTCAAGTACGATCTGTCCTTCGGTGATATAACCGGTCAGGTCAGGGATCGGGTGGGTAATGTCATCATTTGGCATGGTCAGGATCGGGAGCTGTGTGACAGAACCATTTACTCCTTCTACGATTCCTGCACGTTCATATAAGGTGGCAAGTTCACTGTACAGATATCCCGGATATCCTTTACGGCTTGGGATTTCTCCTTTGGAAGAAGAAACCTCACGCATGGCTTCGGCAAAGGAAGTCATATCGGTAAGAATGACCAGAATGTGCATATTTTTTTCAAATGCAAGGTATTCAGCGGCGGTCAGCGCAACCTTCGGGGTGATCAGACGCTCGACGACAGGATCGTTGGCAAGGTTCAGGAACATTGCCACATGGTTTGCAACACCGCTCTCCTCAAAGGTTCTGCGGAAGAAATCAGCTACGTCATGCTTGACACCCATTGCGGCGAATACGATGGCGAAATCCTCATTCGTGCTGCCGCCCAGAGAAGCCTGCTTTACGATCTGTGCGGCAAGCTGGTCGTGCGGAAGACCGTTGCCGGAAAAGATCGGCAGCTTCTGTCCACGGATCAGTGTGGTCAGTCCGTCAATCGCAGAAATTCCGGTGCGGATATAGTTACGAGGGTATTCACGTCTGACCGGATTTAACGGAAGTCCGTTGACATCGCGCACCTCTTCAACCGTGATCGGTCCAAGGTCGTCGATCGGTTCACCGATTCCGTTAAAGGTTCTTCCAAGCATTTCTTCGGACAGACCGATTTCCATCGGATGTCCGGTAAGTCTGGTGTGGGTATTGTTAAGAGACATATTTTCCGTGCCTTCAAATACCTGGATGATTGCTTTGTCCTTGTAGACCTCCACAATACGTCCCATTTTGTGTTCTTTGCCGTTTACGACAAAATCTACGATTTCATCATAAAAAGCATCCTGAACGCCTTCCAGCGCGATCAGAGGGCCGTTAATGCTGCTGAGGCCTAAATATTCAATTGCCATTTTATTTTCCCTCCTTACGCGTTCTTTTCCATGATGCGGTCATGGAAAGCATCAATGTCTGCCAGATACTGGTCAAGAAGCTGAAGATTGTCATTTGGAACATCGTATTTGATCGCAATGACACGTTCAAAAATATTTTCCTCCTTGAGGACAGACATTGGCATATTCATGGCTACCAGTTCGCGGCAGCGTTTGTATAAATATAAAATGATTTCCATCATTTTGTACTGCTTCTGCAGAGAGACACAGGTATCATCCTTGTGGAATGCATTCTGCTGCAAAAATCCGAGACGGATGACTCTTGCGATTTCCAGAACCAGTTTCTGATCGTCCGGAAGTACATCACTTCCGATCAGCTTTACGATTTCCATCAGGCTGCTCTCCTGGTTCAGAAGTGCCATGATGCGGTTGCGGTAGTCAACGAATTTGGGTGATACATTGTCGTGGTACCAGGCGGCGAGATCGGTCAGATACTCGCTGTAGCTGGTCAGCCAGTGGATCGCCGGAAAATGTCTTGCGTAGGCAAGGCTCTTGTCCAGGCCCCAGAAGCAGCGGACGAAACGTTTTGTGTTCTGTGTGACCGGCTCGGAAAAATCGCCTCCCTGAGGCGATACGGCGCCGATAATGGTCACGGATCCGTCACTGCCATTTAAGTTATGCATCATGCCTGCGCGCTCGTAGAAAGCAGACAGACGGCTGGCAAGGTAAGCCGGGAAACCTTCTTCTGCCGGCATCTCTTCCAGACGGCCGGAAAGCTCACGTAAGGCTTCCGCCCAGCGGGAAGTAGAGTCTGCCATGATCGCTACGTCATAGCCCATGTCACGGTAATATTCAGCCAGGGTAAGCCCGGTATAAATACTTGCTTCACGGGCAGCTACCGGCATGTTGGAGGTATTGGCAATCAGAGTGGTTCTGTCCATCAGCGGATTGCCGCTCTTTGGGTCCACAAGCTCTGAAAACTCTTCCAGCACCTGTGTCATTTCATTTCCACGCTCGCCGCAGCCAATATAGATGATAATATCGGCATCAGACCATTTGGCGATCTGGTGCTGGGTCATGGTTTTTCCGGTACCGAATCCGCCTGGGATTGCGGCAGTTCCACCCTTTGCGATCGGGAACATGGTATCCAGGATCCGCTGTCCGGTGATCAGAGGGACACTTGCCGGGAAACGGTAGCTTGTCGGGCGCGCCTTACGGATCGGCCAGTGCTGTATCATGTTGAGCTGTTTTTCTGTTCCGTCGGAAAGCCGCAGAGTGACAAGTGTATCTTCAATCCGGTATTCTCCGTCCGACGCGCAGCAGATTACTTCACCTTCCACATCCGGCGGAACCATACATTTGTGTACGATCGCACTGGTCTCCGGAACCTCTGCTATAATATCTCCGCCATGAAGGTAATCTCCTTTGGCCACGGTGATGTGGGTATCCCATAATTTGTCGCGGTCAAGCGAATCAACGCTGACGCCGCGGGTGATAAATGCACCGCCGCCCACATTTGCGATCTGCTCAAGCGGGCGTTCGATTCCGTCAAAAATATTGTTCAGGATTCCGGGTGCCAGAGTTACAGATACCGGACTTCTGGAAGCCTCTACGATTTCTCCCGGTTTCAGCCCGGAAGTCTCTTCATAGACCTGAACAGTCGTGATGTCTTTGTCCAGGGAAATGACTTCGCCAACCAGCTTTTCCTTTCCCACATAGACCATTTCCGACATCATGAATCCGGTGTCACCCTTCAGATAGATGACCGGACCGTTTATTCCATAAATAGTTGCTGTCTTATTCAATTCCTGCACCTCCTGCTGCAAAACTGAACTGATGATATTCATAATCGACTGCCGCCTGGAAGCTGTGATCGATCAGAATATTACGGCCTCGGATTACAGCACGCATACCGCCCATAAAATCATATTCACTGATGGTGATCGTCATGCCGGTACGTTTTTCCAGTTCTGTCTGTTTCTCCTTATCAGAAGGAGAAATATAAATGGTCATCTCCTCGCCATCTGCAAAGCGTGCGGCTTCGCGGATTTTGCTGCAGAGATAGTCCAGATATTCGTCTGTTTTTGTAAAGTCAGAAAGAAGCTCCTTTACTTCATCAAACAGCCTGACTTTTAATTCATTCTGTGTTTGGCCAAGAGCACGTTTCAGTTCGGTTTCGGCTTTTGCCGCAGCTTGATTTACCTGCCTTCTGGCTCTTAAGGTCTCGGATTTGATACGGACCTCAGACTGTGCGGTCGCTTCTTTTTTATGCTTTTCAAATAAAGATTCAAGCGCTTTTTTGTGATTGTCAATGATCGCATTCCCTTCAGAACGGGCTTCAGTCATGACCGTTTCCTGTAAATGCGCTATTTTCTCTTCAAGCGTCATTGTCTCACCTTCTATGCCTTTCTAGTTAAAGTTTCAGTCCAATCGCTTCATTGACGTATGAGGTAATGAAATCCTTTTTACGTCCTGTTCCGTGTCTGTCCGGAATTTCGATCAGAAGAGGCATCTTTCTTTTTAACTTGATCTCATCGATGAGATCCGGAAATTCTCTTCCAAAGCGTTCCGTCAGAAGAATGATACCGATCGACTTGTCGTTCATGGCAGTTTCCAGCGCATCACGCAGCTCCTGCTTTTCATGAACTACGACACCGTCCACGCCGGCAAGCCGCATTCCGGTATAAGTATCCACGTTGTCACTGATCAGATACATTTTCATGATTACAGTCTGCTGATGATCATGAAGGAGATGATAAGACCGTACAGGCATACACCTTCTGCAAGACCTACGAAGATAAGGGATTTACCAAGGACGCTGGAATCCTCGCTGATAGCTCCAAGAGCTGCGCTTGCTGCACTTGCTACGGCAATACCGCCACCGATGCAGGAAAGACCGGTAACAAGAGCTGCTGCAATGTAACCAAGACCGGTTGCAAGGCCTGCGCCTGAGGCAGCGGCATCTGCCGCATGTACCGGTACACTTCCAAAGAGCATGATCCCTGCTACAAGGAAGGTTCCAAAGTAAGAAAGAACATTGAAGGCAAGTGCACATTTATAACGTCCTTTATTTTTTTCTCCGAGCAGGTAATATCCGAATGGAATGAAAATGCTTAAAACCAGTGCGGCAATGAGAATAAGTTTAGTTGCTAAAGTCATGATAATTTCCTCCTAAAATGAAAAACTAATTTTTTGCAGTACCTGTATAAGGTTTAAATTCGCGGCCGCTGCCTTTGTAGAAGCGGCTGAACATCTCGTAATAGACAAGTCTCAGGACCTGGATTCCAACAATCAGTCCTTCGAATCCACATACAAACAGGTTGCCGAGTACGATCACTACCCAGTTAATATGCCCGCTTTCGGCACCGGCAAGCATCAGTACAACCTCCATGATGGAAGCGTGGCTGACTGCGAATGCACCGATACGGATAAAGGAAAGCGTATTTGAAAAATAGCTGAGCAGGGTTTCAAATAATTCAAAGAATGCCTGGGTGACAAACATTGCTTTGCTTTGTTCCATTTTTTCGGTTTTCTTTTTGATCTTGTTCGTCAGCGGCTCCTTCAGTGCGATCAGAAGAAGCGGTACTCCGAACATCACTGCAAGAACGATTCCACCCGGCAGAGAGTGACCTGTCATGAAAAGAACGATGCAGGTAACTGCTGCCCCGTAGAATATCAGCCCTGCCACGCCGTTTGCATCAAACCAGGTTGCTTCGGTATCTTTGGCACGGATGCCGTTGATAATATGGAAGATCATAGAAATCAGGATGATTCCCATACCAAAAGCAATCGATACGATAAATACGGTATTCAGCTTTCCGATAAACGGTAAGGTGGTCATATGATTGATCGGTCGGATCCATTTGGCTTCTATAATGTCTTCAAATCCAAACACACTTCCAAACATAAATCCAAAGAAGGTGGAGAAGATTCCGGCAAGTGATACGATTCCGGCAAGGTTCATTTTCTTTGTGAAATACAGGATCGCACCGCCGATAAAGAGCAGCAGCCCCTGACCGACATCCCCGAACATGGCGCCGAAGATAAAGCTGTACATGATACCTACAAAAATGGTCGGATCCATCTCACCGCTCTTGGGAAGTCCGTACATCTTGATGAACATTTCAAATGGTTTGAAAAGCTTTGGATTCTCAAGCTTGGTAGGAGGTTCTCCAAAATACTGTTCCCGGTCCTCTTCTACTACGATATAAACCTTGTCATCTCCCTGTGCCTCTTTGATAAATGCATTTGCATCTTCTTCGGACATCCAGCCGCAGAGGATGTAGTATTCTTCCTGCTCGTCTGTCTCGGTTCGTGCCGCAAATTTCCGGATATCAAAGTTATCGGAAAAACGTTCCAGCTGAATTCTTGCACCGAGTAGTCTGGAAGCGTTCTTGCGGAACATCTCCTGACGTTTATCCTTCACTGCCTGGATTTCATCGGTCAGATTCTGGATTTCTTTATCCAGGCTCCGGTAAGCTTCCAGCGGGGTTCCGCCAAAGTCTTCCAGCAGATCGACTTTTTCAAAGTGGAGAGACCGCATGATCGAATCGACCTTTCCTGCATCAGCATCCGATACAAAATAAACGCCATAGACATAAGAGGCATCTCTGGAGCCTTCCAGAAATAATGCATCAATGTCTTCAAGAAGCGCTTTTTCCAGCCGGTGATAATAATCCACATTGATTTTTCCAAATCTTGTGCGGATGTATTTGTACTGCATGATCTCATGCAGGTCAAAATCCAGAGAAGTAAAAGGTTCCAGGACTTTCATACGTGCCTGGATATGCTCTCTCTTTTTTTTCAGTTCTTCTTTTTGCTGCTGCAGATCCATGTAGTCATGATTGATAGAACGAATCATCTCAAGGATCTCGTCTTCGCTCTGATCAAAGGATGGCTCTGCTGGCATGTCTTTCATATATCCCAGAAACTGTGTCACTTTTGCGAGTGGATCACGGTAAGGGTTCATTTCCAGAAATGGCATCAGATTATCTACTGTCTTGAGCTCCGTGAGTGCATTTTCAAGCTGCATCTCATATTTGGAAAGATACCGGTTTGTCATGCGGTCGATGTCGGCGCGTGGTCCGGTAATGCTCAGGAACTTCATCTTAACAATCATTTCGCTGTTCCTCCTATATAAGTTAATGTCTCACGTGCAGGAAGTCCGTAGCGAACACATTCGAGCACAGTTGTAAGCTTATCAAGCTCCTCCTCTTTCAGAAAAAGATAGGTATTCACGGTTGCGATGGAATAAGGGTTACTTCTTCTGTCTGCCAGGTAGAGACGGTACAGGCAGTCTTTGTAAATCGTCTCGATGGACGCTGGTGTCTGAGTATCGGTGTGATGCAGATAAGGCGTTCTGGTAACCAGCTTTAAAAATTCATCGACAGACGGTGCTTCTACAAGATCCTTCAGCTGATCTACATGAATCCGGTAGTGTATCGGGATCAGCAGTGTGGAAATATCCGGCGGAAGCATGTTGTAATATTTTTTTGCACGGTAGATCCACTGCAGGTTCAGCAGGTCGATCTTTGCTCCGGCATCTCTGGTGAAAATTTCCAGTTCCTTATGCTTCAGAATCTTTTTGCGTTTCTTCCACATGGTTGTAAAATAGTACAGATTCAGTGCCAGATCGTAATCAAAAAGAGTAGGGTTCTCCGCATTTTCCAGACGTTTTAACGGCGCATAGTATTCTGTGCCCTTTAAATTTTCCACCAGCTCACCGATATTCCCCGAAGTGATCAGTTTATCGATGGAGAGATCCGAATATTTGTCGAAGAATATTTTCTTATGATCCAGATCAAAAGGCTTTTCATAATGATTAAATACGATACGCAGGCAGTAATTGATCAGATTCATCTCGTAGCGCTTCAGATAAAGCTCCAGGAATTTTTTCTGATCCATTCCGGAAAAACGGTACAGGCGTGTATAATCACTGTAAAGTGACTGCACAAGAAGCTTCTCAATCTCACCGCGGTGAAGACGGTTTTCGTCCATATCTGCAAGGACATTCCGATATCCGGGATGTTCTTTGAGATAAGCAGCAACTTCGGTTACTGTATGAAATGCGGCGATATTCCGGAAATCTTCATCAGTGAGCAGTTTCGCCTGCATGGCGCGTACTTTTGTTACGATGCCACTGTATGCAAGTAAATTTCCCATATGCTATCCCTCTATGATACGTCTGACAATTTTCTCGGCATATGCCGTATGCTTCTCTTCAAAATCTTTTTTAAGTTCTTCGATCGCTGTCTGGTTCTTACGGTTCTGCCTTGCAAGAATCTCATCCATCTGACGATTTAATCCTTTGTGGATATCGTTCAGCTCCTTTTGGGTGTGATCTTCAAGTTGTTTGTCGAACTGATTGCGTTCATTTTGAATGCGTTCTTCCAGTTCTGATTTTTCCAGTTCCGCGTGTTCCACAACAGCTTCGGCTGCGTGTTCGATTTCGGAGAGCTTTTTAACAATATGATCCATTGTCCGACTCCTTTCTTAGAAATAATTTATACATTTTTAATAATGCATACATATTCTACTACTTTAAATTGGAAAAATCTACTAAAAAATAAGAGAATATCATAAGAATATTTTATACAAAACTTATAAAATATATTTTTGGGTTTTCAAATATTTCAGAATAGTATAAAATAAATAAGGTTATACATATTTTCACTAAAGGAAGAGAAAGATATATGAGGTTAAGAAATGTACCGGGAGCAGATGCTTATCTGACAGCTCATCCCCTTGTAATTAAAAATGAGACCAGATATCGCGGCACCTGGAAAGAGACTTTTCAGAATCCGGAGAATCCGATCCATATTGAGATCGGGATGGGAAAAGGACAGTTTCTTCTGACGCTTGCAAAGGAGAATCCATCCATCAACTATATCGGTATCGAACGTTATTCAAGCGTACTGCTTCGGGCGCTGGAACGCTTTGACAATGACGAGGAATACAAGGATGTCAACAATATTCGTTTTATCTGTATGGATGCGACAAATCTGCCGGAGGTTTTTGCTGTCGGAGAGATTGACAAGATTTATCTGAATTTTTCAGATCCGTGGCCGAAAGCACGTCATGCAAAGCGCAGACTTACTTCCAAGCAGTTTTTTGAGCGGTATGACAAGATCCTTGCTTTTGACGGAGTCGTTGAATTTAAGACAGACAACAGAGAGCTGTTTGACTTTTCACTGGAGCAGGTGGAGTTGGCAGGCTGGGTACTTCTGGCGAAGACCTATGATCTTCACAATGATCCGACACTCAGCAGAGGGAATGTTATGACTGAGTACGAGGAGAAATTTTCCGGGCAGGGACATCCGATCCATAAACTGATCGCAATGCGCCAGTAAGACAATTGAATAAAATGCAACAGGCAGATCATAAAGGCGCTGAGTGCGTAAGATGATTCCTGGCAATATAAGAGACAGCAGATACGGAGCAATCCGCACATCGGCTGTCTTTTTGCATATATTGTAGAAAGAGGAAGTCAGGAAGGAACAGATATGCGGAAAAAGCATCATTTTCAGAATTGTATGCGGGGGTTTTGCTATAAGAATCCAAGATTTAATAAAAAGCTGATATGTTTCAGAAATTCTTTTCAGGAAGTCTATAAAATCTTAAACCCGAAATGCGGATGCCACTAAATCCAGTCCTTTTTACATAGCCTGAGATGGCAGAAATGAGGAAAGTGTATGGGTATCGCATTGATCACGAAGGATTATGAAAATACAGTCGGAAAGCAGAGGATGCCGGTAATTGTGGAGTTTTACGCATCATGGTGTCCAAAGTGCGGAATGATGTATCCTGTTGTGGAAAGGATTGCCAGCCGGTATCAGGGAAAATGGATTTTTTATAAGATTGATATTGATATATCGAAAGAGCTTGCAGAGTATATAGGCATTGAGATTGTACCGACGTTTGTGGTGTACAGAGATGGAAAAATCTGTGGATATACAACCGGAGTTCTTCCAGAAGAAACTCTGGAAGAACGAATCCGGGAAATGTTAAGAAAATAATTGGTGGAATCAATTATTCGTATGATGAATATTTTGCGCAGATTGCATTGACTTGCTATGTTAAAATTCGAATACAGCAACACCGTATGGCGGAAGATCATAACCAAATGAATATGGTCTTCCATCACATTCCTGTTTCTTTGCTTTATATACTGCCGGGCGGGCTTTTCCGCTTCCGCCATACTGCAATTCATCACTGTTCAGTACCAGGCGGTACTGTTTGCCGCGCGGTACGCCGACACGGTACTCCGGTCGTTCGATCGGTGTGAAGTTACATACGAATAAAAGGTTCTTTTTTGCGCCCTTTGAATGACGGATGAAGCTGTAAATACTTCGTGAGCTGTCATCTGCATTGACCCACTCAAAGCCTTCCATGCAGGTATCCTGTTCATACATGGCTTTGTTGTGTGTGTAAAGATGCAGCAGGTCACGGTAAAAATTCTGGAGTGCCTGATGCTCCGGCTCGGCAAGGAGATACCAGTCAAGCTCACGCGCCTCGCTCCACTCGCGGAGCTGTCCGAAATCCTGTCCCATGAAGAGAAGTTTCTTTCCAGGATGTCCCATCATGAAAGCATAACCGACCTTCAGGTTGGCGAATTTCTCAAATCCAAGACCAGGCATCTTATTGAGCATAGAGCATTTTAGATGTACTACTTCATCATGTGATAATACAAGAATATAATTCTCGCTGTATGCATAGGTTAAGGCAAATGTCATACCGTAGTGGTCGCCTTTGCGGAAATATGGATCCAGCTTCATGTATTCGGTAAAGTCATGCATCCATCCCATGTTCCACTTCAGGCTGAATCCAAGACCATCATCTTCCGGTTTGCCTGTTACTTTTGGCCATGCGGTGGATTCTTCTGCGATCATCAGTGCGCCAGGGTTACGTCCGGTAGTAACGGAATTCAGATGCTTGAAAAATTCGATTGCTTCCAGATTCTCATTGCTGCCGTATTTGTTGGCGATCCACTGACCGTCTTCTTTACCGTAATCAAGATACAGCATGGAAGCAACAGCATCTACGCGGAGACCATCGATGTGATAATGTTCGATCCAGAACAGTGCGTTGGCGATCAGGAAGTTCTTAACTTCTGCTTTACCATAATCGAAGATCTTGGTTCCCCAGTCCGGATGTTCCCCTTTCTTAGGATCTGCATATTCAAAGGTAGCTGTGCCGTCAAAGTCAGCGAGTCCGTGTGCATCGCGTGGAAAATGTGCCGGTACCCAGTCAAGGATTACGCCAATCTTATTCTTATGGAAGTAATTGATCATATATGCGAAATCTTCCGGCGTACCATAACGGGAGGTCGGAGCATAATATCCGGTCACCTGATATCCCCAGGAGCCGTCAAATGGGTATTCTGAAATTCCCATCAGTTCGATATGAGTATACCCCATCTTTTTTATGTAGTCTGTAGCTGCATGCGCAAATTCACGGTAGCTGTAGAACCCATCATCTTCACGTCCCGGATGGCGCATCCAGGAACCGATATGTGCTTCATAAATGGAAATCGGTGAGGAATGGAAATCCCATTCTGCCCGGTGCTTCATCCAGACACTGTCACTCCATTTTAAATGGGAGATATCAGCAATCCTTGAGGCAGTTCCCGGTCTCAACTCTGCACTGTTCGCAAATGGATCAGCTTTGTAAAGCTTATCTCCGGTCTGTGTCTCGATACAGTACTTGTAAAGCTGTCCGAGCTGTGCTTCCGGAACAAATGCGGTATAGATTCCAAGTGGTTCCTGACGCTTCATAACGTTTGCATCTTCACTCCAGCCGTTGAATTCACCGACTACGGCAACTGATCTGGCGTGTGGAGCCCATACTGCGAAATATACGCCGGTTTTTTTTCCATCTTTTACAAAATGTGCACCCATTTTTTTATAGATTTCATAATGGGTTCCCTGTCCGAATAAATATTGATCTAATTCGCCGATTCTATAATCAGCGGGTTTATCTGTTGTTACAGTTTTTACAGACTTTTTAGCTGTAGACTTTTTAGCAGCAGTTTTAGCAGCTGCCGGTTTTTTTACAGTAGATTTTTTTACGGCCGTCTTGCGGGTCGTGTTGGTCTGTTGTGCTGTTGTTTTTTTTACTGCCATCCCATTCACCTTCTATCAAAGATATTTAGGAATATTATACTAGAAATAGCGATAAAAAGAAAGAGTTTTGGACAACTTATACATTTCTTATGTAAGATGTCTAAAACTCTTTGTTTATAGTTATCGGTTTTGTCTGCATATATAAAAGAACGCGCCGGAAGCGCGTTCTTTGTAGAAATCTTATGCTTTAAAATCTTCTTCTTTCAGGATGATGTGGTCTGAATTATCAGTGCTTCTTCCAAATACCCGTTTCACAAGATGTTTTACATTTGCTTTCTGGGAATGTGAAATTGCTTCATCCATGATCTCTTTTACTTCTGCAACAGTAACCGCATGATCTTCTCTCTGCATCATATCAATCCGGCTGTATAATGCAAGGATTCCCATTTCATCGATACGGTATCCGTTTTCCTTAGCATAGGTCTGACCGAATGTAACCAGTTCATCATTGATGAATACCGGAAGCTCCAGTCTGGAAGTAAATTTACGTTTGAATTCGCGATGGGATGCAAACATTCTTTCCAGCGGTTTCTTCTGGTCTTCCAGAAGGAAGAGAAGTTCGCCGGTCTGTTCATCCATCATGTCATTCAGTTCACGGATGGTTCTGTCATTCATCTTGGAAGCTTTTTCGATGATCAGTGCGCCACCGTTCAGTTTATCGATGATACTTCCGATGTCCTTTTTGTTCAGAGAATCACCGGTTACGATTGCAACTTTACCCTGTTTGAGTCTGCGCTGTTTCTGGATTGCTTTTACAATATCAACTGCGAGGACTGTTTTTCCGCTTCCCTTGCGGCCAAGGATCAGGATGTTGCCTGTGCGGGAAGTTCCATAACGGTTACGGCAACGTTTGTCGTTATCAAGGATTTCTACAAGCTGTTCACTGACACCACGGATCGGTACAAAGTAAGAGAACAGCTGCTTCTGCTCTTCAGTAAGTCCAAGCTTCAGTCCGATCTCACTTGTTGCACTCAGATCGTAACGACCCTGTACAACGAATCCGGTATCGAATTTACCCATGCGTTCGGTGATTTCATCTTCTGACGGTTCTTCGATTTCAAGAACTTCGTCAATATCAGGAGTTGGCGCTGATTTTGAAGTTTCTTTCTCTGGCTCAGGAGCCGGTTTCTCGTCAAATTCAAGATCAAGATAATCATCACTGCTATCTAATTCTTCTTCATCTTCAAAGGAATCAAGGTCTGCAAAATCACCATCATCTTCGTCAGAATCATGATCATTGATATCGAGAGTAGATTCTTTTTCAAAATCAAAATCCTCTTTATGATCTTCATCTAATTCATCATCGATCTGGTAGTCATCTTCGTCTTCATCCTCGTATTCTTCCTCATCGTCATACTCGGAATCATCTTCATCCTCGTATTCCTCGTCATCGTCATACTCGGAATCATCTTCATCCTCGTATTCCTCGTCGTCATCATACTCGGAATCATCCTCATCTTCGTATTCTTCCTCGTCATCATACTCGGAATCGTCTTCATCCTCGTATTCCTCGTCGTCGTCATACTCGGAATCATCCTCATCCTCGTATTCAGCTTCTTCATCGTAAACCGCATCCGATTCATCATCTTCTTCGGAGTCAACGATTTCTTCAAAATCATTTTCTTCCGGAGCTTCCTCGTCAGTGTCTGAAGCTTCTTTGGATGAATCTTCCGGGCTTTCAGTCGCTTCATCCTCTTCATCATCAACGAAATCTTCAGCATCTTCATCGGTTATTTCAGGCTCTTCACCATTTTCAAGCTGTTCCATCAGTTTGCGGATATCATCAGAAAGGATTGGTTTTGTAGCTCCAAGAACTTCCTCTTCTTCTTCTTTCTTCTTCTCGCGCAGGGCTTTTTCTTTCTCAGCTTCCTCCTGGCTCTTTTCAAGAATCTTTGCATTTTCACGCTGAGTTGCTTCCCAGTTGGCAAGAATTTCTTCAATCTTCATCTTACCGGTCATCTGTGAATCGTCTGAAGCAGATTCAGGAGCAACTGCACCACTTGCAACGGCAACACCGGCTTTCAGGGCATCTGAAAGGGAAGCACCGGAAATGGTTGTGGAAATATCGGAAGTGCTTCGAATCCGGGTTTTTGGCTGTGACTCAGCTTCTGGTTCGGAAGCATGTGTCCGGGCCATTGGTTCTGGAAGATCCGGAAGATCAATACTGTCTGTGACATGTACATCTTTGCAGACCTTGTCTGCAATTCGTGGATTCGGTGCCGGACGTTCTTTGGATTTTCGGAAGGAAGGTTTTCTCTTGGAAGAATCCTTACGGTCGATACCATCATTTCGATGATCGTATTTTTCCTGCTGAAGTGGAGTCAGCGGTTTGTATTTCATTTTAAGTTCCATTGCCTGGTATACATAAGTACCTTCGCTGAACCAGAGAATCAGATCATCACATTCATCAAGACATTCGGAAGTCATACCAGCTTCAGCGTATAATCTGGCAAGTTCATATGCCCATTTTTCAACGTATTCAGAATGCTTGAAATCTTCAAGAGCTTCAATCTGTTCTTTGACTGGCGCTTTCTGTGCTTTTAAGATCTTATACCGGAGAATGTACTGGTTTGGATCTTTCGGAGCAAGCTTGACAAATTCTTCGTAGCAATCAGCTGCTTCATCGAAATGTCCCAGCTTCAGAGAAATAATTCCCAGGCGGTATACAACCTTTCTGCTGGAAGGTGCTTTATCATACGCAATAAATAAGGTATCACGTGCTTTACCAAGTTCCCCCGCATTTTCATAGATTTCGCTTACGGTAGAGAGCATGGCGGTATTTTTTACTTTACGCCAGTCGATCGTATCTGCAATCGACATCGCTTTCTGGTAAGACTTCTGTTCGGCATACGCAAGCATCTGCTCTGTCTTTGCGCGATATTCATATTTATCCAACGTTTCTCACCTCATATGATTATTATTAATTATTTTACTTTTCCTCAGTAAGTCTGACTTTTGTACCAGAAACGGAAAACAAAAGTCTTATAATTTTACTTACTAAGTGTATCATAGAGCGTTGTCAATGTCAAAAATTACGGCTGATATTTTTCAGAAATGTTAAAAAAATATTACAAAAAATTCACAAATTGGGAGCTGGTAACAGAAAAAAAGGAGACAGCCATCTTTTGAATGGCTGTCTCGGAATATTCAATTGTAATTTTTATTTTTATATCGGAGGAATTAAGTAATTCTTATTCCTGTAAGTTCTTTGAGCATTTCATATGATATTCAGATTTTATAAAATTTATAAAAATGAAATCATATGAATCGATTTTGATCAATTCTGATCGTTCGTTATTTTATATAATCAGGTAATCCAATTTTGGTATTTATCAGCTTTCTCGTCACTGTTAAATTTACTTATCAATGAATGTTTCTTTACACATTTTCTGATCTTGAATTACTGTGGTATTTACTTCAATATGTCAACAAATGCTGAATCTTTTTATATCTTATAATCGCTTCCGGTTTATCTACTACTCCGACCTTTTTATCATTAACTTTTCTCTTACCGGATTATAATCTATGGTTAAGGCTCATCTCACAGGAATTTACATTTGCCATACCATTAACATATTGAGTTTTAGATGATGAAATATCCAACGGTCAAAGCCTCCTTCCTTTCGTTCTCGTTCCAAAATTTTATCCGGATATTCTTTTTCTCTTATACTTTTTTCTGTTCAGAAGTCAGATATCAATTTTCTCTTATTATTATAAATTATCAATTTTAAAAATTGTTCTCTACACACTCCGCTTACAAAACGCTCATAACCAAAATGTATAGTTGCTTTTTAAAAACTTTCTAACCTTCAAATAACAATTATTCTTGTTACCCTTTTCTGATCTGGTTCTTCATCTTATACTCTTGGCGAGTATATATGAAACTATGTAACAGATTAAAAAAATATCTTTTTGAAATTCCCTTTCTCGTCAGGAACTTCTTTTCTTTTGGATTGATTTAATAATAACACTCAAATACTTATTTGTCAATATAATTTTAAAATAATTTTGATAAAATTAGAAAGAATTGAAATTGTAATATATATATCAGAAAATTCAAACAATTATAAATACGATTAGAAATAGTTATAGCCATTTGCAATATATTCGGGGTTTTGCTATTGTTTCCGTCCATAAATACATGATACACTAAAAAATAGATGAAAAATACAGGCTATGGCATTGGGATAAAGAAAGGAGATCTACAGATATGGGAGGATTTTTTGGCGTTGCATCAAAAGAAGCATGTAATCTGGATCTTTTTTATGGAACAGATTATCATTCGCATCTTGGAACCCGCCGTGGAGGTATGGCTACTTACGGAAGTGATGGCTGGAAGAGAGCAATTCATAATATTGAAAATTCGCCGTTCCGTACAAAATTTGAAAAAGATGTTGATACAATGAAGGGAAATATTGGAATTGGATGTATTTCAGATTATGATCCACAGCCAATTCTGATCCAGTCGCATCTGGGGTGCTTTGGAATTACGACAGTAGGTAAGATCAATAATGCGGATCAGCTGATCCGGAATCTTTATGAAAATGGACATACACATTTTCAGTCTATGACCAATGGACAGATCAATTCTACAGAGCTGGTTGCGGCATTGATCTGTAAAAAGGATTCGTTTGTTGAGGGAATCCGTTATGTGCAGTCAGTAGTTGAAGGCTCGATGACACTTCTGCTTCTGACAGAGAATGGAATTTATGCAGCCAGAGACCTTCTCGGACGTACACCGGTTGTGATCGGAAAGAAAGAGAATGCATACTGCGTTTCCTTTGAAAGCTTTGCATATATCAACCTTGGATACACAGATTACAAAGAGCTGGGACCTGGAGAAATCGTCTACGTGACACCGGAATCTGTGGAGACTGTAAGTCCTGCATGTGAAAAGATGAGAATCTGTTCGTTCCTGTGGGTATACTATGGATATCCTACTTCTTCTTATGAAGGGGTTGGTGTAGAAGAAATGCGTTACAACTGTGGAAAGCTTTTAGCACAGAGAGATGACCATTCGATCGACGTGGATATTGTTGCAGGAGTTCCGGATTCGGGTATTGCTCATGCGATAGGTTATGCAAATGAATCAGGTATTCCGTATGCAAGACCATTTATCAAATATACTCCGACCTGGCCAAGATCCTTCATGCCGACAACACAGAGTCAGCGTAATCTGATCGCCAGAATGAAACTGATCCCGGTACATAGTCTGATCGAAGACAGGAGCCTGCTGCTGATCGATGATTCTATCGTGCGTGGCACACAGCTCCGTGAGACGACAGAGTTCCTGTATCAGAGTGGCGCAAAAGAAGTGCATGTCCGCCCGGCATGTCCACCGCTTTTGTACGGATGCAAATATTTGAACTTCTCCCGTTCCAAATCAGACCTGGATCTGATCACAAGAAGGATCATCCGTGAGTGGGAAGGCGACAATGATGTCAATGTACTGAGTGAATATGCGGATCCGAACAGTGACCGGTATGCAGCAATGCTGGAGGAAATCCGCAAGAGACAGAATTTCACTTCACTTCGTTATCACAGACTGGATGATCTGATCAAATCAATCGGGATTGATGCATGCCAGGTATGTACCTACTGCTTTAACGGTGTGGAATAACAGGTAAATGAAAATATAAAACAGGTGTCCACGTAAGTATATCTTAGTGATATATCCCAGTGGGCACCTGTTTTTGTGTATACGATGAGCCAAGTGCAGATTTGTGCTTGCACAAGGATCTGCATTTGGCGAATGTACATCATCGAGCTGTTAAGCGAGATGATGTACAAAGTATAAGAATCGAGTAGGAGTCAGCCTACTCGATTATATACGATTTTGGTGTATAAGGTGATGTGGAATGGTGTACAAAGCATGCGGAGTGGCAGCTCCTTCTGCAAAGCTGCACTATAGCAGCAGATCATCTATCTTCACATAGTCTCCCATCCGGTATGCTTCAATTGCATTTCCATTGATCACATAGAACTTTTCGTTTGCATACACACCGCGGGTTCCAAGATAAGAATTACCGTTGACTTCCTCCTGCATCTGTACCTGGAAACCCTGATCTTTATCGTAAGAAAGGATCACATACTGGTTGGCAGATCCGGAAAGCGGAAAGCCGATCAGATTCTTTTCCGGATCAACCAGTGCTGCACGGTAGTCAGAAAAAACATCCGAGTAATAGTACTGATCCAGTGTGTACTTGCTGACTTCCTTCACATCCGAAGGATCACTGATATCAAACATGGAGATCTTTACCCCGTTTGTAATGCCATTTTCATCGGTATCCATACCGATGCCAAGAAGCAGGTTATCACTGTAAAAATGCAGGTATTCCGAAAAGCCGGGAATTTTCAGCTTGCCAAGTATCTTCGGATTCTCCGGATCGGAAAAGTCTACGGAGAATAAAGGATCTGTCTGTTCATAAGTTACAAAGTAACCGGTATCGCCCAAAAATCTTGAGGAATAGACCTGTTCATTTTTGGCAAGATCCTCGATCTTACCGATTGTTTTCAAATCTGCATCCAGCACATAGACTGAATTGGACTGTGAAGAGCTTCCGACATTATGCGTAACCGTTGTCACCAGCCGCAGCGTATTGTCATACTCATCAATGCTGAAGGAATCGTTCAGATATCCTTTTACTTTGCCCTGGGCAGAGCCGGAAAGTTTTCCTTTATTGTAAGACAGTTTGCGGAGGATCGTCTGATTCTTTGCCGCAAGATTATCTGCGAGGATACTGCTGTTCGCATACTCGTAAATATAAATGTTGTTCTCACTCACATAGACTTCGCCATTCTCAGACATGACTGCTTTCTGGTCTGCTGCCTTATCCGGACTGGAAGCGGAAACGGAGCTGACAACAAGGTACTGGTCTGCTGCATGGTTCGTCGGGAGGTAGATATCCGACTGCTTCAGAAGATTGTCACCAACAAGCGGAACATAGGAAGGATAATCTTTTTTGGTGATCGTATCGTAAATATAATAGTCGCTGAATACATACAGATATCCGTCTTTAAAACGTGAAGTGCGGTAGTAACCACTCTGATCCACGGTTCCGATGGATTTCGGATTGTTGATATCTGCCAGATCATAAGTCTGGATACGGGTACAGCTGCCGCGGTACAAGGTTTTACTGTCAGAATCAACCTGCGTGTTCTGCATGTTGCCAAGGACAAAAAGCTTCTGGTCACTCAGGTAAAATTCGGATGCCTGAAAATTCTCATTCAGCGAAATACCGGAAACAACCTTCATCTGATCAGACCGGATATCTACAATGGAAATTTCCTGTGAGTTTGCTTTCAGTGTATAAAGATAACTTCCATCCGTTTTTACAATGTCTGCTTCACCGACGCCCTCTGTGCGGACGTTGGTATCGGAAAATGAAGTATCCACAGCACGTGCAGAGGCTGTTGAAGAATCCGAAGAGGAGCTGGAACTATCGGTACGTGCACCACTGTCGGCTGTTTCAGTTGAATACATGACAATTCCGCTGTCGGTTGAACCGGTAACAGATGAAGAATCCAACTCATCCTGATAAGATTGCAGGTATGTGTAGACTTCATCATAATCGGTTGCCGTCTCTAAAGTATCGGAAGAGGCAAGCCTACCGGAGGATGTACCGATTGAAGAACTGCCTTTTGTGGAAGAAGTGGCTGAGTTTGAAGAAAGATTCTGCTGGCGGATGTGGGCACCAATGCCGACAACCAGTACCAGTGCGGCAGCAATAAGTCCTCCGCGCATCCGGTGACCGCGGGAAAATCCATGCTTTTTCGGGATATGTCCGGAAGCCTGAGTGCTGTTATGCTCTTCCAGCATTTTCATAATCTGATCCGGTGCAAGGCTTTCCGGAACAGGAGTTTTTTCCGTAGATTGTTTTATTTTATCCAGTATTTCTTTTTCGTGATCTGTCATATGAAACACCTCCTATTACTCTTTTATCCTACTCTTTCAGAAGCCAGCTCATCTTTTCGAGGGCACGCTTTCTGCGGGAGCGGACTGTATTCGGGTTCAGCCTTAGCATTTTTCCGATCTCTTTACTGTTGTAACCGCCATAGACGGATAAGCCGATGATCAGCTGATCGTCTTCATCGAGAATAAGAAAAGCACGTTCGACATCTGTGCGGAGTCCGTCACAGTATGTGGCAGAAGCATGATCTTCTTTCAGCTCGGTCTCGGTTCGTTCACGGCTCTTTAACTTCCGGCGGCACACATTTGCCAGAATCTGAAAGATCCAGGAACGGAATGCTTCTTCTTTGCGTAATTTATGTATGTTCTCATAGGCGGAAAGAACGGCTTCACTGACGGCGTCTTCTGCATCCTGCGGATGATGCATCATGCAGAGCGCAAAACGATACAGATCCTGATAAACCGTTTTATATAATTCTTTAAATGCAATTGCATCGATCATAAAGTCCCTCCTCTCATAACAGGTTCTTTGTATATAAGAGTATAAAAAAGTCGGAAGTGTTGCAAAAAGGGACAGAAAAATTTCCGTCCCTTTTAAATCATATCATTGTCTGAGAAAAATTAACCTCTGTAATAATTGATCAGACATCCTTTGAGGATGATCTCACGTTCTGCATCCGTCAGATCACCGAGCTTCAGATCGATCTCCTTCAGATCATCGCCTACGACATAAGCCTTGATCGTGGAAGCTTTATCTTCTACTGCTTTGCGGATATCCGGCACGAAGAGATAGTCACCGTTCCTGAAAGAAAGCTTTGTGTGTTCCTCTTCGGTAATAAACGGAAGCATGCCCCAGTTGATCAGGTTCGAGCGGTAACGTTTGGTTGCGTACTCATTCGCAATATTCGCCCAGCCGCCGAGAACCTTCTGGCAGGAAGCAGCTTGTTCACGGGCAGAACCATCACCAGGTTTGACCGCGAAAATGGTACTTCCGACACCGATATTTCCCTTGCCGACTTCCGGATAAGACTTCTGGATTGCGGCCATCACCGGTTTTAATTCATCCAGTACATCCAGTGGACAAGTACCTGCTTCAATCGCTTTCTGGGCTTTCTGGACCTCTTTCGCGCGTCCTACATAGGCAGGATCCTTTCTGGAAAGTGCAAATTCAGCAAGTCCAAGCGGGTTGGAACGATAAGAAGAAGTCTCGCCGGACGGGATCAGTTCGTCTGTCGTTGTAACCGGATCGTGGATCTCAGATACGACCTTCAGGATCAGATTCTCAGGAAGAGCGCTCATTGCCGGCCAGTCTTTGATGTTCGGTCCGAATTTGATCTCAACCGAAGGATCAGCAACGCCGTGGCTGTCAAATACACGGTTGGCGTAAATTCTGGAATCAAAGTGGTAGGTCGGGTTCTTGTATTCAATATCAAAATCTGTTGCCGGAGTAAGGAAACCTTTGTTCGCAGCAGTTGCGGCAATGGAACGTGCATCCATAAGGGCAACAGATGCAATCTGTCCACTCTGCAGCTTGCTTCCTTCACGGTTCGGGAAGTTACGGGTAGAGTGACGGATGGAAAATGCATTGTTTGCCGGAGTATCCCCTGCACCGAAGCATGGTCCGCAGAAGGCAGTCTTCACGATCGTACCGGCTTCCATCAGGTCAGCAACCGCACCATTTTTCACAAGCTCCATGTAGATTGGTGTACTTGCCGGGTAAACACTGAAGGTAAATTCATCTGATCCGATGTATTTGCCACGGATGATGTCTGCGGCAGCACAGATATTTTCAAAACCGCCGCCGGCACAGCCTGCGATGATACCCTGATCGACATAAAGCTTACCATTTACGATCTTGTCCTGAAGAGAGTAATCCACAGCACCGTCCAGGCTTACCAGCGCGCGCTGCTCTACATCATGGAGAACATCTGCAAGGTTGGCATTGACATCCTCGATGGTGTAGACATTGGACGGATGGAACGGCATGGCGATCATAGGCTTGATCTCGCTCAAGTTGACGTATACAAGACCGTCATAGTAAGCGACTGCGCCAGGCTCCAGTTCCCTGAAGTCATCACTTCTTCCGTGGATATCGTAGAACTCTTTGATCTTGTCATCGGTTCTCCAGATAGAAGAAAGGCAGGTTGTCTCTGTCGTCATAACATCGATTCCGATACGGAAGTCTGCACTTAATTTGCCAACGCCAGGTCCGACAAATTCCATGACCTTGTTATTGACATAGCCATTGCCGAATGTTGCGCCGATGATCGCAAGGGCAACGTCCTGCGGTCCGACACCTTTCACCGGTTCGCCGTCCATATAGATTCCGACAACGCCCGGCATCTTGATATCGTAGGTCTTATTCAGAAGCTGTTTTACAAGCTCAGGTCCACCTTCGCCCATTGCCATTGTACCGAGGGCACCATAACGAGTGTGGCTGTCAGAGCCAAGAATCATCTTGCCTCCGCCTGCAAGCATTTCACGGGCAAACTGGTGGATAACGGCCTGATGAGGCGGAACATAGACACCGCCGTACTTCTTCGCACAGGTCAGTCCAAACATGTGGTCATCTTCATTGATCGTACCGCCGACTGCACACAGAGAGTTATGGCAGTTTGTCAGAACATAAGGGATCGGGAATTTCTCCAGTCCGGATGCTCTCGCAGTCTGGATGATTCCGACAAAGGTAATGTCGTGCGAAGTCAGCTTGTCAAATTTGATCTGAAGCTGCTGCATATTACCGGAAGTATTATGCGCACTTAAAATCCCATAAGCCATTGTCTCTTTTGCAGCAGCTTCTTTTGTTGTCTCAATCCCTGTCTTGCTTTTTACGGCAGCAAGTGCATCGGGTGCATCTGCAATTACCTCAGTACCGTGTAAAAGATAAGCACCGCCTTCGTATAATTTCACCATATTATGTCCTCCTATTTTCTGTTTTCTATGAATTTCATGTGGTCTGCGACCATCAAAGCAATTTTAAATGTCAGGGCGTCCTCAAAGACTCTGACATCCAGCCCGGTCTGCTTCTGGATCTTCTCCAGCCGGTAGACGAGCGTATTCCGGTGGACGAAAAGCTGTCTCGCTGTCTCCGAAATATTCAGGCTGTTTTCAAAAAATTTATCAACTGTGGATAAGGTTTCTTCGTCAAACTGATCAACGGTATTTCCGGCAAATACTTCTTCCAGGAACATCTCGCATAAGGAAACGGGAAGCTGGTGGATCAGCCGTCCGATACCGAGTTCGCGGTAGGATAAAATATTACGTTCCGGATAGAAGATACGTCCCACATCCAGAGCCATGCCAGCTTCTTTGTAAGACTGTGAGACCTCTTTGAGTTCGGGAATGATGGTTCCGAAGGAAAGCCGGACATTGACCATAGCTTCGGTGTTGATCGCATTCACTAGCATATCGGCAGTCGAACGGATCGTATCATAATCATCCGTACTGTCAAGGGACTTGATCAGAATAATATGTCCCTCATCTACGGCAGTAACAAAATCACCGGTTCCCGAGGAATAAATCCCACGGATCATATCCAGGACGATCGTGTCATCCGGATTCTTCGGTTCGATCAGATAGACGACTCTGCGCTGCTCCACTGTAATACCAAGCTTTTTCGCCTGGTTGTAGATATCTACGAGAAGCAGGTTATCCAGGAGCAGGTTCTGGATAAAACGGTTACGGTCAAGACGTTCGCTTCCGGATCTTAAAAGGCTCTCCAGCTGGCAGACACTTAAGCGCCCGCTGGTATGCACATCAATCTCATTATTGTGCTCGATCACGAAAATATAAGTCAGTTCATCATCATCATAAACCGGAAACAGACCATAGCATTCATCCAGGTGCTCCTCCGATACGCCGGTAACCTCCAGCTCTTTTAAAAATGAGCAGACAGCTTTTTTTACTGCAGGCTTCTCCTTACCTACAGCTGCAAGCATCACTCCGTCTGTGTTCCAGATGGAACAGTTACACTCGATGATATCCCCTATTTCATTGATTGTTCTCTGTAAAATCTGGTTGGATAACAATCCGTTCACCTCTCCATTCTTTTCAATATATGACAAATGGGAGAATTGTGAAATTCCCCCATCTTCTTCTGACAATACAATCTGATATTATTTTAGCAAATGTTTCACACTTTAGCAAGCTAAAATGAAAAACGTTCTCTCTTATTCGTCTTCGTCATCGCATCTGTCAAGCATGGCAGCAACGATTTCAAGAATCACAGCAAGACCGATGATGGATGCGGCAGCAATCTTGCCGGATGTACCGGTGGCTGCCTGTGCGATACCGCCGACAACCGGAACAGAAAGCTTTACTTTTCCAATGTAGTTGTTGTAAGGGATCGGATTCATATCTTTTTCCTCATTGGCATCCCCTTTGGTGATAAACTGTCCCATCGCCGGGCTGTTGGATACTACACGGTGGGTGATGATCGAGCCGTCTGCATTGTTGCTGTAAAAAGCAATGACATCATCTTTGACGATCGTGTCTGGTTCTTCATGCCGGACATAGACCAGGCTTCCCGTCGGGATCGCCGGTTCCATGCTCCCACTGATCACGGTGTATATCTGAAAATCAAAAGCTTTCGGAAGCGTCAGCGGAATACAGGCAAGAATCAGTACTGTCAGTAAAACAGTGCCCAGTGCACTGCAAAATGCAGCCACCGGGCTTTTCTTTTTCTTCGTTCTCTTCAAAAAAGACTTCTCCTTTAGTGCCGCGCTTTTTTATTTTGCACGTTTTTTCAAGAATACGATCAGTCCTGCGAGAGCTGCTACCGCAACAACGATAATGCCGATCCCTGCTGCGATCGGAGTTTTGCTCGTCTTGTCTTTCGCATCGATATTTCCTTTTGGAGTGTCTTCATCATCCAGATCTACCAGAGACTTTGGTGTCTGTTCATCCGGTGCGGTGGTCGTATCGTCTGTCGTATCCTGAGAATTGTCTGCATTCGTTGTACCACCGGCAGTACCGCCTGTTGTAGTACCACCCGCTGTAGTGCCACCTGCTGTAGTACCACCTACTGTAGTACCACCCGCTGTAGTACCTGTACCAGTACCGGCGGCTGCACCTGTTGTACCGGCAGCTCCGGTTGTACCTGCTGCACCGGCAGGAGTTGCGGTTCCAGGAACTGTTGTTGTGACGGTAGTTGTTGTCTCAACGATACGGTCTGTAGCTCCCGGTGTGTAGGTAAACGTAAATACATTCTCAGATTCATTATCACTCAAAGTCTTCGTAAGTGCAAGAGCATCCGGGATATAATTTTCAACGTAACGGTAAGCAACGACCGGTTTGTCACCGACATTGCCGTAGAAGGTCTGGCTCTCTGCCAGTGAATTGCCGGATGCATCCTGATAATTTACGGTATAGGCAACCATGTTGCCTTTGATTCCGTAAGCGACTACATAGTCGGCATCTTTATCAACGGTAAAGGAAGGAGCCGCAAGTGCTTCGTCATTGTCACGTCCGCTGAGGCGGATTCCCTTGACATAATACTTGTCGTCTGTTACCTGGATGTCATTCAGATTGAAAGTAACGGTAGAACCGGAAGCGATGTCTGCCTGCTCGAACTTGTTCTGTCCGTTAATTGTTCCTTTGTTACCTGCGGATAATGTTACCTTGTAGGTATACGGTGTAGTATCATCTGCCATAACGCTCATTGTGGATGCACCGAGTGTCATGGATACAGTCAGAAGAGAAACCAGTAATCTTTTCCATTTTTTCATCTGCTTACTCTCCTTTCTGTCTGCGTCTTTTTGTGTTCTTATTGAGTGTGTAGATACCATATGCAAGAAGGATCAGTCCACTGATGAGTGCAAGCACACAGAAGAGAAGAACTCTTGCGGTATCACCGGTCTTAACGGTGTTGGTTGTCTTAACAATCTTATTCTTGGTGATGGTTTTGCCGGCTGAAACCTTTTCTACTGCAAAGTTCATACGGAGCTTTGCGAGTGTGAGCTGATAACCGTTGCCCTGTGTCTCACCTTCAACACCGACGGTAAGGTGTACCGTTCCGGTATTATTGGAAGCAAGTCTTCCGAGGTAGAAATATTCCTGGGTTGAGTTATCAATCTGCTTCAGACCTTCTCCGGCTTTGGAAGCGCCTTCCCCTCCGACAGTTGTACTGTCATAGAGTACCTTTTCGGCATTATCACTTCCAACATAGGTCAGCTTGTATTCGTAAGCACCACCTTCTGCGGAAGACTGTGCATCCTCCAGCGTCTGGATCACTTCGTTGGTCATGTACCAATCGGTATCCGTACTGTCGGAGTTCTTAAGCTGAACCTTGAGCTCGATGCTGTCGCCCGGCTGGATATTTGCCAGCTCGTCAGTCACATCGGAGCTTTTAAAATTACTTCCCATCTTGCCGCCGGTGAAATTAACCTGCCATCCGTCGGCTCCCTGATAATCCTTTGCAAATGCAGTTGTGTGTACCCCTGCTGCCATTATCACTGTCATGGCGAGGCACAAAATTTTCTTTTTCATACTCTGTACCTCCCTACTGTAAGCTCATTGTTGTTTCGTCGTCTGATACATTTACGTCCACGCCCCAGGCACTCTTGATCGCGTCCTTTGCGTTGTGTGTCTGAACTGCATCCACCTCTGCGTCAATGTGGAAGGTGTAGCCATTGTACTTATAAGTATAAGTGATGGTTTTGCCATCCTCAGAGACATTTTGCTTTACATCCGATGCAATCGAAGGATTGATACGGAGTGTATCGGATAATGCCGGTGTCGGTTTACCCGCTTTGAGAGCTTTGGTATAATAAAGAACGGTACGCTCTCTCGTGGACTGTGCATCTGCAACCTGCCATCCGTTGTCTGTGAGGAAGTTCAGCTCGATCAGATCCGGTGAAAGGTTCCTGTTCTTATTGCCTTTTTCGTCCTGCCAGCTTTTTGTGATGATCACACGTACAAAGGTGTCGATCGTACCGCTGTTCTTGACGCTGATTGCTTCGTTATATTTCTTGCCGGGTGTAAATGTCTCATCCTTTCCAAGAAGGTTTGTGAGAAGTGTACCCTCTGAGGTTCCCTTCCATTCATTGTTCGATACATAATCCCGGCTGCTGACTACTTTGTCATTTTCCAGAAGAGATACGCCGATACTCTGCATATTCATCTGTGCGGAATAATTCTCACTGTAGTAAGTGAGTGCGGCGCGTGTACTGCCGACAGTGCTTCCAACCAGCAGGAGTGCTGCGGCTGTCAGGATCAGGGCAGGTTTCTTTGGAAATGATTTCTTTTTCTTTTTCATTCTCATTACCTCCTACTCTGTCGTCTGTGTGCTGTCGTCTTTAAAATCATAGACTGGATTACCGTTCTCGTCGTAGAGAACAGGTGTGCATTCCTGGATGACTACGATGTTGAATTCTTCCGGTTTGTCATCTCCTGACGGGAATGTGTATTTGATGTTGAGTTCCGTTTCCGTTTCTTTTCCTGCCGGAAGTACTTCATCGTAATACCAGTAGCCGTCACCGCGGTCTGTCCATCCGCCGTCTGGTGCGTTATAAGTAAGCTCTACCGGTGCGAATGCTTTGACTCTTACGAAACAATCATAATCACCGGTATTTTTAATTGTAATGTGCTTTCCGTTTTCATCAACTTCTTCTTTCGGGACTGTCTCAGTAAATCCCATATTCATTTTCACACCGCCACCGGCTGTCGAATAAGTTGTAAAATACGCCATCGCGCTTCCAACTGCCAGGGTTCCGGTAAGAGCAAGTGTTGCTGCTGCCATGATAAGTGGTTTTTTATGTAACTTTCTCATTCCGATTCCCCCTTTCTAGTTCTTTTCTGCCGGTTTGGTGTACTGATACTGATCATTTTCATCGAGTTTGAAATTATTTTTTACGCCGTATCCGCCATTGGTACGTCCATCATGTTCGTTGGTAAATGAAACCACTGCTGTCTCGCCTGCCTGACCTGCTTCTTTTTCATCATTGGCAACGATGGTAGCTTTCACTTTATTTTCAGAAGTAAGTTTGTAGCTTGCACCGCTGTAGATCTCTGTTACAACGACTTTAGATCCTGCCGGAATCTTCTTGATTGTTACAGAATCGCTGCCTGCTGCATTGAAGGTAAGCTCTTCGATTCTGGTTTCGGTCTTCTTATCCAGTGTTGTGATATCGATCTGGAATACGAACGTTGCATTGTTACCGAAGGTAGCATTGTGATCTACCAGTTCCTTGTTGATCACCAGATTACCGTATCTTACGTGCTGTTCCGGTTTCAGACCAACTGCACTGTTGTATTCTTTGGTCAGATCGTAGATCCAGTCATCACTTGCACCGTTACCACTGTAGTAATTATTGGTCGGAAGTGATACAAGGTAAGGAGTAAAAGTATAAGTGTAATTTGGTGTAATTACTTTTGGTGTATCTACAAGGTAAAGTCCTGTATCCAGTCCTGTTGCAGTACCTCTTCCCTGTGTCAGTGTGGTTGTAGTTGGCTCTGTGTCATCCTTCAGCAATTTCTTCGCTTCTGCTGCACGTTCTGCCCAGGTAGCAGCTGCCGCATCCAGGTTATCAGCACTTACGGATGAAAGATCCAGTTTTGAAAATGCACCGATTCCGGTATAGTTGCCGGATTCATCAACCGAAGCAACTTTATACAGGTTTACCGGAATGCTTGCGCTTAGAAGTTCACTGCTGTTCCCACTAATGTCGAATTCGATAGAACACTTCTGTCCGGTATTGATCGCGCTTGCGGCTTTCGCACCCGGAAGAGTGAGCAGTGGAAATGTAAGAGCGACAGCTAAGAGAAAAGTGCTTCCCTGTTTTAATCGTTTATTCATCATCGCCTCATGTCCTCCTTAAAAATCTTGGTTATTCTTTGTGAGCTTTTCTCTTGGAAAGGAATCGCAAGAGAATGATCACAAGAATCGTGATTGAAAGTCCTAAAATTAAATAGAGCATATAATAATTCTGAATGGATTTTACCATAGAATCTGTAACTGATTCGGTAGCATCTTCTTCGCCGTTATACGGAACTCTGGTTCCTCTTACGAGAAGACGATGGGAGTTGACTCCATATGGTGTACAGGTAAATAAAGTTACCTGGTCTTTTCCTTCTTCAATCTGGAGTGCTTTCTCCAGTGTTTCATGATCGTCTTTGTCTACCATCGGAAGAATCTGGTCTACCTTGTAGGCAAGGACTTCGTCCAGTACATGGATGTAAAATTTATCGCCAACTTCAAGCTGATCGATATCGGTAAAAAGCTTTGCGCTTGGAAGTCCACGGTGAGCTGCGAGAACACTGTGGGTACTCTCCCCTCCGATCGGAAGCTTTGTGCCGTTCAGATGTCCGACACCGGTCTGCAGATCCTTGTCACCGGTACCATGGTAAATGGCAAGCTTGATGTTGATCTTCGGAATGGAAAGATATCCCATTACTCCGTCATCTGCAACGTTCAGGATCTTCCAGTATTCGGTGTCTTTGATGTCATTTTCATCTTCACCAAATACATCTCCGTAGAGGTTGTTCTGCTGAATGGTATCATTGAAAGCTTTTGCTTTCTCCCACTCGGATGTGAAGTCCTCTGATTCCATGTCCTGTATTGTATTGTCATAGCTGCTGATCAGCTGATTCTGTCTGTAGGTGTTCCACTGGTTGGATACCGTCGGGTAGATCAGAATCCCAAATCCTATCAAGAATAACAGACCGAAAAGGAAGGTTGAGATTTTTCTTTTCATAGGCATATTCCCTTTCTCGTTCTTATTCTCTTTTTAAGAGGTCTCATTTTTCTTCTTTTGAAGCTTCTTCTCCTTTAAGTATAACACAAGGATGAAGATTGCGGTAATTACAAGACCAATAATTACCCATAAAAGATAATTTGTATGAAGACTGATTCCGCTGAGCGGTGTCTTCTCATCGGCAACTTCCTGTTCCACATAAGGTACTCTGTGACCACGGACCAGAAGCCGCTCGGTATTGACTCCGTATGGAGTACAGGTAAGAAGTGTTACAAGATCTTTTCCTTCTTCTACTGCAAGAGAGGAAGTTTCCTCCGGTTTGACCACGGAAATCTTGTCGACTTCATAACTTAATGTTTCGTTTAATACATGGATCAGAAAATGATCGCCTTCTTCCAGCTGATCCAGATCGGTAAAAAGAGACGCACTCGGAAGTCCACGGTGTGCGGAGATAACGGCGTGTGTACTTTTACCGCCGATTGGAAGAGAGCTTCCTTCCAGATGTCCGGCTGCCTGTTTGAGAACATCTTCGTCGGTAGTGTGGTAGATCGGAAGCTTGATGTCAATCTTCGGGATCTCCACGATTCCCATCATCTCGTCACCGGCAATATTCAGAGCATCCATGTAGGACTGGTCTTCTTTGTCACTGGCTGCGGCTACTGCAAATGAATCAGGAAGGATACTTGGAAGTAATGCTTCGTTGTAAGCTTCTGCTTTCTGCAGTTCTGCGTCATAATCAATCTCATGTGCTGCATCCTTTTCGGATACAGTCTGTTCATAACTGCTGATCAATTGCTTCTGCCTGTAGTTATTCCACTGGTTTGCAACGAATGGATACAGCAGTAAGGACAACCCGGCTAAAAATATGATGCCAATAATAAGTTTGTTTGTTTTGCGTTTCATCCGAACTCTCCTTGCTGTTGTATTATTTTTTAGGAATCCGGGGCGACCTGCCCCGGATTCAATATCTGATTATAAATAATTATTGCAATTATTTGTTGTCTGATTTCTTGCGGCTTGCGAAGAACAGACCAGCTGCTGCGATCATGATAACGCATCCAGCGATTGTGAAGATTGTTGTACCGATACCACCGGTTGCCGGTAATGCGGAAAGTTTGCTATCTACCATTGAGGCAGAACCTGCACGTGTAGCAGCATTTTTACCGGTACCTTCAGTATCCCAAGAAACTGTAGAATTTGTTTCGTTAATAGAATATCCTTTTGGAGCTTCAATTTCTTTGAATTCGTAGTTTTTGCTATCATCAAGACCTTTTAATACGATTTTACCATTCTTATCTGTAACCATTAAACCACTTTCTTTTGCTGTTGCAAGAGCTGAAGTCCAACCAGTTACTGAATAAGTACCGTCATTATTTTTAGAAACTATAGCATATTCTTTTTTGTCAGTTCTCTTTAATACAAATTTAGCATCTTTTAACTTTTCGTTAGATTTTCCTGTTTTAGTTAAAGTAACAGTACCTGTATAAAGTCTATCTTCTGCTGGTTTATAATTATTCTTTCCATCAGCTGGAATAACTGAGTTGTTTACTTCAAGAGAAGTAACTGTGGCATCATAAGAAAGATTAACAGTCTGGTTTGCGTGAGCATTGTTTTCAAGATACTTTGATAAATCTATGGTAATAGTATCTTTATCATTTTTATCTTTTACAATGTCTACATACTGATCAAATGTTGTTGTTCCAATAGTTCCTGTTACATGAACTTTGCCATTATTAGGATCGTTTTCGTTATCAGGGTTGTTGTATTTAACATATTCAGCACCGTCAATTGTATCAATTAATTTAAAGGATGTAATATTATTAGTTGCGCTTACAAAAGGCATTTTTGTTGTTACATCATAAGTAACGGTTTTTCCAACTTCAACTACTTTGTCTGTTTCACTATCGCTCTTTGTAATATCTACAGTGGTACTTTTGGCAGTAATATTTGCAGCCTCTAATGAAGAAGGAACGCCTGTTGTTGTATCATAACCACCAAAGGAAATATATGCAGCCATTGGACTGTATGTATATGCGGTAGGTTTTTCCTCGTTATTTTTAGAATCTGCATTTACTACATATACACCAGCAGATGTAACATCCCAGCTAATAGTTTTACTTTTACCATCAGCTGCGTTAACAGTATTTACATTCTCAGTAGTTCCAGGAGTTTTGTTAGTAGTAATCTCGCCTACAGCTGTCTGAAATTCTGATGTAGAAAAAGCAACTGTATTAGCTGGCATATTTTGTACAGGAGTATCTCCACTTACCATTTTGATCAGTTTCCAGAGAACTGTCTGTTCGTCAGCCTGTGTATAGCCAAATGCTATAATATCTGCTTTATCTACGAATTCCCAACCGGTTGCTGTCTGAGTATTCGGTCTAATAATCTGTTTGTAGGTTACAGTTGCATTTGTATCTAATCCACTAACTGTAATTTTTGCAGTTGGATCAGCTGCAAATGATGTCATGCTCATTCCGAGTACCATTGCCAGTGTTAATAACACTGCAAAGATTTTTCTCATCTTCTTCATATTTTTGTCTCCTTTTCTTTTAAGGGCTTTGCCCATTTTTTATTGTCCCCTCATATGGGATAATAACGTTTTTGTGTGGCAAGAAGCCACTGAAAAATTAATTCTTACAATTATTTTTCCAGCACCTCCTTGCATTTGGTTTTGTATAAGATCCATACGGCCGCAAACATAAGTAACATGCCGCCAATCATATACAAGTAAATTCCGGTGCCTCCGGCTGATGGGAGGGAATAGAGTGTTTGGTTTTGAATATAAATTTTATATTCATTATTATCAGCAGTCAGTTGCACTTTTTGATTATCTTTTGTAACTTCCTTCAGTGCTCCATTCTTTGTAATAACAAATGTATAAGTATCTTCTGTCAATACATATCCAGCCGGAGCCTTAACTTCTTTTAATGTATAAGTTCCTGCTGAAATTGAATCAGCCGGTTTCTCAAACTTAGCATCTTTATACCACTGTACCTTTCCATCTTTGCCAGATCTACCGTAGTATGTAGTATGGTCTTTTGAAAGTGTAAATTCTGCTCCTTGCAACTTCTGATCATTGCTTGATTTACTAACTTTAATCACAGACCAATTCTTGTATACTGCTTCATTGGTATAAGTAACCTGACCAAGTACACCCCCATCTGAGGAGTTATACTTCTGATTCACAATTACATCTGTTTTCTTGTCCTTCTCACCCTTGTGATATCCAAGTTCAAATGTCACCTTGTCATGTTCAGTATCTTCTGTATACCAGGTATTTGTACCTTTTCCAATTATCGGATTATCTTTGACCTGATAATTATCTGTCGCAACTTCACTTACTGTATAAGCACCTCTGGCAAGATTTTTTAATTCATCGCCCGTATAAGTTACTTTGTATTGTCCAGTACTTTCATCATGGCTGACAGTTAATACAATATTTTTACTGAAATTATCAGGGCCATCTACATGGAATGTGAATGTTGTTCCTGCTGGCACATTCTGATTTTTGTCAACATCGAGAATTTTTGTTATCTCAATTGATCCTGCTATGATGTTCACCTTGTAATCAGCTGATGCGGTCAAGTTTTGTGATACAACAGTTCCACCATTTGCTGCTGGTGTAGATGTTCCGTTTGCTGTAGTTCTTTCATTAACAGTATACGGAATAAATGTCACTTCTAAGGTGTACTGTTCTGCAGGTGTTCCAGGATCTCCAGCTGTATGATTACTTGCATTTCCACCTGGATTATCCGAAATTTTATAAGTGTATGTGAAATATCCGACTGCATCTGTAGTTCCTGGATAAGTGTACTTATAAGATTGATCTATTTGATCTATGCCAAGTACTAAGGTTTTATTTCCATTTAAAGTAGCCAACTGAGCAGCTTCCAAATTCGGTAAAGTAACTTTTCCATTGATTACTGGCTGTACAGCTGTGAGAGTTTCACCCTTACCCAGCTTTTTAATAGTTAATGTCTTTGCCAATTCAGAATAGAACTCAGAACTGTTTACCGGATCACCTTTATATACTGTTATCTCTTTACCGGTCATTTCCATACTTAAGAGCTTGACATTTACTGTTGGTTTATCAAAATGCCTTACATCCGTGTCGGTAATATAGATTCCAGAAGTTCCTGTATTGGTTGGAACTGCGTTACCACCGATGAAATCATCTTTCGCTACAACATCAACTGTGGCTGACCAAGGTTTATTAGTGTTATCAGTACTGTTTTTATTACCTATGTGTGCTGACGATCCTGTCCATGTTATGGTGGTTGTGCCATCATTGTTCTCTTCGTAGGTAATTTCATCGTTTTTATCAAACTCTTTTTTCTGTTCATCCGTAAGTTTGAATCTTGCATCAATTACATCTACAATCTTTGATGGTTGAATCGAATACAGAGCACCAACATCTCCGGCAAGACTTTTAAAAATTTTCTGCAACTCGGTGGTGTCGCTTGTGGTATATGCATACTCATGTTTTCCACTTTTCTCCGTCGCAATGTACTCTTTAAGGAAATCAGGTGCAGATGTATTTTTCGTATGGTATCCACCCCAGTATTTTCCATTATGATCATAGCCACTCGTCGATTCAGCACTGTGGCCGAGCTCCCATGTCAATGTTCCTGAAAGTTTATACCCTACGGTGTATAACACAGCTTGTTTTTTTATCTCCTGTGCTGCGTTATATGCATTGTTTGCAACCATACAGTTAAAATTATCGTTGTTATCTAGATGACCAGGCATTCCATCCGTAAACAATATTACATACTTATCATTGTACTTAGCAGACCCCAACCTTGTCTTTGCTGTTTGTAGAGCTACACCCATTGGTGTTCCACCGGAGCCATCCCCCGTGCTTCCAATTGCATCATTAATTTGCTGATAATTACTCTTAATCTCCTTAAAACCAGAGTCTGTAACAGTAGGAGAATTTCCCTCTGTTCCACTATACCAAATCACAGACACTTCACTTTTATCTGATGATTTTTTTAATTCATCAACAAAACTCTTTGCAGCGGTTTGTATCGTATTTAAACTTCCCATAGATCCGCTTTTATCCAATACAAGAACTACGCTTGCGCCTGTTGCATCTTCGTCAGGGCTCTGACCTGTTGTGGAAGCATTTAATTTTATTTTGTAAGTTCTGTTATCGTAATCTGTTACCTCTGCTGTTTTGGAAGTTTCAAGTCCTTTCAAAGCCTCTTCTTTTTCAGAATTATTTGTAACGGTATAAAGGTTGTCAGTTCCTTTTGTTAAACCTGAAATTTCATAGCTGTTATTGCTAACCGTAACCGTCCATGTACCTGATGTCTTAACATAACCTGAAGGCGCCTTTGTTTCTTTCAGTGTATATGTTCCATCCATCAAGCTAAAACTAACTATACCATTCGCATCAGATGTTGCTGTGTAATGTAAGCTATTTGAAGCATCATCTATAGAAAATTCGGCTCCTGGAAGTGCTACACCTGTGGAAGATATCTTCTTAATCTGTACCGGTGTTTTCACTACCTGTTGCTTGTTGACTGTCAGACGATATGTTCCACCACCAGCGGCATTATCATCTACAAAGACATCCATCACATATTCTGTTGCATGATTTCCGCTGTTATAAATACTCTGAATAATTGCTCCCGCATTATCTGTTACAGAAACCATGTTCCAACCGTCTGTTAACTTTGTCAAGTTATTGTTTGAATTAGCATTTCCATCTCTTGTTGCAGCCGTTCCCAAACGGGTATTAAAATATTTTACAGAATTATTTTGGTTTCTTGTTCCTGTCCAGAATGCCAGATAATTCATAAAGTTTGTTTCATTTAAAGTAGTACCTTTGGGATATATGAATACCCACATATCATCGTTTATGTATAGTCTGTCATTTCCTGTTACCTGTTGAATAGTATAAGCATAATTATTAGGATTACCGTTTCCTATATTAAATGTTCCCTGAAAGCGATATACAGATCCATTATTTTTTCCATTATGATAATCTTTCCAAGTTGCTGAATCATATAATTTTCCCCGATATATTGACAACTTATTATCAGCTAAATATCCTGTATAATTATGCTTTGAATTGCGGGATCCATCCCATACTTGAGATTGATCTGATACATCCAGCTCCAATCCAGAAACTTTTTTCCACCAACTCTGATTTACTGATGATGCACTGACGTCCTGTGCTTCTGTCGTCAGATCCACATCCGCATTCATATATTTAGATGATCGTTTCCAGTCTGTTATTGGAAGGTTACCATTTTGGGTTCCTTCAACTTCAGCTTTCATTGCATTGAGATATTGCCTATATGTATTCTCATAAATTCTGTTGCCTTCAACATCTGTTATACCGTTCTTCCATGTAATTGCATATGCTGAAAAGCTATTTGTTTCAAATACTGCCTGTTTTATTTCCTGGGTATCGGTTGTCTCAATTGTTTCTATTTTATTATTTTCCTGAGACATATCTACAACTTGCTTTACGTTTCCCTGTGCATCTTCTTCCAAATGCATAACAGTTACATCCATATCTGATGCATTTTCTTTTTCTATTGTTTCCGGAAGAACTGCATTTTTATATTCCATAGTGACTTTTACATCACCATTGGGTTCTGCTTTGTTTCCGTCTGCATCTACGAAGGAAATATCATAAGCAAGGAAACCACCAATGTCATATTCTTCTTCGTCTGCTTTTTCGTTCAGTTTCTGTTCAACTACATCATACTGATCATTGATTTCATTAATGCTTTGTACTTCTTCTTCTGTCATACCAGCTGTAACATCCTGTTTTACAAGTGGTACAACCTTCAAGGATGCATTTTCAGGAATAATTCCTTCTGCTTTTGCAGATACATGAATCTTTACATTATCATCTTCATAAGTAAGCTGCTGGATCGGCTGTGCCTCTTCAGCTGCCGGCTGTTCAGCCGGTGCCTCAACTGTAGGAGCTTCTGTCTTAGGCTGCTGTTGTTCCGGTTGCTGTTGTTCTTGTTGTTGTTCCGGTTGCTGTTCCTCTTGTTGCTGTTGTTCTGAGGAGTTCACCGCTGCCTCATCTCCTGTAGCCTCATCTGCCGCCGGTTCTGCTACTGCTTCGGTCTGGCTCTGGCTGTCTGTGTTCTGTGGCTCATCAGCGAATGCTGATGTCGCACTGCTAAGCACAAGTACCATGCAAAGCATGAATGCTATTAAACGTTTCTTTGTATTACTTTTCATGGCGTCCTCCTTCTATTCCTCAATTCTGACTTCATAATTGTTATCAAGTGCTCCGTCTATCAGCTTCAATAATTCAAGGGCACTGCGGAAATGCTGCTCTCGCTGCTCTTCCACCCAAGTAACACTGCCCTGCCAGGTACCGTTCTGCTGATCCATGATTTTTATTAAAAAAGTTCTTGTATTTTTTTGCTTTTTATTCATGTCAGTTTTCATCTGCCCTTCCTAATTATTTAGACTTTTTTATCTTATATAGGTATTGTATCTGACAAAGCATTACGTGAATCATTACCAATAACGGAAAATATTAACTTTTTTAAGTTATAACAAGAAATAGTAATGTTTTTGTAATAATATAATGATTTGATATCAGGGTCAAAAGGTCAGAAAGCCGATGCAAGCTTGCTTGCGAGAGGATTTTTGACCTCTTGATCCGCTAAAAACATGAGTAAGTAGCCATTTTTCAAAGAAAAATGAGCGGATTACGAATGCTTTTGAGGATTGCGAGAGTGCAAAGCACGTAGTAATCTGGTATCAAAGGGGGCAAAATACCTTTTACCCCAACATCATGATTTGTAGGAGTGCGTAATATTTGTGTCTGACTCTACTATATGTATTGGGATATTAGAATAGAAGTAAAAGTGGGGAATAATGTGATGGAAGTGCAAAAAGAATAGATTGTGGGGAGCGCATAGAAAAGGAGTAAGCTGGTTATAGCGGTGAGGGAGAGGGATTTTCCGGACAAAAAGATCCCGTGACTGATATAGGGGGGAGATGCACTGCATCTTAGACGGTGATCAGTCACGGGATGGGGGTAAGGGTTATTTAGTTTTTATTCAATGCCTAATTCTTTTAATAGTTTCTTTTGGTATTCGATGTCTTCGGCAACACGTTCAAGGTCGCTGTAGCGTTTGGCTTTTAGGAGATATTTGTTTAAAGCACGTGCTTCATCTAAGCCTTTTTTAAAGCCTTCTTTAAAACCTTCCTCTCTTGCGTCTTCTTTCAAAGTCTTTTCATACAAGTCTTTATCATATGTCGTCAGGATCATATTTGTCACCTCCGTTTGGCAGAACGTAGATAAATTACTTAGTTTCATTCAATTCAATGCCAAATTCTTTTAATAGTTTCTTTTGGTATTCAATGTCTTTTGCGGCATGTTCCAGATCGTTGTAGCGTTTGGCATTTAGAAGACATATGGTTAACTGGTTTAATTCTGCTCTGGTTTCAGCGCGTCCTTTCGTAAGACCTTCCTCTCTGCCTTCCTCTTTGGCCTCTTCCTTCAAGGTTTTCTCATATAAGTCTTTATCATATGTCGTCAGAATCATATTTGTCACCTCCGCTCGATGTTTCTTGAGAAAATCTGCCAACACGTCCTGAGTAATACAGATATCAATTGCTTTTTCTAATGCATCTTCCACAGAAGGTTCCGACTGTATATATTCCCTGACACATTGGACGAATATGGAATATTCTTCAAGCCTTCTGCAGTGCTTCATCAGTTCCTGATTGTGACCATAGTTGATATTCAACATGGTTGCGGTGCATTCCAGGCAAGGTGCTTCGTTATCTGTATTTTCAAAGCAGTCTGAAAGCTTTAACTCCATGGAATCTGGCTGGTTTTTTGTACCATTGTAAAAGACAATATATTTCGGTTTTGGAAGCCGGACTCTTTTTTCATGGTAGATCATCAGATTATTATCTGCAACATACCCTTCATATAACCGGGAGAAATAAAAGACTCCGCGAAGCGGCATGTTTGGGTTAAAAGTGCTTTGATGTTCATACAGATTCATGGTTCCGCCGACCAGGAAGGATACATCATTTTTCATGGATAGATAAAGGACATCTTCCAATGTATTTACTTCCAGGTCATCAGGGTTCTGATAGTCCGTGTGGTTGATCGCATTATAAAGCTGCAGCAGATCTTCTTTGTTATTAAAGACCATTCTCCATAACCGGTCCTTATATTGCCGGTTGTGGGTTTGTTTGCTATGGCGAGATTTCTTCTTTTGTTTT
>NZ_JAQFCE010000001.1:97963-465154 GCF_027690675.1 Bariatricus sp. TF06-38A
GATTTATTTTAAAAATTTTCCTTCCATTTGTCAATATCTTTTTGAAAAAATAACAATTAAAATATTGACAAAAAAGTAAGCCTAAACTAACATGAGTGTATGAAATGTAACATCACTACGATATGAGTAACTAAAGGAAGGAGTAGAGGAATGTTTTTAGAGATTAAGGGGATCAAAAAGTCGTTTGGAACAGGCGACAGCCGGGTAAATGTTCTGAAGGGATTTGATCTGGAAATTGAAAGAGGAGAGTTTTGTGTGCTTCTGGGACCATCCGGTTCCGGAAAATCGACTCTTCTGAATATTATAGGCGGTATTGACGGGGCAGATGAAGGAAGTATTACGATTGATGGAGAACAGCTGGAGGATATGACAGAGAAGAAGCTGTCCCTGTACCGGAGAAAGCATCTGGGTTATATATTCCAGATGTACAATTTGATTCCAAACCTGACACTTAGAGAAAATATTGAAATCGGTGCTTATTTAAGTAATCGTCCGCTGGATGTGGATGAGCTGATGCAAACGCTGGGTATTTATGAACATCAGAACAAGCTGCCGAACCAGCTTTCCGGAGGACAGCAGCAGAGAACCGCGATTGGACGTGCAATTGTCAAAAATCCGGACATCCTGCTCTGTGATGAGCCAACCGGTGCGCTGGATTATAAGACATCCAAGGAAATTCTGAAGCTGATCGAAACAGTCAATCAGAAATATGGGAATACCATTGTTATGGTTACCCATAACGATGCAATCAAGGATATGGCAGACCGGGTGGTAAAACTTCGTGATGGAATGATCCGCAAAAATTACTGTAATGAGCATAAACTTTC
Organism: Bariatricus sp. TF06-38A; assembly: GCF_027690675.1. Lineage (NCBI taxonomy): Bacteria > Bacillati > Bacillota > Clostridia > Lachnospirales > Lachnospiraceae > Bariatricus > Bariatricus sp. TF06-38A. Next base: position 98,791 of record NZ_JAQFCE010000001.1, read on the forward strand.
TGCAAGTGAGCTGGAATGGTAAGGAGGACGCGTGTTATGAAGAGTCCGTTGAGAAAACGGCTTCCGAGAGAACTGAAGGGAGAAATTGGAAAATACCTGGTGGTTCTGATCCTTATGATTGCAACGATTGGGTTTGTATCCGGCTTTCTGGTTGCTGACGGAAGCATGATAAAAGCATATAATGAAGGCTTTGAGAAATACAAGATTGAAGATGGAAATTTCCGGGTAAAGAAAAAAATTACCAAAGCACAACAGGAAAACATCGAGAAAAATGGTGTGACACTGTATGAAAACTTTTATCTGGAAGAGGCACTGGATAATGGAAGTACCATGCGTATTTTCAAAAACAGGGAAGAGATCAACCTGGTGTGCCTGATGGAAGGAAAGCTTCCTGAAAAAGCAGGAGAAATGGCAATTGACCGTATGTATGCGGACAATAATAAGATTTCTGTCGGAGATACACTGAAAAGTGGTTCACAAAAGTGGAAAGTCACAGGATTTGTGGCACTGTCTGACTATAGCTGCCTGTTCCAGAATAATAATGACAGCATGTTTGATGCAATCAAATTCGGGGTATCGGTTGTAACACCGGAAGAGTTTGAATCTCTGAATCAGGATAAGATTCAGTACAGTTATTCCTGGGTGTATGACAAAGAACCGAAAAATGAAAAACAGGAAAAAAAGATGTCGGAAGATCTGATGGAAGCACTGGGGGAAGAAGTCACTCTGGAGTCTTTTGTGCCACAGTATCTGAACCAGGCAATTACATTTACCGGTGATGATATGGGGAGTGACCGTGCAATGATCATAATGCTCCTCTATATGATCATTGTGATTATGGCGTTTGTATTTGGAATCACGATCAGCAATACGATCCGGAAAGAAGCAGGCGTGATCGGAACTCTGCGGGCTTCCGGTTATACAAGAAAAGAACTGATCGGACATTACATGGCACTTCCGGTGATCGTCACACTGATTGGTGCGGTGATCGGAAATATTCTGGGTTATACAGCACTGAAAAAGGTATGTGCGGGGATGTATTATGGAAGTTATAGTCTGCCGACCTATGTGACAGCATGGAATGCAGATGCTTTCTGGATGACAACGGTAGTTCCGGTGCTGATCATGCTGGTAGTCAACTATGGAATCCTTCGTTACAAGCTGAGGCTTTCACCGCTGAAATTCCTGAGAAGAGATCTTTCTGGAAGCAGGCGGAAAAGAGCAGTCCGGCTAAGTCCGAAGCTTGGAATTTTCCATCGGTTCCGGCTCCGTGTGATCTTCCAGAATATGAGCAATTACATTGTACTTTTTATTGGAATCATATTTGCGAATCTGCTTTTATTCTTTGGACTTTTGCTGCCGTCAGTACTTTCGCACTATCAGCAGGATATCCAGAGCAATATGCTTGCAAAATACCAGTATATGCTGGAGGTTCCGGTAAGTGCGATGAGCGGAAACAAACTGGACAGTATGCTGGAGCTTTTACAGTTCTCTTATGGAACAAAGACGGAAAATGAAGATGCGGAAGCATTCAGTGCTTACTCATTGGAAACATTGCCAAGCAAATATAAGACAGATGAAGTGATCCTGTACGGAATCAAACCGGACAGTAAATATATCGATGCAGATCTGGAGGACGGTGACGGTGTCTATATTTCCAGTGCCTATGCAGAAAAGTTTCTGTTGAAGCCGGGAGACTCGATCACGTTGAAAGAAAAATATGAAAAGACAAAGTATACATTCAAGGTTAAAGGAATCTACAAATACAGCGGTGGAATCTGTGTCTTTATGCCACAGGAGAAGTTGAATGATACCTTTGATCTGGGAAACGATTATTTCAGTGGATATTTTTCCAATTCGAAGATCAAGGATATTGACGGAAAATACATCGGTTCGGTGCTTGATCTGGAAGCACTGACAAAGATTTCGAGACAGCTGGATGTATCTATGGGAAATATGATGGGGATGGTCAACGCATTTGCAATCGGTATTTATATGGTTGTGATCTATCTGTTATCCAAGATCATTATTGAGAAAAATGCACAGGCTATTTCCATGACGAAGATCCTGGGATATACCAATGGAGAGATCAGCAGGCTTTATATCTGGTCGACAACGATCGTGGTGATCATCTGTCTGCTTCTCAGCCTGCCGATTGAGAAAGCAGTTATGAATGTGCTGTTCCGGGAAATGATGCTGACCAGTATTTCCGGCTGGATCGCACTTTGGATCGATCCGAAGATCTATGTGGAAATGTTCCTGATCGGAATCGGAACCTATGCAGTTGTGGCAATGTTAGAATATCGAAGGATTAAACATGTGCCGATGGATGAGGCACTGAAAAATGTAGAGTAAGGGGCGGAAAAGAAGAGAATTAAGGTACGGATTAGGGCAGACTAAGCTGCCCTGTAGATTGCCGGGACGATCTCGCGGAGGAGAGCAAGAAGCGCCTGAAACTGTGCATGATGATAAATGTTTTTCCGGTAGACGGCACAGATATCCCTGGTGTCATGAAAGTGATCCGGGATAAAGAAATGAATGTCCGGAAAGGAAGTAGTCCGCGCATAAATTTCAGGAAGAAAGGCAATCCCCATCCCTCGTCTTGCAAGAGAAAAGGCAGTATTACTGCTGGTGCAGATGCAGCGGATATTTGGATGGAAGGCAGCAGTATCGCAGATCTTCCGGCTGATCTTTCCGAGATCGTGATCTTCTGAAAGCAGAATAAATGGAACTGCAGATAACGCAGGTAAATGAATTTGAGGAGTGGCAGAGATGTCCTCCTCTTTTTGTGATGGATCGGAAAAAGGACACAGAGAGTCAGGGATTGCCAGGACAAAACTTTCCTTTACCAGAAGCTCACTCTCATAATTGATAGTGTCCGGGCTGGAAATATCGAGAATCAGATCCAGCTTGTCCTCTTCCAGCATCTGCCGCAGGATATAGGTCGGCTGCTCAATGATCTGGATATCACAGTTCTCATACATGGAATAAAAGCGTTCCAGAACCGGTGCCAGAAGCCGTTCACTTCGGTGGGGACTGAGACCCAGCCGGATCAGTGTCCGGGAGCCGGAAACGATATCACCAAGCTTCCATTCCAACTGGGTATGAGAGTGGAGAGTAGAAATTGCCCATTCATAGAAAAGGGAGCCTGCATAGGTAAGCTTCATCTCGCCACGGTTCCGTTCAAAAAGAGGGATTCCGGTTTCTTTTTCCAGAGCCTGAATGCTTAAGGAAAGGGAAGGCTGGGAAATATAAAGCTTCTGCGCCGCTTTGGTGATACTTTTTTCTTCGGCAATGGTGATGACATATTGCAGCTGATTCCAGTTCATAAAAAATCATCCATAGGTTTAAACTATATTTTTAATAATAAAACATATATTTTACTAATGTCAATAGAGATGATAAAGTAAAGAAACAGGAGGAAGAAGAGATGAGTAAAGAGAGAATCAAAAATGGACTGATGCTGTTTGCATTTTTCTTTAAGATAGGATGTTTTACATTTGGAGGCGGATGGAGCATTCTGGCGCAGATGGAGCAGGAGTTTGTAGATAAACGAAAGCTGATCACAAAAGAGGAACTGCTGGATATGGTTGCAGTTGGAAAGTCAGTTCCCGGAATTATGATCACCAATATCAGTATGCTGTTTGGCTATTATGTAGGTGGCTGGTTCGGAGGTGTCTGTGCAGTACTCGGAATGACCTGTCCGGCGGTTCTGATCCTGTCGTTTGTTACTGCATTTTATAAGGTGCTGAAAAGTAATGTCTGGTGCTATGCGGCACTTCGCGGAATCCGCTGTGCGGTAGTTCCGATTATGGGAAGTGCGGCACTTTCACTGGGGAAAGAAGCGTTCCGCAGAAAATCAGCAATTCCGATCTGTACGTTAGCACTGGCGCTCTGTGTATTTACGGATATCAGTAATGTGGTGATGATCGTAGCGGGAGTGATACTGGCGCTTTCTATAAGAGCGGTGAAAAAGACAGGAGGACAGACGGCATGATCTATCTCAGACTTTTTACAGCGTTTACGAAAATCGGATTTACCAGCTTTGGCGGAATGTCGATGATCCCGGTTATTATGCAGGAGATGAAGGTCAATCAGTGGATGACGGCGGAGGATCTGACTAACTTGATCGCTATCGCAGAAATGACACCGGGACCGCTTGGGATTAACTGTGCGACTTTTGCCGAGATGCAGACGGCAGATGTTCTGGGTGGGATTGCAGCGGTTATGGGCGTGCTGATGCCAGCTTATACGCTGACGCTTGGCGTAGCGGTGTGCTTCGCAAAGTTCCGTGGCAATGATATTATGAGCTGTATGTTAAATGTGATCAAGCCGATCTGCATCGCAATGATCCTTGCGGTGATTCTGGATCTGATGCAGGAAAATTATTTTCCGGATGCGAGGATTGACTGGTTTGGGTGCGGGATCGGAGTGGTGATGTTCTATCTGATATTGAAGAAGAACTGGTCAGTACCGAAGGTGATCACTCTTGCGGCGGTGTTTGGAATAGTTGGATATGGTGTGCTTGGGATTGGATAGATTTATAGATAGAACAGGAGCGCCACTGGCACTCAGCAACGCGCTCGGCGCGAGAATGTGCCGAGGCACAATCTTTCTTAATGTGATTTTACATAACTATGATCATGGAAAAGAAAAATGATAGAAGAAAGAAAATTTAACCTAAACTTAACATAGATTTGATTGGAATTGCATAGACCACAGATAAAATGGAAAATGAGCTGAAAGGGAAGCATCATTGTAAAAAGTAAGTTTAAAAGATATTAACAAACACAGGGTAAATTGAGAGAGGAATTAACATGAACGAGAAAATTCAGATCATTTTCGGACTGCTTGGCGGTCTGGCAGTTTTTATCTATGGAATGAATATGATGAGTGAATGTCTGCAAAAGGCGGCGGGCGATAAAATGAAAAGCATTCTTGCACTTCTGACGAAGAATCCGCTTCTGGGCGTGCTTGCCGGTGCGCTCACAACCGCGGTACTCCAGAGCAGCAGTGCGACGACAGTTATGGCGATCGGTTTCGTAAGTGCGGGACTGATGAACCTGCCACAGGCAATTTCCATCATTTTTGGTGCAAATATTGGTACAACCATGACAGCACAGATTATTGCGTTTAAGATCAGTGACTATATTTATGTGATTATTTTTATAGGATTTCTGATTTCATTTGTAACAAAATCAGAGAAAGTAAAAAGTATCGGCCAGACGATTTTTGCCTTTGGTCTTTTGTTCCTTGGAATTGAAACAATGGGAGATGTCATGAAACCATTGGCATCCAGTCCGATATTCACAGACTTGATCGGACGGGTTGCACATATTCCGGTACTTGGTGTGGCAGTTGGTACAGTTATGACGCTGGTTGTACAGAGCAGTAGTGCAACGATCGCAGTCTTGCAGAACTTCGCTTCCCAGCCGGGACCGGACGGGGTTACGAGTATACTTGGGCTTGCAGGAGCAATCCCGATTCTTTTAGGTGATAATATCGGTACAACGATCACAGCACTCCTTGCCAGTATCGGACAGTCAAAAGATGCGAAGAGAACCGCTGTGGCGCATTGCATTTTTAATATTTCCGGCTGCGTTTTGTTTATCTGGTTCGTAAAACCATTTGCGGCACTGATCCAGAACATTTCGCCGAAAGGTCCGGAGATTGAAGCGATTTCCAGACAGATTGCAAATGCACATACTGTATTTAACATCACAATGACACTGATCTGGGTATGCCTGATTAAACTGATGGTGAAGATTGTCATGACACTGATCCCAGATGGCAAAAAAGGTGTTGAAGATCCAGGCAGCCCGATTTATCTGGATGAAAATATCATCAGTCAGCCGGCAGCAGCGCTGCAGCTTGTGGCAAAAGAGATTTTCCGTATGAGTGACCAGGTAAGAGATATTCTGAAGAAAACGATTGAGCTTGTGAAAAATGAAGAAGTGAAATCCATTGACGGTCTGAAAGAAAACGGAGAACAGGTTGAACGCCTTGGAAAGTGTATTACCGAATATCTTGCAGCTTTGTTTTCTTCAGGTTCATTGACCGAGCAGCAGGCAGCGCAGACGGCGAGCCTCATGTGTGTACTCAGCGATGTGGAACGTATGGGAACCTTAAGTGTGGAAATGGCAGAATGTATGTTGGAAAGATCAGACCGGAAGTATAAATATACACCGGAAGCGATGGATGAGCTGCAGAAGAGTTTGAAGGTACTGAATAAGATGTTCTGTGATTCTCTGAAGGCACTGCAGGGAGATGATGGTATCGAACCAGGCAAGATGATGAAGCGAAAGGATAAGCTTCTGGATCTGGATATCAAGATGCGGAAAGCGCATATTGAGCGTGTCAATAAAGGAAAATGTAAGGCAAGCCTTACTGCTCCGTTTACCAATATCCTGCATCTGATCGACCGTATGGGAAACAGTTGTATCAATCTTGCGGATGTGGCGGAAAGCGGAACAAGTATGAAATACTTTATGCTGGAAGAAAAATAAGAAGATGAAAAAATCCACGGACTTTAGAAGATTCAAAGTCCGTGGATTTTTTTAATCATGATATACGATTTTCCCACCACAGATCGTATACTTCACTTTGCCATACATAGGCGTTCCGGTAAATGGTGAGTTGGATGAAAGGGATGCATACTCGGTTGGAGTCCAACATTCGTTTTCATCGAAGATCACAAGGTCAGCTGCCTTTCCTTCGGCGAGCTGTCCGTATGGAAGGTGGTAAAGCTTTGCCGGATTGATGGTCATCTTTTCCAGAAGCTGAATAAGAGATAAATGTCCCGGTCTTACAAGGCTTGTGATGCCAAGGGCAAGGGAAGTCTCCAGACCGATGATTCCGCTTGGAGCTTCGGTGATTGGTTTTGCTTTTTCTTCTTTGCTGTGCGGTGCATGGTCGGTGGCAATCAAGTCGATGGTTCCATCTGCAAGTCCCTGTATAATCGCCTGACGGTCCTTTTCGGTACGGAGCGGCGGATTCATTTTCGCAAGTGTTCCATGCTCAAGGACTGCGTCTTCCGTCAGTGTAAAATGATGCGGTGTGGCTTCGGCGTGAAGTTTTGCACCCATTTTCTTATAAGTACGAACCAGATCGACAGAGATACCGGAGCTGATATGCTGGATTACAACATCGGCACCGGATTTCAGTGCCAGCATGCAGTCTCTTGCAACCAGAGATTCTTCTGCAATGGAAGGAGAACCGTAGATGCCAAGCGCATCGGATACCTTTCCGTGGCTGATTCCGTTGTTGCGGATGAAAGAAGGATCTTCTTCGTGAAGGCTGACCGGTACGTTAAGCTTTGCCGCCTTTTCCATTGCGTGGAAGCAGAATTCTGCGTTTAGAAGTGGGATCCCGTCATCGGTAAATCCACATGCGCCTGCTTCTTTTAAGGCGTCCATATCGGTTTCTTCCTGCCCTTTCAGGTTGCAGGAAATCGAAGCAGCCTGGAAGATACGGATCTTTTCTTTGGAAGCACGCGAAAGGTTGTCTTTGAGAACCGGAACAGAGTCCACAGTCGGGGAAGTATTTGCCATGCAGATCACGGAAGTAAAACCGCCTTTTGCAGAGGCAAGTGCGCCGGTGTGGATGGTTTCTTTATAAGTAAATCCCGGATCACGGAAATGAACGTGGGTGTCAATCAGTCCCGGTGCAACCACAAGCCCGGCTGCGTCAAGGACTTCCTCTCCTTCTTTTGTAATCAGGGATGCCATTTCTTTGATGATGCCATCTTCAATCAGAAGATCCATTTTTTCGGAAAGTCCGGAAGCAGGATCGATGACAAGTCCGTTTTTGATAATCATAGTAGTTAAGCCTCCTTGCAGGATATTAGTCTGCTTCTAGTATACGGGATGGGAAAAAGGTTTGTCAATGCGACAGGAGAAGTTGAGAAAATAAGACTGGCTACAGAATCCAAAAGAGATTTCAGTTTTGATGTATCCGATCTGGTATGTATCAAAATTGAAATCTTTTTTCTTTTATGCATGTCTCATATTCTTTTCAAGAGCAACTCTCTTCTTCCCAGTTGCACGGTAGAATTCCACGTGTTTTCCAAGAAAACTCTGGATGGCGGAAACGGTTTTTCCAGTCAGGAATGCACAGAAGACAGTGCCGATTCCGATGCCGTAGAATCCGTGGAGGATTGTAAGGGAAAGAATCACAGTAGTCGTCAGACAGGTGAGATCGAAGGTTGTCTTAACGATTTTATAGTTCTTTTTTACAATACCGGACAGATCGCGAGGGAAGATATCTGTCGGGATGATTGGAAGCATACAGTTGTTGGCAAGGCAGATACCGAAGCACACCAGTAAGAATCCTGCCAGGAAATAAATCGTGTGAAGAGGCAGGGAGTTCGGCAGAGCCTGGATCCATGCGTTGTGTACGTCGATCATTTTTCCAAATCCGATCCCGACTACGAAAGAGAAAAGGTAGCCGGGGCAGAATGAACGCTTGAGGATCATCAGTGTAATGACAAGCAGTGTCTGGAAAATATAATTCCATGTTCCGAAACTGAACACCGGGAAGGCGATGTTAAATACAAGCGGCACTGAGGAGATCGTTGAGATCCCGAATCCGCTTTTTGACATCAGATCCACGCCGAGTGAATTGATCAGCAGGACGATGAGCAGAGCGACTTCTCCGGCCAGATGAAATTTTTTCTTATTCATAGGTACAAATCCTTCTTTCCTGATAGATAATAATTTACAAAAATTTTATATTTAAGCTGTTTCTCATTATAATGAAGAAAACTGATAAAAACAAATGATTATTTTGAATGAACTGATTCTAAAATAGAATGAAATATGCTAAGATAATGGCGAGTAAAGAGTTGATTTTGAAAAATAAGATGACTGCGGAAGATAAAAGAGGGAATATATGAATATCGAATATTTAAAATATTTTTCAGAGCTGGCAAAAATCCAGCATTACGGAAAGGCGGCAAAGGCACTGAATATTTCACAGCCGGGACTCAGTCATGCGATCAAGTCGCTGGAAGAAGAGTACGGAGTTCCGCTGTTTCAAAAAGAAGGGCGAAATGTGAGCCTGAGTCATTACGGCAAAGAGCTGATGAAGGATGTGGATGAAATTCTGGGAGCGTATCTTCGTCTGGAAGAGCGGGCGGCAGGACTTCGGACGGAAGAGAAAACGGTGCGGATCGGCAGTGTGTATCCTCTGGCACCGGGGACGATTCCACATATGCTGAAAGAGTTTGGGGCGACATTTCCATTTATTATCTACAATCGGATGACACCGGAGATTGCAGAAGGACTTTTGGATGGAAAATATGATATCGGCTTTTGCTCGGATCTTTTGAAATCGGATGAGATCGAATATTATCCGATTCGGGATTCATATATCGCAGTAGTGGTTCCGAAGGGACATCCGCTTGAAAATAGAGAACGGATCAGTCTGAAAGAGACAGCCGGATACCCACAGATCATGTTTTCCAAGACCAGCGGTTTCCGTACTCTGCAGGAGCAGATTTTTGCAGAAGAAGGAATTAAGGTAAAGCCGGTATGTGCTGCGGAAGAGATTGAAGTTATCACAGGACTTGTGGAGAATGGGTTCGGGATTTCAGTATTGCCGTATATGGATATCGTGCGGCTGCACAATGTGGTGACGATTTCGGTGAAGACTTCAGGGTGGAATTCCAAATTCTACATTGCGAGAAGAAAGTATGGAATCCGCTCAGAGCAGGAGGAGGCATTTTTTCAGTACTGGAAGAAAGAACATCATTAAAATTCATTAAGAATCCTTGCACTTACAGAGAAAAAAAGTCTATAATCTGTTTTATGAAATATCGTTGTGAAAATCAAATGGGAGGTTACACAGGATGATAGAACAGATTGCAGAGTATAATAAGAAATTCGTGGAAAATAAAGGCTATGAGCCGTACCTGACCAGCAAGTACCCGAACAAAAAGCTTGCCGTACTGACCTGTATGGATACCCGTCTGACAGAGCTTCTTCCTGCGGCGCTGGGACTGAAAAACGGAGACGCAAAGATCATCAAGAATGCAGGTGGAGTCATTACGCATCCATACGGAAGTGTGGTCAGAAGCCTTCTGGTTGCCATTCTGGAGCTTGGGGTGGAGCAGGTTATGGTCATTGGACATACGGATTGCGGTGTGCAGGGAATGGATGGAAATGAATTGTTAGGAGAACTGGTAGAGCGCGGAATCGACAAAGAACATATTGATATTGTAAGACACAGTGGGATTGATCTGGAAAAATGGCTGGGTGGATTTGAATCGGTGGAGAAGTCGGTAGAAGAGACTGTGCATACACTGAAGACACATCCATTGATGCCGAAGGATATTGAGATCAAGGGATTTATTATGGATTCGGAGACAGGGGAGCTTACGGAAGTGTAAGGAAAAGAAATAAAGAAAAAGAGAGATCCTCACAGCAAGGTGGTGCTGTGAGGAGTTTTATGGAGGAAGAGTAAGTCTTGCGCTTTTGAAATAAAGAAGCCTATAATTTGTTTGGTGAGATCACAGGAGAATAAAAATGGATGATTTAAAATCATTTACCTATGTTTTAGCGGTTGCAGAGTGCAAAAGCATTTCAAAAGCTGCCGAACTTTTATATATTTCACAACCATCACTCAGCAGATTTATATCCAGTCTGGAACAGGAACTGGGAATTTTACTTTTCGAGCGGAAATCGAATGGAATCAGTCTGACTGAGGCTGGAGAAATCTATGTTGAGTATGGAAAAGAAATCAAACGTTTGAACAGCACAATGGAACATAAACTAAAGGAGCTTCAACTATCCGAAGAACAGGAAATACATGTATGTATGTCTCTAAGTGCCAGTCTTTTGTTAGCAATGGAAGTTCAGGAGAAGATCAGTAAAAAATACATCGGGTGTAAAGCAACATTTTCAAATGTCATGGCTAAGGAAATCCTGCCAGGCTTGAAAAACAGGACCTATGACTTGGCAATAGGACCGGATCTGAGTGAAAAGGATTCTTCTATCGTATTTGATCTTATTGTAGAAGATTATATGTTACTTGCAGTTCCAAAGAAGTATATGATGCTTCAGAAAGCAGAAAAAAGAGAAGGTGAAAAATATCCATGGATGGATATTTCGATGATGCCGAATGAGTTTATTATCCAGGACAATTCCTGTTATGTCAGACAAGAGATCGATCAGATATTTGAAGAATATGGAAAAAAATTGAAGCCAAAGATGATCGTAAACAGTTCGATGCTTGCAATGCAGACCTTGGAGCGAGGAATGGGATTCTGTTTTATATCAGAAGTATTCCTTCCATATATAACAAATACAAAAGATATTGATTTTTTTTGCATTGGAAAAAACAAGGTAAAAAAGACAAAAACAGGTATTATATATTTGAAAAATAAAATCCTTTCCAGACAGGAAAAGTACTGTATATCTGTTTTGAAAGAGAAAATAATAAATGGAGAAATAGGGGCATAGCATGAAGCTATACCCCTATTTTCTTTTGGCATTGGTGAAAACAGTAACAGACAATTATAATAAGATTAACGTGATGAGCCGGTAAACATCATATAAGAGAAGAATGAGAGTTTTTGGAAAAGCGCACTCCGAAAAAGCTTATTGTATATGGATACGGAGGAAAAGAAAGATGAGTATGGCTACAATAGGAGCGATTCTGACATTAATAGTTTTCGTTGCAGTTCTTGCAACGCCAAAATTACCAAACTGGTTTTGTTTTTTGATTATGGCACCGATCGTTGTATTTACAGGAACAATGGATGCAGACGGAGTATATGCCGTGTTAAGCAGTTCAAGTTTTCATCTGATGGCAATTATATGTATGTTTTCAGGAATGATTGCTGCAACGGGGCTTGATATCGTAATGGGAAATGCTTTAGATAAATTAACCGGTAATGTAAGTGGAAAGAAAAAAGAAATGTTAATTTTTGCAATTCTTTATCTTGCATCAGGACTGGTATCATTTGTTCTGCAGAACAGTTATGTTGCAATGGCATTTTTGCCGGTGATTTTCAGTATTGCTAAGAAAAATAAGATCAGTCATTCAAAAATGATTTTGTTTGTAATTTATGCAAGTACTTTAGGGGGTGCTTGTACCCTGATTGGAACACCGACAAATATTTATGCAAATACAGCGCTTGAAGAAGCTGGACTTAAGCTTTTTGGCATGTTTGATTTTGCCTGGGTAGGTATTCCGATTTTTATTCTGGGTGGAATTTATATGATCGTGATGAACCGCTGGTGCCCGTCTTATGAGGAAACAGTGCCAAGCAATTCAGAGATAGAGGCAGCTACAGAAATTACACTTGAAATGAAAAAGAAACAGATGGTTGTAGGAATCAGTTTCCTTCTGTTCGTACTTGCTCTGATTCTGGATTCGCTTACAGATATTACAGTGAACCCGAATTTTATCGGATATGCACTAATCGCGGTTTCGGTTCTTACAACTGTTGTAAAACCAAAAGAAGTAATCACTTCATTCGGTGTTGATATGGTACTTTTCTGTGCAGGTATCAATTTGATCATTGCAGTTATGAAGAACAGTGGACTTGGGGAAGTATTTGGAGCTGTTGTGTTGAGTATTCTTGGAGATACGAAAAATCTGTATCTGATCACAGCAGTATTGTTCCTTGGATCGGCAATTGCAACACAGTTTATGAACAATATGGCAACCGCAGGAGTACTTGCCCCGATTGGGATCTCGATAGCAGAATCAATGGGAGCAAACCCGCAGGCGATAGTTCTTGCGATTGCAATCGGAGCAGGATGCTCTTTCCTGACACCGATCGCATCAGGAACAAATCAGACATTAATGATCTTTACAAACTTAAAATTTACTGACTTTGCAAAATTTGGATGGCCATTGGTTATTATCAGCTTTATATGCTGTGTAGGAATTCTTCCATTGGTATTCCCATTCTTTTAAAAGGCAGAAAAGAGTTATGTATAACAAAGGGGGCAAAATTCTGTCCCCTGTTTCCAGTTTAAAATAAAGTTAGATGAGGTGGCAGCATGAACAAAGAATTAACCTATTCAACTCCGGAAGAGGAAGGCGTATCATCAGAATATATTATTAATTTCCTGAATGAGATGGAAAAAAGAGAAGCAGAGATCCATGGAATCATGATCTTGAGAAACAATAAAGTTATATTTGAAGCATATAATGAACCGTATCGGAAGGAAATCCCACATATTGTCCATTCTTTTACAAAATGTTTTACAAATACAGCGGCGGGAATTGCATATACAAAAGGACTCATAAAGCTGGAGGATAAGGTACTTGATTATTTTCCGGAATATCGTGAGGCAGCAAATGAGTATCTTCAAAAGCTTACGATACGGAATTTACTTACGATGCGCAGTGGACAGGAAAGAAGTATAGGTGGAAATGAATGGAGACCATTAAAAACCAGCTGGCTGGATGCATATTTTAAAGTACCGTTTGTAAAAGAGCCGGGAAGTGGATTTATGTATTCAAGTGGGAATTCTTATATTACGTCAGCGATCGTACAGCGTATTACAGGAAAAACATGCCATCAATTGATCGAAGAAGAACTGGCACCGTACATTGGTCTGGAGAAGTTTAGCTGGGGAGAAAGTCCGGAAGGAATCTGTTCAGGTGGAAATGGTGTGAGCATTACGGTAGAAGGAATGGCCAGACTTGGGTTACTTTATCTGAATCAGGGAAAATGGGGAGAAAAACAATTATTAAGTGCTGATTGGGTGAATCTTGCACTCGGTAAAAAGGATCCACAACCAAGGAAAGCAGGAGAAAAAGACTATAATTTTCACTGGACACATACGGGTGATATCTGGTGTGCAGATGGAATGTTTGGGCAGACCTGTGCGATTGTTCCGGAACAAAATATGGTAATTGCTATTACTGCGGCAGACAGTAATTACCTGGAGACGGAACTGATTCAAAAAGAGGTTTTGGATCCGATGAAAGAAGAAAGAAATCTTTCTGAAAAGATGTGGAATGTATTAAAAAATAAAGGTCTCAGAATGTCTTTGGAAAACAAAAACAGATCTGTCATTAACAGACTGATTTCAGGAAATCGGAAAATAGAAATGGTCCCTTTTGAGAATGAAGATAAAATTGAAAAAGCAGGTCTGGAATTTTCAGAAGATAAAGTAATATTCTGGATGAAAGACAACAGAGGGACACATTTTGTAGAAGCAGGACTTGACTGTTGGATTCATGGGAAAACCTCTATGACAGGTGGATATCTGCACCATCAGTATGAGATGGATGAAATGAAAATTGCCGCATGTGCTTACTGGAAATCAGAAAATGTGTTGATGATGGAATGGCGCTATCCGGAGATGGCTTTTTTTGATCATGTGTCTTTTGAATGGAAAGAAGACAGGGTATATATGAAACGCTGGGTGAATATGAATTCACAGGCACTGGAAAGACCAGTTGTAACAGCAAAAATATGCGAATCTTAACAATTATTAAGAAAACCATGGGTGTTCCTGTAAGGTAAGAGCCCTATGATAAACACAACGAAGCAAATACTAATGCAAATGGATGTTAAGGAGGAAGCACGAATGGAAATCAAGAAACCTGCAATTGCAGGAACATTAGAATCCAGTGACTGCCAGGTAACAGTAGAAGCCGGAGAAGGAAAAGTTGATTTTTCACTGGAAAGCGCAGTGATCAATCAGTATGGGAACCAGATTAAGAAAGTAGCTTATGAAACACTGGAAAATCTGGGAATCGATAATGTAAAGCTTACAATCGTAGATAAAGGAGCTCTTGACTGTACGATCAAAGCAAGAATCGAAGCAGCTGTTTACCGTTCGGTAGGACAGATCGAAGATTTACCGTGGGGAGGTGCGATCAGATAATGAATCCGAATAAAAAAAGACTTAGAAGAACTATGATGTTTTTAAATGCACAGAAACCGGGACTGATCAAAGATCCTTACATTTACAAACCGGATTCCATCATGCTTGATCTGGAAGATGCGGTTGCAGAAAACCAGAAAGATGCAGCCAGATTTTCTCTTTATCATGCACTTAAGACGATTAATTATAGAGGATGTGAACGTGTTGTCAGAATTAACGGACTGGACACTCCTTACTGGAAAGAAGATATCCGCTGCGCAGTAGCAGGCGGCTGTGATGCGATCCGTATTCCAAAGACAGAATCCGCACAGGACGTAAAAGTGGTAGAAGCTGAAGTTGTTCAGGCTGAAAAAGATTTCGGACGCGAAGAAGGAAGCGTTCTGATCATGGCAGCTATTGAATCAGCACGAGGCGTGATGCGTGCACTTGATATCTGCGAATCTTCCGAAAGACTTTTCGGTATTGCCCTTTCCGGCGGAGATTACACCAAAGACCTTCAGACACACATTACCGGAACCGGAATCGAGCTCATGGGAGCAAGACAGAACATGGTGATCGCAGCACGAGCGGCTGGTGTACAGTGCTTTGATACTGTATACACAGACCTTGATGATATGGATGGTTTCCGTCAGGATGTTGAGAATATCCACCTGATGGGGTTTGATGGAAAATCCATCATCAACCCAAGACAGATCAACATTGTACATGAAATCTTTACACCAAAACAGAAAGATATCATTTTTGCAGAAAAAGTTGTCCGCGAAATTGATACAAAGAAAGCACAGGGAATCGGTGTATTTACAGTAGATGGTAAGATGATCGATATCGCTTTCTATGACGGAGCAAAGAGAACAATCGAGCTTGCAAAAGCTTCAGGTGTGTATAAGGGGGATTTATAAGATGATTAACGCAGTAGGTAGAGATATCCCGGAAGAGATTTTAAAAGCAACTGGTAAAGAAGTATTTCAGGGTGTTCATCATTTTGACGGACATGTCTATAAAAAACACGGACCGGAAGTCGAATGTGTGATCAATTCCAACGGAAGCAAGATGGTAGACAGTATCCATGATGTCCTTGTAAAATGTGGCATCAAAGATGGTATGACAGTCAGCTTCCATCACCATTTCCGTGAAGGGGATTACGTTGTAAATATGGTAATGAAAGAGATCCACGATATGGGAATCAAAGACATTACAATCTGTGCAAGCTCTCTTGGAAAAGCACATGATCCTCTGGTAGAATATATTGAAGATGGAACCATTACAAATATTCAGTCTTCCGGAGTGCGTGGAAAAATTGGAGAAGCCATTTCTAACGGTAAATTAAAAGGTCTTGCGATCATGCGTTCCCATGGCGGACGTGTACGTGCCCTGGTAACAGGTGAGACACAGATCGATATCGCATTTATCGGAACTCCTACCTGTGATGAGTACGGTAACTGCCGTGGTATCGGTGGAAAATCTGACTGTGGTGTACTTTCCTACGCAATGTCAGATGCTTTCCATGCAAACAAAGTCGTAGCAATCACAGACTGCATGGTTCCGTTCCCGAACTTTCCGGCACATATTTCAATGACAAAGGTAGACTATGTTGTAGAAGTAGACCAGATCGGTGATCCGAAGAAGATCGCAACAGGTGCAGCAAAACCGACCACAGATATGAGAAAGCTGATGATGGCTGATTACTGTACACAGTTCGTTGTAAATACACCGTATTTCAAAGATGGATTCTCTTATCAGACAGGTGTCGGCGGAGCTTCTATCGCATCTACTATTTCACTTGCAAAGGTAATGAAAGAAAGAAATATCCGCATGCGTTTTGGTGTGGGTGGTCTTACAAAGCCGATGTGTGACCTTCTGATCAACGGTCAGGTAGATGCACTTCTGGATACACAGGACTTTGACCTTGCAGCCGTAGAATCTGTAAAAGATCTGCATCATTTCCGGATCAGTGCAGGTGAGTATGCGAACCCGTTCAACAAGGGTGCAGTTGTCAATAAATTGGACTTCGTAATTCTTGCAGCTCTGGAAGTTGACGTACACTTCAACTGTAACGTTGTTGTAGATTCTAATGGTATGATCACAGGAGCGCAGGGTGGACATCCGGATACAGCAGCCGGAGCAAAATGTGCCATCGTTATCGCACCGCTTCTTCAGGGAAGAACACCGGCAATCTGTACAGACGTAACAACCGTCACAACACCGGGAGAAAGTGTAGACGTTGTCATCACAGATTATGGTATTGCAATCAATCCGAAGAGACAGGATCTGATCGAAGCAATGAAAGATGTAGACCTTCCGTTTAAGACCATCGAAGAATTACGTGATATCGCTTACTCTATCGCGGGGGAACCACAGAAGGTACAGTTTGGAGATCGTGTTGTCGGTGTCATTGAAAGCCGTGACGGTACCATCATGGATGTTGTCCGTCAAATCAAGCCGTTTGAATTTGATGATTAAATTCTGATCGGAAAACTTACAGGTTATTGGCAATTGGATATAAAAGGAGAACCGTATGGGAAAGAACCAGGCAGTAGAGAAAGCAGAATACTTTGCAGAATCGATTGGCCGGATGGCGTATCAGGCGTTGCTTGAGGAAGTCTATACGGTTCCCAAACCGGGGCTTGTAGATCCGTATTCCTGTGGTGCCCACACTGATATGGATGTGCAGACCTTTGAAAGAAGTGCAGAGGCGTTGTATCCGTGGTTTGTTAGAATGGCATACCAGGGATATCAGCTGACCTGTACGTCGGAAGATCTTTTCCGTGAAATCCGTAAGACCGGAATGCTTGCGGAGGAAGCCATGTATCGGGCAACCGGACATGTGAATACACATAAAGGGATGATCTTTACCCTTGGAATATTCAGTGCGGCAGCGGGAAGATGTATCCAGGAAGACGGAACGGTTACTTTACAATCCATCCTTCGGATGGAGCAGAAGATGACTGCCAGGATCTTAAGAGCCGAAATTGAGATGTTGGGAAAGGAACCTGCGAAAAGTAACGGTGAGAAAAATCTCGTACAATACGGGACTACAGGGATTCGCGGGGAAGCGCTTGCCGGATACCCATCTGTTTTTCATATTGCGCTTCCGGTACTGGAGGATGGACTTTTGCGGGGAATGGAGTGGAACCGGATCAAATTACAGATCCTTTTTGCACTGATGAGCCGGGTGCAGGATTCCAACATTTTATCGAGAAAGAATCCGTCAGTACTCTATCAGGTACAGATGGAAGCGATGCAGTTTCTGGAGGAAGGCGGAGCCTACTCAGAAGATGCGTTAGACAAACTGATCCGCATGGATGCGGATTATATAAAGCGTGGTATCAGCGCGGGTGGGTGTGCCGATCTACTTGCCACCTCACTGTTTCTTGCAATGCTGTGCAATAAAATTCCAAACGAGAACGGGGCAATCCTGAACCTCTTTCCAGTTGTAAAATAGAGCGTATAATAACTGAGAACGGGAATCAAATTTTCTGCCATGAATATGGACTGCACCAGACTGGTGAGGAATAAAAAAGATGACTTTTCACAAATGAGCGGGTGAAAAGTCATCTTTTTCATTAGGAGAAGATTCCGGATGGAGCCTCTTCTTGATGAAAAGGTCGTTTACGGAACAAAACGGTATCCCAGTCCGCGGATTGTCAGGATATACGCCGGATTCTGTCTGTCGTCCTCGATCTTACCACGAAGCCGGTTGATGTAGACCATGATTGCATTGTCATCAACGGCAACCGTATTGCCCCAGACATGCTCATAGATCATATCCTTGGTGAAAACCTGCTGCGGATGCTTCATAAAAAGCAGAAGAAGTGCAGACTCCTTGGAAGAAAGGATAAGTTCTTCACCATTTTTGTAAAAACGCATGGTTGTGGTATCATAGCTGAATGGACCGCATTCCAGAGTATCGGAATTGTCGAGTACCAGATTCTTGTTGCGGCGGATCAGTGCTTTTACTTTGGCACCAAGTACAAGCGGTCGGAACGGCTTGGTGATATAATCATCCGCTCCAAGTGAAAGCCCGTACAGAGAATCATAGTCTTCATTACGTCCGCTGACGATCATAACCGGAGTACTGATCCCCTGATTGCGAAGCCGTTTGATGACCTCAAATCCCTCCATATCTCCCAGCATAATATCCATAAGGATCAGGTCAAATGTATGATTTTTCAGGATGGACAGAGCATCCATGCCACAGTTTACTGTTGTTGTTTCCAGCTCATTGCTGTGCATTACCTTTTCCAGCAGCTTACAGATTGCCGGATCATCATCTACGATCAGTATTTTGTCAGCCATTGAGGCAACCTCCCAAAAGTAATAATTTCAATAAAATTCTATACAACTTATAAAAAACATTATAATATTAGAAAGAAAACAAGTCAATTGATAACAAACCGGGGACGAGAATATATGAAGAAAAACAAAAAGACACTGATTGCTGCGATTCCACTTTTTTTAATCGTAATTCTTGTATTTGCAGGATTTGGTGTCTGGAAAAAGTACAGAGATACTTTGATGCAGAACCAGGAGAAACAGATGCTCCTGACAACCAGAATCCTGAGTGAAAATATGGCGATGTCCGCAGAGGAATATGAGGAAAGTTTAAGCTTTCTTGCGAAAACAGCAGAGAACAGACCGCAGGATGAGGCAAAACAACTATATCGGGAATTTATAGACACACAGACCAGTTTTATCACGAATCTGTACCTGGAAGACGAACAGGGGAAGCTTTCCGAGAGTGTCAAGGATGTACAGATTGTAAGTTCACAGCTGCTCACTCAAAGCTCGGCAAAGAATAGCATTTATATGGAAAAAGATACAGATGGGAAAATCTATAATGTATATAAGCGTGTTTTGAAGGATGGGAGAAAAATCTGTCTGATGATCGATGCGGAAAAATATTATCAGAAACTGATTTCGGGAATTCACATTGGAACGAATGGATACATTGTAGTCAAAGATGCAGAAGGAACGATCATCATGCATCCGAAGAAAGAACAGTGGGGAATTCCGGTTATTGCAGGAAGGAAGAAAATGTATCCGGATCTGGATTACTCCAGTCTGGAGAAGATGATTGAGGATCAGAAGAAGAGAAAAGAAGGTATTTCTCATTATTATTCGTATTGGTGGACAAATGAAGAACGTCCGAGAGTACAGAAAATCAGTGCATATTCTCCGGTTCAGATCGGAGACAGCTTCTGGGTAGTCAGTGCGGTGATCGACTACGATGATCTGTACGAACCGATAGCTGAAGGTTTCTTGAAAATGGTATGTATTTTTGTTGGTATTTTGTTGGCTGCCGGTATTGCGGTTGTCTTATTTGGCAGAGTGATGCGTGATATGAGAAGAGCTGTGCGGGAGATCAATGATCTGAAAGAACTGAATGAGCAGTTGGAAAAAATGCATCGGAGTGAGCAGAGTATCGCACATCAGCAAAGACTTCAGATCATGGGAACTATGACAGGTGGTATTGCACATGAATTCAATAATTTTCTGACTCCGATCATGGGATATGCAGAGCTTCTGATGATGGAACTTCCGGAAGGATCAGAAGAACAGGACAGTGCAAAAGAAATTTATGAGGCTTCGGAAAAAGCAAAGGATGTAGTGCGCCAGATTTCGTCCCTGAGTCGAAAGAATGTAGAGACCGTTTATAAAAATATTTCGATAAAGAAATTCATGACGCGTGCAGAAAGGATGATGGAATCTGTCTGCACGCCTCTGATCCATATGGAAAGTGAGTTTCGGGTAGATGATGAAATGATCCTTGGAAATGCGACACAGCTGAACCAGGTGCTTTTAAATGTCTGCGTTAATGCGGTGCATGCGATTGGAAAAAATCAAGGAAATATCAGAATATCCTGCCATTCAGAAGAAAAAGAAAAACTGGCTCAGGGAGTGATTGAAAAGCTTTCGGATGTATGGAAAAAGTATATCCATATCCAGGTGAAAGATAATGGGTGTGGAATGGATAAAGAGACGCTGCGTCAGATTTTTGATCCATTTTTTACAACGAAAAAAGGGGGAGAGGGTACCGGACTTGGACTGGCACTTGCGGAGCAGATTATTACTTCACATAAGGGATATATTTATGCAGAGAGCAAAAAAGGAGAAGGAAGTACCTTTCATATCTACCTTCCGGTACTGGATACAGAGCATATGCCACAGATTGTGCAGAATATTCCCAGAAAGGATTATCGGATCGTGGTGGCAGATGACAATGCAAAGGTATTGCAGCTGCTGAAAAAGAATTTTGAGAAGATCGGGATCCAGATTCAGACCTGTATGAAAAGAGAAGAACTGCAAAAATGTCTGGAACAGCAGCAGGCAGATGTGCTGGTAGTAGACGAGACGATGGAGGATTGCAGTGGAGTGGATTTCTGTATGTCGCTTGCAGGCAGATATCCGGACATGCTGAAGCTTATTATTATTGATGGAGTCAGCCGTGAGATGGCAGAGGCCCGGCAGAAAGGAATCATTGACGGATATGTAGAAAAACCGGTATCGGATACCGCAATTCTCGAGGCAATTCGGAATCATGCCAGCCAGCCGATATAAGAAAAAAGATGCAGATATCTGTAAGGTGTAAGATAAGACAAACCCAACCTTAATACTTTTAAAGATTTACCTTAACAAAATGTAAGGAGGAATCTGTAAGAGTGTAAGGTTGGGTTTTTATAATGGAATCATCAAATAAATGGTACGAAAAAGTACCCGTACAAAAGGAAGGAGAAAATGCCATGAGTGAAGCAATGCTTGCCTTATTGGGATTTGCAACCATCATTATTGTGATTGCGTTGCTCTTAAGAAATGTAACGGTACCGGCTCTTGCATTTGTCAGTGTATCAACTGTAACAGGTGCGATCCTTGTAGCAACCGGAACATTTACGATTGAAGAAATGGGGGAATTTGTAACAGCCGGTGTATCAGGAGTACATGGTACTGCAGCACTGTTTATCTTCTCTGTACTTTTCTTTGGAATTATGACAGATGTAGGAATGTTCGACAAGATCATCAATGCATTGATGAAGAAAGTCGGAAGTAATGTAGTCGGTGTTGCCATGATGACTTGTATCATTGCTATGATCGGACATCTGGATGGAGGCGGTGCCTCTACATTCCTGATCACAATTCCGGCAATGCTCCCGGTTTACAAACGTCTGAATATGAGACCGACAACTCTGATGCTCATCTGTGTATCTGCAATGGGTGTTATGAACCTTCTGCCATGGGGCGGACCGACAATGCGTGCGGCTACTGTCCTTGGAATTGAACCAAATGCACTGTGGAAACAGATCATTCCAATGCAGGTTGTAGGTATTTTTATTGCACTTGGAACAGCATTTATCTGGGGAAATATCGAAAAGAAGAGAGGTGCAGGCACTTCTTCAGCAGAAAAGATCGAGTATGGCGGAATTGAAGATGAAGCCGTAACAGATGATGAAAAGAATGAGCTTGCAAGACCGAAACTCTTTGTATTCAATGTAATCGTAACACTGGTAGTGATCGTAAACCTGGTTCTTGCAAAGGTACCGTCTTACTATATCTTTATGGTAGGATGTGCAGTAGCACTTTTTGTAAACTACCCGGGTGCAAAAATGCAGGGTAAGATTATTAAATCCCATGCAGGTCCGGCACTTACCATGGCATCTACGATTCTTTGTGCAGGTGTATTCCTTGGAGTGATGCAGCAAACAGAGATCATGACTCATATGGCTAACGTACTTGCAAACGTAGTTCCACAGTCTATGGGAAGATTTTTACCGCTTATCGTAGGTCTGGTATCTGTACCGCTTACACTGATGTTTGATACCGATTCCTTCTTCTTCGGAATGCTTCCGGTACTGATCGGAATCGGAAACGAATTCGGTGTGAATCCGGCACATATCGCCATTTCAATGGTTGTTTGCCGTAACTGTGCAACATTCATCAGCCCGGTTGTTCCGGCTACTTTCCTTGGAACCGGACTTGCCGGTGTGGAGATCAAAGATCACATCAAGAACAGTTTCTTCTGGATCTGGGGTGTAAGTATTATCTGTCTGATCTCAGGTATAATTCTTGGAGTTATCAAATTCTAGTTAGATAAATAAAAAGATCCTGTATTTCATGTGATTTGTACATGGAGTACGGGATTTTTTTGGATATGCATATAAAATGGTCTGATGATTGAAATGCAACGAAAGTGCTCGAAAATGTTATGCAGGGTATAAGATTTCAGGAAAATGTGATAGAGTTATTTTACTTCGATTTAGTTCTAAAATCGAAAAAGTATCTAATTAACCATAATCAGAAGGTATCTCATTTTCGGTGCTCAATTTTCGAGTAAACTCCCGACAATGAACAAAGCAAAAGAAAATATAGAAGTATGGGAGTTTGCCTTTACAAAGGATGACAGTATGTTAAAATATTTATAGTAGAAAAGTCAGAATGAAACTGGGATCATCCAGTGGATACGATTTATGAGCGGAAAGAACAGAAAGGATTTTGCAAAGATGGCAGAGCAAAATGAATATATTAAAGAAGCTTATGAATGTCTGGAGAAGATGAGTGCAGATGAAAGAAAAAGAAGAGAATACGAAGAAAGACAAAAAATTTTGTGGGATCATAATTCGTTTATGAAAAGTGCAAAAATAATTGGGATACGAGAAGGTCGTGAAGAAGGACGTAAAGAAGGACGTAAAGAAGGGCGTAAAGAAGGATACAGGGAAGCATTAGTTTCAATTGTTATAAAAAAATTGCAAAAAGGGATGTCAGCAGAGGAAATTGCAGATTTTCTGGAAGAGGATGTCTTGACGATACAGAGAATCTATGATATTGCCAATACCTATGCACCGGAATATGATATAGAAAAAATAGTACAAAAGTTGGAAAACACATCGGGAATGAAACAAAAGTAAGAAAAGAGTAAGTCAAATCAGATAGATGAGTGATTTGACTTACTCTTTTTTTCGCATGTAATTAGTTGTTGTTCACTTATAAAGTAAAAACACCATATGAGGATGCTCTAAGGCATATGCATTAGTATGAGGAATGTTTTACTTCAAAATTTTCCGCAAAATACAAGTAATAATTCCCACCACGCAGAATGGAAAATATGCCGGGTAAAGAGAACCAAATACCAGGATACCGCCTCTGATACCGGTCAGCAACTGAACATCAGCAGGAATTGCAGCTGCGGCTAGACTGAAGAGGTAGGACAGAACATATACTAGGACAAAATAAGTAAGTCCGCGTCCGGTTCCGTGCCGGATGCCACTTAATGTGAAAAAGAACGTAGACAGCATCCAGATCAGCATAACCGCTCCGACAGCCAGATAAGCAATCAGAGTAAGATCAGGATTGGATGTCAGTGTATTGATATCTCCATAATCAGACAGCTGATTCCAGAATGAAAAAAAGGTAATCGCCAGGATGATGGCGGACATCAGAACTGGTGCCGGGCGAAGGATGAAAGTGGTCAGTTTCTCAGCGGCAGTACTTCCGGTGCGGGCAATATTCCGGATTGGAGCAGCCAGTTCTTCGGAAGAGGAATCGGGACGTCTGCGGGAATTTCTCCGTTCTGTCCGTCTGGCTGGTCTTTGGCGGTCATAATAAGAATCCTCTTCTTCATAATCATCGTCATAATCAGGAGCAAGCCTGTCTGTTTCATCGTAGTAGTCGTCAGTTTCATAATCGTTAAGGTAGTTTGTGTCGTCATACCGGTCGTCATAATCATCCTGCCCCACAGGGATCGACGGGAGATCGCCTGTATAAGTTACTTCAAAGTTGTCATCAAAATAGTCGTCTATATTTTTTTTATTATTCATAAAACAAATACACCCTCCTTGTGCATAAGTGTATGGTAACTGTTTTGACAGTCTGTGTCAAATAAATAATGAGATAATTGTGAAATCTGAAAAATTGAAAATGGGTTAATGTAGCAAAGATGGAAAGAGAAAGAGTGGTAGGGGACATCATTCTATGGTAAAATAAATCTGTATGAAAAAAAAATGAGGACAGAAAAATATGGCGATCAATATAGCAACAAAAGCAATCCTGAAAATCCTGTCTTTTGGAGGGATTGATGTAGAAGTATCAAGGCAGCTTGCGGATCTGAAAAGACTGGATCCGATGAAAATTTTTTATAAAAAAATGGATCTGCAGGTATATAACGGCGATTATGAAGTTCCGATCCGGGTATTTTTCCCGGATGAAGCATCGTGTCTGGAAAAAGATCAGATTAAGGGACGAAAGATCATGCTTTTCCTTCACGGAGGAGGATGGGCGACTGAGCATGTGGAAAATTATGAGAGAGTATGTTCCCGGATGGCACAGGCGACGGGGCAGACTGTAGCAGCAGTAGAATACCGCCTGGCGCCTGAGCACAAGTTCCCGACCGGGCTTATGGACTGCTATGCCGTGGCAAGAGCATTGTATATGCATCCGGATACAAAGCCGGAGGATATTACTCTGATTGGAGACAGTGCAGGTGGCAATCTGGCAGCTGCATTGTCCATTATGGCACGGGACCGTGGTGAATTTATGCCAAAGAGACAGATTCTGATCTATCCGGCAGTCAATAATGATTATTCAGAGAAGAGTCTGTTCTCTTCTGTAAGGGAGAACGGGCAGGATTATCTTCTGACGGCAGGCAAATTAAAAGATTATATCAATCTTTATGCAGGTTCGGAAGAGGACAAGTTAAACCCATATTTTGCACCGATTCTGGAGAAAGATCTGTCAGGACAGCCGGATACACTGATCCTGACGTCAGAATTTGATCCGCTCCGGGATGAGGGAGAAGCGTATGGAAGACGTCTTGCAGAGGCAGGTAACCGGGTGGAAGTACACCGGATCAAGGATGCACTTCACGGATATTTTGCACTGGGAATCCGGAGTCTGCATGTACAGGAAAGTTTTGAATATATCAATCATTTTCTGGAGGGGGAATAGAAAATGCCGCAGACAAATGTAAAGCACTGGAGAAGGCTGGACAATGCAGCGAAGCTTTTTCCGGCGGCGAGCAGTAAAAGGGATACCCGTGTATTCCGGTTCTACTGTGAATTGAAAGAGGATATACAGCAGGAGATCCTGCAGAAGGCGGTAGACAGGACACTGGAAAAATATCCGATCTTTCTGTCCGTGCTGCGAAAGGGACTGTTCTGGCATTATCTGGAACAGAGTAATAAAAGACCGGTTGTAAGAGAAGAGTATAAGGAGCCGTGCAGCAGCCTTTATATCCGTGATAAGAGAGATCTGCTTTTTGAAGTGACTTATTACAAAAAGAGAATTAATTTTGAGGTCTTTCATGTGCTGACGGACGGAACCGGTGCCAGTGAATTTGTACGGGAGCTGGTGAAAAATTATCTGTATCTGGCACATCATGAGGATGGACTGGAGGATGTGGTTCTGTCAGAGTATTCGGAGAGCCTTTTCGATCAGGAAGCAGATGGATTTGAAAGATATTATTCCCGCCAGGCAGACCGCAAAAAAGAGAAAAAACCGGCAGCGCATCAGCTTCGCGGAAACCGGCGTGAGCTTGGAAGCCTGCAGACGACAGAGGCAGAAATTCCGGTCGAAGAACTGAGGCATCAGGCAAAGACTTATGGTGTATCGATGACGGTATTTCTGACTGCGGTATATCTGTGTGCGATTCACCGGACAATGACAAGACGGCAGGAAAGCAAGCCGGTTGTACTGATGGTTCCGGTAAATCTGCGTAATTTCTTTCCGACCAATACAATGCTCAATTTCTTCAACTGGATCGAACCGGGATATCATTTTCAGGGTGGAAAAGAAGAGTTCACAGATGTTGTGCAAAAAGCAAATGCATGCTTTAAAGAAGAATTGACAGCGGAAAAGATGGAGAAGCGGATGAACGATTACTTCGCTTTGCAGGTGCATCCAATCCTGAAATTTGCGCCGCTGGAACTGAAAAATGTCTGTATCAATATCGGGGCGAGGACGGCAGAAAGTGATGTGACCGCTATTTTTTCCAACATGGGAATCATCCGGATGCCGGAAAGCTATGAGACGTATATCAGGTATTTTGGTGTTTATACAAGTACGCCGAAAGTAGAGCTTTGCATGTGTTCTTTCCGGGATAAGATTTATCTGGGATTTACGTCCAGATATGACTGTGATGCGATCAAGGACAACTTTTTCCAGATTCTGAAAGAGCAGGAAGTAAAGCCTGAGATCCTTGAAGTGGAGTATCCGGAAAGTGTGATGACAGAAGCGAAAGGAATGCAGATTTTCAAAATATTTACATTTCTTTGCATGATCGCGATTGTGGCGGCACTGGGAGTGGATTATAGCATTGATACGAATTTCCATCTGTCACTGTTTGTGTGCGGCGGTGCGTTCAGTATGTGGTTGGCGCTCGCAGTCGGTTTCTTCAAGCGGTACAATCTGCTGAAGAATGCCATGTGGCAGCTGATCATTGTGACAGTCGGCTGTATTATCTGGGACTGGCTGACCGGCTGGCATGGCTGGTCGATTGACTTTGTGCTTCCGGGAGTCAGTGGCTTGATTATGATTTCGATGCTGATCATATCGAGGGTGTATTACCGTCAGGCGAAGGACTATCTGGTGTACTTTGTGATGGCGGCGCTTTACGGAATGATCTTACCATTTATCTTTTTGCTGACTGGTAAGGTACGAATTGTATTTCCGTCTGTGATTTCAATTGGGATGGGCGTGCTGATGCTGATCGGACTGGTGCTTTTCAAGGGAAAAGAAATGCGTCAGGAAATGGAAAAGAATTTACATGTATAAATCGGTGGTGCCGCAAAATTATCTGGATTGATGATTTTGCGGCACCATATTTTTTGCATTTAAATATCTGACGAGTGCGGTGATCTGGATCAGAAGTTCTTCCTGATGCTTTGCATCGAGTTCTTTAAATAAAGAAAGAACTTGGAATTCAAAACGAAGCAAAGAAACAGAAGGATCCGGTTCACCAATTTCCAAAGCTTCATCTGCAGAGATGCCATACAGATTGGCAAGGGTTGCGAAAGTGGAGAGATCCGGCTCGGCAACGTTATTCTCATAACCGGACAGAGATTTTCTGTGGATACCGGTCAATTCCATCACTTGTTTCTGGGTATATTCTTTATTCTCACGGGCGTTTTTCAGAATTTTACCAATATCTTTCATGAAAATGTTCCCCCTTCAAACATAGTATAAATTCATTATAAATGGTCAGAGCAGGAAAAAGCAATGACAATTTATTTTGATTTTTTATCGAGATAGTCTGCGAGAGATTGAAACTGAATCAAAAGCTCTTCCTGGTGGCTGGTGTCAAATTTTTGGAAAAGAGTAAGCATTTTTCGTTCGCAGCGCGAAAGGGAAAAATGCGAGGGGGGGGTAGAAGTCTTAATTCCTAATACTTCATCCGCAGAAAGTTGATATAAGCGGAGCAATCTGGCAAATGTGTCAAGATCTGGTTCAGCTACATTGTTCTCATAACCGGACAGAGTCTTGCGGTTGATGCCGGTCAGCTCCATTACTTTTTTCTGGGTTAAAAAATGATCTTCCCGTGAAGACCGGAGAATTTCTCCAATATGTTCCATGAGCAGGTCTTCCTTTCTAAGAGTTCTTATATATTATAAGCGAAATCTGTATGCGTTATTACCTATTATAAAGGAAATAGATGTCAGAATGTAGAAAGTCTTATAAAAAGTACATTTAGAGATTAAAAGTCCTAAAAAATAAGACAAAATATATTGTTGCGAGATATTTCGAGACATTTCGAGAAAACAAGGAAACAGGTACAAAAAACATTAAAGAGCAAAAAAATGACAAATTAAATAATGAATAAATTAACGATTCGTCAAAGTGAACAAAACGGAAGATGTTTATGAGAAAAAACACGGGGAAGGCTTAGAAAAAGCGCAAGCTGTGTTGACTTCCTAGAAATTAAGACTTATAATATTGAAGATAGGATACGTATGCAATAAAGCATATAACATGTAATATCAGAAAGAGAGGAAATTAAAGATGAAAAAGAGAAGAGTACTTCATCAGGCATGTGCGTTCTCTGTCGCAGTAATGCTCGTTGGAGTCAACGCTGTTCCAGTTGTGGCAGCAGATAACAACAGTGTTTCTACATATGCTGCTACAGATGAAACTAAAGATCGTGGAGATATGTATGCGGATGTACATGTTGATACATCAAAAGGATATTTTAGTGGATGGGATTCTAAAACACCTGTATTAACTAATGATTACTTAGGATACGGTAGTAGCATTTATTTACCACAGGTAGTAGCTCTTGATGGATGGACATGGACAGGTTGGGAAATTGAAGCACCAGACGGATTTGTTGACCATGTTATAGATACGACACAGACTGGATATCAGATTGTTAGTACTGTAAAGGGAGCATACAAGGTAGAGGCTACATTTAAGCAGAATACTCCGGCTGAAACACAGAAAACAGCTCATGTTACATTTAACGTAGATTCTGAAAAGGGAACTATTACAGATCCAGCAGGCGCTAAAGATGTAAATTATGTATTAGATGAAAATGATGGTGAAGCACATCCAATTCCGAAAGTAGAAGCAAAAAAAGGATACGAATTTACTGGATGGAAGATTGAGGGTGCTAATGAAGGATATTGGGATGCTAATTCTACAACATTCTATGTTGGAGGACTTGCATTCTATGCACCAGGTTCAAATGATGGATATGTAACATTTACTGCTCAGTTTAAAGAAAAAGAAGCTGCTGTTAAGGTTGTTAATGCAAAAGTCACAGTTGCCAAAGAAAAAGGTTACTTTGAAGAATACGGTGAAGATGGTACTCATGAAACAACCAATAATAATCTTCAGGAAAGCAATTATACACTTGGATATCTTCCGAAAGTAGTAGCAAAAGATGGCTACACATGGACAGGCTGGAAAGTAACGAACAAAGCTGGAGAAGAAGTTTACAGCAATCTTGATACAACTACTTCTTCCATCGCGTTTGATCCTGCAAAAGCTGATGACTATACTGTAGAAGCTACTTTCACACAGAACGTAAAAAGAACAGTAGATGTTGCTATCACAGTAGATGGAAATAAGGGTTCATTCCCGGAGTATGACGGTTCTGAGTTAGTTTCATTTGCTAATCTTGAGGAAGACAGTGAACAGGCTTATGAACTTCCAAAAGTAGAAGCTAAAGAAGGATACAAATTTATTGGTTGGAGAGTTACAAATGGAGTTGATGAAGAAGTAGGTGCTTGGGATGCAGATTCTAAGACATTTGGCATCCAAGGACTTGCTCATTATGCAGAGGGTTCTAATGTAGCATATCTTAAAATTGAAGCTCAGTTCGCAGAAGTTGAAACAACAAAAGTTGTTAATGCAACAGTTGTGACTGATCTTAAAAAAGGTTACTTTAAGGGATACGAAGGAACAAAAGAACTTCATAATGAAAATCTTCAGGACAGCAACTACAACCTTGAATTTCTTCCGGAAGTAGTAGCAAATGACGGCTATACTTTCACAGGATGGGTAGTAACAGACAGCGAAGGAACTGAAGTTTACAAACTTGATCCTTCAGCAAAAACAATTGCATTCCCATACGGAGTAGCTGATGATTACACAGTAACAGCTACATACGAAAAGACAGAAGAACCGGCTGAAGAAGTAGTAGTTAACGCTGATATCGTAATCAACGGTGACCAAGGATCTTTCAAAGGATATGAAGGAGCAACAAAACTTGAAAATAAAAATCTTCAGGAAAGCGATTACAAACTTGGATTCCTTCCGACAGTAGTAGCAAACGAAGGTTATACATTCAAGGGCTGGAAAGTAACAAACAAAGCTGGAGAAGAAGTTTACAATCTTGATACAGCAACAACTTCTATCATGTTCCCATACGGAGTAGCTGATGACTACACAGTAACAGCTGTTCTTGAAAAGAACCCAGAAGAAAAAGCAGTAGCAAATGCAAATGTTGTAATCAATCCAGAAGAAGGATACTTCGAAGGATACGAAGGAGCAACAGTTCTGAACAACAACAATCTTCAGGATGATGATTACTTCCTTAACTTCCTTCCAAAGGTAGTAGCAAATGACGGCTATACATTCAAGGGCTGGAAAGTAACAAACAAAGCTGGAGAAGAAATCTACAACCTTGATGCTAATACAACTTCAATCGCATTCCCATACGGAGTAGAAGACAACTACACAGTAGTAGCTGTATTCGAAAAAGATGAAGAACCAGAAGAAGTAGCAGTAGCAAATGCAAACGTTGTAATCAATCCAGAAGAAGGATACTTTGAAGGATATGAAGGAGCAACAACTCTGTACAACAATAACCTTCAGGATTCAGAATACAATCTTGGATTCCTTCCGACAGTAGTAGCAAATGACGGATATACATTCAAAGGCTGGGTTGTAACAAACAAAGCCGGAGAAGAAATCTACAACCTTGATGCTAATTCTACATCAATTGCATTCCCATACGGAGTAGCTGATGACTATACAGTAACAGCTGTTCTTGAAAAGGATGAAGAACCAGAAGAAGTAGCAGTAGTAAACGCTGATGTTGTAATCAACGAAGAAGAAGGATACTTCGAAGGATATGAAGGAGCAACAAAACTTGAGAACAAGAACCTTCAGGAAGCAGATTACTGTCTTGGATTCCTTCCGACAGTAGTAGCAAATGATGGATATACGTTCACAGGTTGGGAAGTAACAAATGAAGCTGGAGAAGTAATCTACACACTTGATGCAGATGCAACTTCAATCATGTTCCCATATGGAGTAGCTGACAACTACACAGTAACAGCTAAATTCGAAAAGAAAGAAACTCCAGTTGATCCGGTAGATCCAGTTGATCCAGTAGACCCAGTTGATCCGGTAGATCCAGTTAATCCGGTAGAGCCAACAAATCCGGAAAAACCGGCTAATGGCGATAAGACAACAACAAAAGACAAAACAAAGAAAACAACAGACACCAAGAAAAAATCTGCAAAGAAAGCAGATGAAAAGAAATCTGACACAGTTCAGACAGGTGATCACAGCAACGTATTTGTATACGTAGCAACTCTTCTTATTGCAGGTGCTGCAGCAGTTGTAGCATTCTTCAGAAGAAGAAACGCATAATCTGGTCTTAGCAATAAGCACAGATGATGTGAATTTAATCAGGTGGCTGTGAGTTCTCTCCCAGCTACCTGAAGTTTATAAAGGATATTTCTATATGAATAAGCATACGAATCCAACTATCGCAAAAAGACCAAAGAAAACTCATCGTGACCGCGGGACAGAGATAGGTTCTGTTCTTGTCATACTTCTTGCATGTGTGGTGATTGGTGGAGGTATTTATTTTGTACGGCAAAATTTGAGTGGGGGAAAGAGTACCACACAAAAAGTTGGTGATACAATTACCATCAAACCACAGAAGTTAGACAAGACGCAGTTAAAAGCATTAATTGACAACACAGAATCTATTAATACAGAGACCTATACCGATGAATCCGTAAATGAGCTGAAAGCAGCTGTAGAGAAGGGAAATACACTTTTACGTGGGGTTCCCGGACAGGATGCAATCGAAGAAACGTATATGGAAATTGTTAACGCGATTCAGGGGTTGACCAAAAAAGACACGCAGTAATGCGTGTCTTTTTTGGTTCTATATTGAAGTAATGGAAGAACAATTAACCAACTGTTCTATATTTTTTATCTACTACGTTAAGAAGTTCATATCCGTCTTCTGTTACGAGAACGAGGTCCTCGATACGTACACCGTATTTGCCTTCGATGTAGATTCCCGGTTCGATCGAGAAGATCATACCCGGTTCAGCTACGTTCTTGTTGATCGGGCTTACATCACCGTATTCATGGTCTTCCTGGCCGATGAAATGTCCAAGACGAATCTTCCAGTATTCTCCGTATCCTGCTTCGCCGATGAGATCTCTTGCCTGCGCATCGATATCACAGAAACGTACGCCTGGTTTGATGATGGCTTCTGCTTTCTCAACCGCTGTACGAACAAGGTCATGGATTGCGGCCTGTTCTTCGTCTACGCTCTTGCAGTAGAAGGTTCTTGTCATATCTGAGCAATAACCGTTCCAGATGCATCCCATATCGATCAGAACGCATTCTCCGGCTTTCAAAGTTCTTGTCTCGCTTGGTGAGTGATGTTGGTCAGCAGCGTTAGCACCGAAGCATACGATCGTATCAAAGCTGAGTCCTGTTGCGCCTTCTTTGTAGTATTCTGCTTCAATGAAATCAGCAATCTGTTTTTCTGTCATGCCTTCTTTAATGTAGGCAGCAGCTCTTTCCATAACCATGTCATTGATTATAGATGCCTGTCTCATGATCTTGATTTCTTCTTCATTCTTAACAGCACGAACACCGTCTACACAGTCAGATCCCCATATCGTTTTCAGTTCCGGGCAGCGTTCCTGAAGCGGGATCAGGAAACGAGCAGGAAATGCTTTGTCGATACCGATTACGCCCTTGGTATCGATATGTTCTGTCAGAACCCCGATCTGATCATCCATATCACTGAACCATACTTCTTCAAATCCTGTATCAGATACATAATACAGATAGTTCAAAAACATGGTGTGCTTTCCGTTTGTACGAAGCAGCAGAGCGTACAATCTTTCCCCTGGATGTACCATGATGCCCGTTAAAAAGCGGATGCTGAGTGGATCAGATACAAGTAACTGATCGATTCCTTTTTTTTCCATTTTTTGCAATACGCGTTCCATTCTTTCGTTCATTGCTATAATTCTCCTCTCTTAAATACACTACACCAATCATAGCACATTACAGGCAAAATATGAAGAGAAAGCTGCCATCTATTTTTTAAAATATGTCTTACGAACAGTGCAGGATTTTTTTTGCATTTTCCACACGTTCTCTCGAAGGTGGATTGATCCCTTCGAGAGGATAATCAAGTCCCAGCTCTTTCCATTTGTAGGCACCAAGTGTGTGATAAGGCAGGATTTCTACTCTTTCTACATTATCAAGTGTCTGGATAAAATCATTTAACCGGTTTAAGTATTCATCATAGTCGCTGCGCTCCGGTACGAGCACATGGCGGATCCAGACAGGTTTTTTGATATCGGAGAGAAAGCGGATCATATCCAGAATGTTTTTATTTGTTTTTCCGGTCAGCTCTTTGTGAGATTTTTCATCGATATGCTTGATATCAACAAGAAGAAGATCGGTATACTGCATCAGCTCCTGGAATTTGGAGAAAAATGGTTCTTCTCTGGTAAAAGGACCGCCTGCAGTATCAATCGTTGTGTGAATACCTTTTGCCTTTGCTTTTTTGAAAAGATCCAGCAGAAAATCAATCTGAAGGAGAGGTTCTCCGCCGCTTACGGTGATTCCACCACCATTTTTCCAGTAAGTGCGGTAACGCAGAGCCTGCGCAAGAAGCTCATCGGCACTGCGCCAGGTGGCGCCGTTTTTATCTGTCATATTCCAGGTGTCAGGGTTATGGCAGAACTGACATCTCAGTGGACATCCCTGAACAAATATAATAAAACGTACCCCAGGCCCGTCAACAGAACCAAAGCTTTCTGTAGAGTGAATAAGTCCTTTGATTTGAGTCATATGAAAATCTCCTTTTTCATTGTGTGATTGGAAAACTGCGGATCAGGCAGAGTCTTTTAAATGCCTTAGTATGCAGGAAAAGCTGCCAGCAGCATCTCTGTATGTGCCGAAAGTCATGCATTTTAAAATGCATGACTTCCAGCATAACGATATGTTTGGCAAAAGAGTGTAAGTTCGGTAATTACATACGATCGTGGCAGGTTCTTGCGATCACATCGAGCTGCTGTTCGCGTGTAAGGTCGATGAACTTAACCGCATATCCTGATACACGGATCGTAAAGTTTGCGTATTCTTCTTTTTCCGGATGTTCCATAGCGTCAAGAAGTTTTTCTGTTCCGAATACGTTGACGTTCAGATGGTGAGCACCCTGTGAGAAGTATCCGTCCATAA
Source organism: Bariatricus sp. TF06-38A (assembly GCF_027690675.1). Lineage (NCBI taxonomy): Bacteria > Bacillati > Bacillota > Clostridia > Lachnospirales > Lachnospiraceae > Bariatricus > Bariatricus sp. TF06-38A. The sequence goes on from NZ_JAQFCE010000001.1 coordinate 133,578, forward strand.
CATTTACCAGGTTGTTAATGCGCTCCTCCGGAGTATGTCCGATTGCATCCGGGTTGATGGTCTGGGTGTTAGAGATTCCGTCAAGTGCCCATTCGTAAGGCAGCTTGGCAACGGAGTTCAGGGAAGCAAGAAGTCCGTTCTGTTCTGCACCGTAGCTCGGGTTTGCTCCAGGTGAAAGCGGTGCGCCTGCTTTTCTTCCGTCCGGAAGAGCACCGGTAGCTTTTCCATATACAACGTTTGAGGTAATGGTAAGGATAGAAGTTGTCGGTTCGGATTCACGGTAGGTGTGATGCTTTTTCAGTTTCTTCATAAATGTCTGAAGAAGCCATACTGCGATATCATCTGCGCGGTCATCATCATTTCCGTATTTCGGGAAATCACCGGTTGTCTCGAAATCTACAACGAGTCCGTTTTCGTCACGGATTGTTTTCACTTTTGCATATTTGATCGCACTTAAGGAGTCAACTACATGAGAGAATCCTGCGATACCTGTTGCAAATGTACGACGTACATCGGTATCGATCAGTGCCATCTGAGATGCTTCATAGTAGTATTTGTCATGCATGTACTGGATCAGGTTCAGTACGTTTACATACAGTCCAGCGAGCCAGTCCATCATCTTGTCGTATTTAGCCATTACTTCATCATAATCAAGGTATTCAGAAGTGATTGGTGTGTAAGCCGGTCCTACCTGATCTTTTGACTTGCAGTCGACACCACCGTTGATCGCGTAAAGAAGGCATTTTGCAAGGTTTGCTCTTGCTCCGAAGAACTGCATTTCTTTACCTGTCTGTGTTGCAGATACGCAGCAGCAGATAGAATAGTCATCGCCCCATACCGGACGCATTGCATCATCATTTTCGTACTGGATAGAACTTGTTTCAATAGAAATATGTGAAGCGTAGTCCTTGAAGTTCTTCGGAAGACGTTCTGTGTAAAGAACAGTCAGGTTCGGTTCCGGAGAAGGTCCCATGTTTTCCAGGGTGTGCAGGAAACGGTAGTCTGTCTTTGTTACCATAGAACGTCCGTCCTGTCCCATTCCGCCGACTTCCAGTGTAGCCCAAACCGGGTCACCAGAGAAGAGCTGGTTGTAAGATGGGATACGTGCGAATTTAACCATACGGAATTTCATTGTCATATGGTCAACTAATTCCTGAGCTTCTTCTTCGGTAAGGATTCCTGCTTCCATATCTCTCTTGATGTAGATATCAAGGAAGGTAGATACACGTCCGACACTCATGGCAGCTCCGTTCTGAGTCTTGATTGCTGCAAGGTATCCGAAGTACAGCCACTGGAATGCTTCTTTTGCATTTTTTGCCGGCTCGGAAATGTCGAATCCGTAGATAGCAGCCATTTCTTTCATACCCTTGAGGGCACGGATCTGTTCTGCAAGTTCTTCTCGCTGACGGATGACATTGTCACGCATGGATCCGTATCCGCAGTTTGCGAGATCGTCCTGCTTCATAGCGATCAGAAGATCGATGCCGTAAAGAGCAACACGACGGTAGTCACCGACGATACGTCCTCTTCCGTAAGTATCCGGAAGACCGGTAAGGATTTTTGCGTGACGTGCTTTTTTCATTTCCGGTGTGTAGGCATCAAATACTGCCTGGTTATGTGTTTTATGATAATCTGTAAAGATTTTATGGAATTTCGGGTTTGGTTCATATCCGTAAGTTTTGCATGCTTCCTCAGCCATTTTGATTCCACCGAACGGCATAAATGCACGTTTCAGAGGTTTGTCAGTCTGAAGACCCACAACCTGTTCTTTATCTTTCAGTTCTTCGCAGATATAACCTGGACCGTAAGCGGTAAGAGAAGATACCACTTCTGTTTCCATATCCAGAACGCCGCCTTTTGCACGTTCTTCTTTCTGGAGTTCCTGAAGCTTGCCCCAGAGCTGGTTTGTTGCTTCGGTCGGGTCTGCAAGGAATGAAGAATCTCCCTCGTAAGGTGTGTAGTTGTTCTGGATAAAATCACGAACGTTGATTTCTTCTTTCCAGAGTCTTCCTTCAAATCCCTGCCATTGTTCTTTCTGCATCATTTGGTTATTCCTCCTTCTTGTGGGTGAGCCATAGTACCTATGACCCGGTTATTATACACTGTGTTGCTGCGGTTTATGCCCGGAAAGTTCTGGCAAATTCCAGACATATGAAAAGGTTCAGCTAGAAGAACCGATGGATGTTTACGCTTTTATATAGCCCTGATTTATGAAAAATCTTATAAAAATGCGTAAAAAAAGCCGGCATCTGAGCTGAATCGCCCAGACGGTCGGCTAAATAATCAAATCCTCATATTTCCCTGTGGTTCATTCCACTTCCGTCAGTCATATGAGCAACTTTAATTTAACAAATTGCTATATAAATGTCAATGACAAAATTGTTTTTTTGAAAAAAACATAATAATGATGTGAGTGTCAATAAGTATAAATACCGAGAAAAGCTTAACATTTATCAAGAAATCTCTCAATCGAATTGAGGCATGTACCTGGAATAGAACATAAAAAATGTTAAAAAAATATCAAGCATCTATTGAATTCTGTTTTTTAGAGGATTATAATAAAAACATCAGGTGATTTACAAAATAAAGGAGGATTTTTATCATGGCAAGAAAAGTTGTTTTAGCAGGAGCATGTCGTACAGCAATCGGTGTAATGGGCGGACAGTTTGCAAATACATCGGCTGTAGAACTTGGAACGATCGTAATCAAAGAAGCTCTCAAAAGAGCGGGCGTTTCTCCGGATCAGGTTGACGAAGTGTATATGGGAAATGTTATCCAGGCTGGCAACGGACAGAACCCGGCACGTCAGGCAGCTGTATATGCAGGAATCCCGAATGAAGTACCGGCAACAACTATCAACGTACTTTGTGGATCCGGTCTTCACTGTGTAAACCTTGCAGCGAAGCTGATCGCAGCTGGAGATGCAGATATCATCGTTGCAGGTGGTATGGAAAATATGACAATGGCTCCGTACATGTTGAGAAACGGACGTTATGGATATCGTATGGGAAATGCGACAATCGAAGATGCTATGATCAAGGATGGTCTGACCGATGCATTCCATAATTATCACATGGGAATCACAGCAGAAAATATCTGCGAACAGTGGGGACTTACAAGAGAAGAACTGGATGAATTTGCAGCATGGTCTCAGAACAAATGTGAAAAAGCAATGGCAGAAGGTAAATTTAAAGACGAGATTGTTCCGGTCGAAGTGAAGAAGAAAAAAGAAACGATTCTTGTAGATACAGATGAAGGTCCTCGTAAAGGAATCACAAAAGAAGGTCTTGCAAAACTTCGTCCTGCATTTAAGAAAGACGGTATGGTTACAGCAGGTAACGCATCCGGAATCAATGATGGTGCAGCTGCACTTATCGTTATGAGCGAAGAAAAAGCAAAAGAGCTTGGCGTAACACCTATGGCAACATGGATCGGCGGAGAACTCGCAGGATGTGATCCGGCAATCATGGGAATCGGACCGGTTTATTCAACACGTAAGGTTATGAAGAAGCTGGGAATGGAGATCGGAGATTTTGATCTGATCGAAGCAAACGAAGCATTTGCAGCACAGTCAGTAGCAGTTGGAAAGGATCTTGGATTTGATCTTAGCAAACTGAATGTGAACGGTGGAGCCATTGCTCTCGGACATCCGGTTGGCTGCTCAGGTGCGAGAATCCTTGTAAGCTTGTTGTATGAGATGCAGAAAGAAGATGTACATACAGGACTTGCAACACTTTGTGTTGGTGGCGGAATGGGATGCTCTGCTGTAGTTAAAAGAGATTAGGGATAGAAAAAAAAGGGTGGATACTTTTTAAGTGTCTGCCTTTTTTGAATGATTTAGGTTGTGTTGACAAATTGGGCAAAAGATAATGCGTCTATTCTAGTTGTGCAAACCATTCCGATGAACCCCCTAAAGCGAAAATCGTGTTCAGCAGAGGCTTCCACGATTTTTGGGTTTTATCTCCATTGCACAAAAGACGAATAGACGCAATATCTTTTGCCCAATTTGTCCCTCGAAGCTATTGACATTATTAAATAAAAGCGTAGTAACTAAAAAAGTCTGGCGAGGTGTGCCAGACTTTTTTCTACGATGAGATATATGCGTTTTGCATGTTTTAGGGCTTTGAAAAAAATTAATATACCAGAGGTTTTTCTTCGCCGTTTAATACACGAAGAGCGCCTTGGGCGAGAGCGAGGAGTTCGTCTTCTCCTGGGTAGACGGTGATTGGGGCGATGAATCCGACTTTTTCCTTGATCTCGGATGTTACATAATCGCTGTATGCGATACCGCCGGTGAGAAGGATCTGGTCTACTTTGCCGTTAAGTACGGCTGCCATGGCGCCGACTTCTTTGGCAACCTGGTAAGTGAATGCGTGGAATACACCGGCTGCTTCTTCGTCACCCTTTTCAAAGGCACGTTCTGCAACGTCGCGCATGTTGTTGGTTCCAAGGTATCCGTTGAGACCGCCTTTCCCGTTGATCTTTTTATATACTTCATCCTGTGTGTACTGACCGGAGAAACACATTTTTACGAGTGCGCCTGCCGGTACACCGCCGGAACGTTCCGGTGAGAAAGGTCCGTCTCCGTCAAGCGTGTTGTTGACATCGACAACTTTGCCATTTTTATGAGCACCGACAGATACACCGCCACCCATATGTACAACGACCAGGTTCAGGGAGTCATAAGATACACTCTGTTCTTTGGCGTAGCGTTTGGCAACTGCTTTCTGGTTCAGTGCGTGGAAGATACTGATACGCGGAAGTTCCGGGATTCCGGAATATCTTGCAACAGGTTCCATCTCATCGACAACAACCGGGTCAACAATGTAAGAAGGAACTCCGATCTCATCACCGATTTCGCGGGCAAGGATGCCTCCAAGGTTCGATGCATGCTGTCCTTGCACACCTGCTTTTAAGTCAGCAAGAAGTGCGTCAGATACTGGATAGGTTCCACCTGGGATCGGTTTTAAAAGTCCGCCTCGTCCTACTACAACATTCAGAGATTTGATGTCGAAGCTGTTCTTTGCGAGAATATCTACGATCAGTTCTTTACGGAAATCTTTCTGGTCAACGATGGTTGCATATTTTGCAATCTCTTCGGTGGAATGACGGAGTGTTTCTTCGAATAACAAAGTTTCGTCTTCGTACACACCGATCTTGGTAGAAGTAGATCCCGGGTTGATTACTAAAATTTTATAGCTCATAAAAAGATCCTCCTTAGTCTGTGATCGATCCTGCGATTACGGTCGCAAGAGCGATAGAATTCAGTTTTGTCTGGAAATCATCAGAACGTGATGTAAGTACAACCGGAGCGCTTGTTCCGACAAGTACGTTACCGATCTTGACCTTTGCAGTGCGGACAAGAATCTTATATGTGATATTTCCTGCATCGATATTCGGGAAGAGGAGAATATCAGCATGTCCGGCTACTGGATTAGTCACACCTTTGTGAACAGCTGCTTCCGGATCGATCGCAAGATCCATGGAAAGTGGTCCGTAGATCTGGCATCCTTTGAAATCGCCACTCTCGTACATCTTGGTGAGATTATCGGCATCGACTGTTGGCTGCATCTTTGGATTCACTGTTTCAACTGCACACAGAGGAGCAACCTTCGGGCATTCGATGCCACATGCATGTGCGACTTCTACTGCATTGTTGATGATATTGACTTTATCTGCAAGGGTTGGATATGTATTGAAAGCTACGTCTGTGAAGAACAGAAGACGGTTAATGCCTTCAATCTCAAATACGCATACATGAGACAGCATCTTTCCGGTACGAAGTCCGACTTCTTTATTCAATACGCTCTTTAAGAATGTCTTTGTTTCAAGCAATCCTTTTAAAAGGATATCAGCTTTGCCGTTGTGTACAAGCTCAACAGCCTTTAATGCAGCTGCTTCGGTATCAGGCTCATTGATGATTTCGAAATCTGTCAGATCCATATCAATAGAAGCGGCAATCTCGCGGATCTTGGCTTCATCACCGACAAGGATGGCTGTTGCGATATTTTGCTCTTTTGCAGCTTTGACAGCCTGCAGTACCGGCTCATCCTGTGCGTTGGAAACAGAGACTTTCTTTAAGGTTTTTTGATTTGCTTTTGAGATTAATTCTTCAAAACTTTTGCTCATTTTCACACCTTCTCATTCATAATTTAATTATAGTATTCTGGTTGAATAATTTTTAACAATCTTAAGTGTAGCACCATATCTGGGAAAGGTCAATATAAAAGTGGTGTGTTGGAAATGACGAATAATGCAGATGTATTGTGAAAAAATGTTGGTGAAAATGTTAAAAGAAAATTAAATGATAAAAAATGATTGATAAATATTTGACAGAACGGGAAATGGGTAGTATATTAAAAAAAGAGGACAAAAAAGTCCCTTGCGAAAATCTTAAAAACGGAAAGTAAAACAGTATATATTTAATAAGAAGTGATACTTACCATTAAGATGTAAAAGGAGGAAAAAGTGATGGCAAAGAAAATCGTGTTAGCAGGTGCGTGTCGTACAGCAATCGGAAGTATGGGTGGAGCTCTTTCTACAACTCCGGCACCGGAATTAGGATCTATCGTTATCAAAGAAGCTTTAAATAGAGCAGGTGTTGCTCCGGAACAGGTTGATCATGTATATATGGGTTGTGTAATTCAGGCAGGTCTTGGACAGAACGTTGCACGTCAGGCTTCTTTAAAAGCAGGTCTTCCGGTCGAGACACCGGCAGTTACGGTTAACGTTGTTTGCGGATCCGGACTTAACTGTGTGAACATGGCTGCACAGATGATCCAGGCAGGAGATGCTGATATCGTTGTAGCAGGCGGTATGGAAAATATGTCTATGGCTCCATATGCACTGAAAAACGCACGTTATGGATACAGAATGGGTAATGCACCGATGATTGATACAATGGTAAATGACGCACTTTGGGATGCATTCAATGACTATCACATGGGAATCACTGCTGAGAATGTAGCAGAACAGTGGGGACTCACAAGAGAACAGCTTGATGAATTTGCAGCAGCAAGCCAGCAGAAAGCCTGCGCAGCAATCGAAGCAGGAAAATTCAAAGATGAGATTGTTCCTGTAGAAGTGAAGAAGAAAAAAGAAACCATCGTAGTTGATACAGATGAAGGACCGCGTCCGGGAACAACAGCAGAAGGAATCGCAAGACTTCGTCCGGCATTCAAAAAAGATGGTATTGTAACAGCAGCAAATGCTTCCAGCATCAATGACGGAGCAGCAGCAATCGTTGTTATGAGTGAAGAAAAAGCAAAAGAACTCGGCGTTACACCGATGGCAACATGGGTAGCAGGAGCACTCGGCGGAGTAGATCCATCTATCATGGGTGTCGGACCGGTTGCAGCTACGAATAAAGTAATGGCTAAGACAGGGCTTTCTGTAGATGATATGGATCTGATCGAAGCAAACGAAGCTTTCGCAGCACAGTCACTTGCAGTAGCACATGATCTGAAATTCGACATGGATAAAGTAAATGTAAACGGTGGAGCAATTGCTCTCGGACATCCAGTAGGAGCTTCAGGATGCCGTATCCTTGTTACACTTCTTCATGAGATGCAGAAACGTGATGCAAAGAAAGGTCTTGCAACACTTTGTATCGGTGGCGGAATGGGATGCGCTACAATCGTAGAACGTGATTAATAAACCAGATCAAAAGGAGATGTTGATGATGGAATTTATTACATATGAAGTAGAAGGACAGGTTGGAATTATTACCATTAACCGTCCAAAGGCACTGAACGCACTGAATAGTGCAGTTCTTGATGAACTTGATGCAACGATCGACGGTGTTGATCTTGATGCAGTCAGATGCCTGATCCTTACAGGAGCAGGAGAAAAATCTTTTGTAGCCGGTGCAGATATCGCTGAGATGAGTACTCTTACAAAAGAAGAGGGAGAAGCTTTTGGTAAGAAAGGAAATGATATTTTCCGTAAGATCGAAACACTTCCGATCCCGGTAATCGCAGCAGTTAATGGATTCGCTCTTGGTGGCGGATGTGAAATCTCCATGAGCTGTGATATCCGTATCTGTTCAGACAATGCAGTATTCGGACAGCCGGAGGTTGGCCTTGGAATTACACCTGGATTTGGTGGAACACAGAGACTTGCAAGACTTGTCGGACCTGGTATGGCAAAGCAGATGATCTACACTGCAAGAAATATCAAAGCTGACGAAGCTTACAGAATCGGTCTTGTAAATGCCGTATATCCGCAGGAAGAACTGATGCCGGCAGCAAAGAAGATGGCAGCAGGCATTGCAAAGAATGCACCGATCGCAGTAAGACACTGCAAACAGGCAATCAATGAAGGTCTTGAAAAGGGAATGGATGAGGCAATCGTAGTAGAAGAAAAGCTCTTCGGCGGATGCTTTGAATCTTACGACCAGAAAGAAGGAATGGCAGCATTCCTTGAAAAGAGAAAAGTAGAAGCTTTCCTTAATAAATAAGTTCGTTTAATAAAGGGGAGAATTAACTCTCCCCTAGAAAATTAAATTTATAAAATGGAGGTAATTTCAATGAAAGTAGGAATTATTGGTGCAGGAACAATGGGACAGGGCATTGCAAAGGCATTTGCTCAGGTAGATGGATATGAAGTAGCACTCTGTGACATCAAACAGGAATGGGCAGAAGGCGGAAAAGCTAAAATCGCTAAAGGCTATGACAGACTTGTTCAGAAAGGAAAATTAACTCAGGAAGCAGTTGATGCAATTCTTGCAAAAATTACTCCGGGACTCAAAGAAGATCTCTGCGCAGATTGTGATCTGATCGTAGAAGCAGCATTTGAGAACATGGAAGTTAAGAAAACTACATTCGGTGAACTTGATAAGATCGCAAAACCTGAATGCATTTTCGCATCAAATACCTCCAGCCTTTCTATCACAGAAATCGGCAACGGACTTACCCGTCCAATGATCGGTATGCATTTCTTCAACCCGGCAGACCGTATGAAATTAGTAGAAGTGATCGCAGGCGTAAATACACCGGCTGAAACTGTAGATGCAATCAAGAAGATCGCAGAAGAAATCGGAAAGACACCTGTACAGGTTAATGAAGCAGCAGGTTTCGTAGTAAACCGTATCCTTGTTCCGATGATCAATGAAGCAGCTTTCATCAAGATGGAAGGTGTATCTGATATCGCAGGAATCGATGCAGCAATGAAGCTTGGTGCAAACCATCCAATGGGACCTCTGGAGCTTGGTGATTTCATCGGACTTGATATCTGCCTTGCTATCATGGATGTACTTTATGCAGAAACAGGCGACAGCAAATATCGTGCATGCCCGCTGCTTCGTAAGATGGTCCGTGGTGGAAACCTTGGAGTTAAGAGCGGAAAAGGATTCTATGTATACAATGCAGACCGCACAAAAACTCCGGTTGATGCACAGTAATGGATGTTCTAAATAAAGACATGGAGGAAGAATAAATGGATTTCGGATTAGATAAGAAACACGAAATGGCGAGAACTCTGTTTAAAGAATTCGCAGAAAACGAAGTAAAACCACTTGCACAGGAAGTGGATGAAACAGAAGTTTTCCCAAGAGCAACAGTTGAAAAAATGGCGAAATATGGATTCCTCGGTATTCCGGTACCGAAGGAATACGAAGGACAGGGATGCGATCCTCTGACATACGTAATGTGTGTAGAAGAACTTGCAAAGGTTTGTGCTACAACATCTGTAATTGTATCTGCACATACCTCCCTTTGTATTGACCCGATCCTGACATACGGAACACCGGAACAGAAAGCAAAATATGTTCCGGATCTTGCATCAGGAAGAAAGCTTGGAGCTTTCGGTCTTACAGAACCAGGAGCAGGTACAGATGCACAGGGACAGCAGACGAAGGCTGTTCTCGACGGAGATGAATGGGTATTAAACGGATCAAAATGCTTTATCACAAATGGTAAAGAAGCAGATGTTTACATCATTATCGCCGTAACAGGTATTGTTGAAAAACGTGGCAGAAAGATGAAAGAGATTTCTGCATTCATCGTAGAAAAAGATACTCCGGGATTCACATTCGGAACAAAAGAAAAGAAAATGGGTATCCGTGGATCTTCAACTTACGAGCTTATTTTTGAAGACTGCCGTATTCCGAAAGAAAATCTCCTTGGAGCACAGGGCAAGGGCTTCGGTATCGCTATGCATACTCTGGATGGCGGACGTATCGGTATTGCCGCTCAGGCTCTTGGAATCGCTGAAGGCGCACTTGACAGAACAATCGCATATGTAAAAGAAAGAAAACAGTTCGGACGCACGATTGGTCAGTTCCAGAATACACAGTTCCAGCTTGCAGATATGGCTACAAAGGTAGAGGCTGCAAAGATGATGGTATACAAAGCTGCCATGGCAAAAGCTACACAGAAAGTTTACTCTGTCGAAGCTGCACAGGCTAAGCTTTATGCAGCAGAAGTAGCGATGGAAGTTACCACAAAGGCTGTTCAGTTACATGGTGGATACGGATACATCAGAGAATACGATGTAGAACGTATGATGCGTGACGCAAAGATTACAGAAATCTACGAAGGAACTTCAGAAGTTCAGCGTATGGTTATTTCTGGAAACTTATTGAAATAGGAGGTACGAATCGTGAAGATAGTTGTTTGTATAAAACAGGTACCGGATACAAAAGGCGGAGTTCAGTTTAATCCGGACGGTACACTTAACAGAGCTGCAATGCTTGCAATTATGAACCCGGATGACAAAGCAGGTCTTGAGGCCGCACTTAGATTAAAAGACCAGTATGGAGCAGAAGTAACTGTACTTACAATGGGACTTCCAAAAGCAGCCGATGTGCTTCGTGAAGCACTTGCAATGGGAGCTGATAAGGCAATTCTTGTAACAGACAGAGTACTTGGAGGAGCTGATACATGGGCTACATCAAGCACCATCGCAGCAGCACTCCGTAAACTCGATTATGACCTGATCATCACAGGACGTCAGGCAATCGATGGTGATACAGCACAGGTTGGACCGCAGATTTCCGAACATCTGGACATCCCGGTAATCTCTTATGCACAGGATATTAAAGTAGAAGGCGACAGCGTGATCGTACAGCGTCAGTTCGAAGACAGATATCATGTACTGAAAGCAAAAATGCCTTGCCTTATCACTGCACTTTCAGAATTAAATGAACCACGTTATATGACACCAGGCGGAATCTTCGATGCTTGTGATGCTGAGATCACAACATGGGGAAGAGCAGATCTTACTACCCTGGATGATGCAAATATCGGTCTTGCAGGATCACCTACAAAGATTGCGAAAGCATCTGACAAAGTAAGAAAAGGGGCAGGAGAAAAAGTTACTATTGATCCGGAAGAAGCAGTATCTTACCTGATGGGAAAATTAACAGAGAAACATATCATTTAATAAGAAGGAAAAGTGGTGAATATCATGAACTTAGAAGAATATAAGGGAGTATATGTCTTTGCTGAACAGGTAGACAACAAACTGAGCGGAATCGCATTTGAACTTCTTGGAAAAGCAAAAGACCTTGCAGCAGACTTAAATGCAGAAGTAGCAGCCGTTCTGATCGGTTCTGACGTAAAAGGACTTGCAGATGAGCTTGCAGCATACGGAGCAGATAAAGTAATCGTAGTAGATGATCCGGAACTGAAAGAATATAGAACAGAGCCATACGCACATGCACTGGCATCTGTTATCGAAAAATATAAACCGGAGATCATGTTAGTCGGCGCAACTGCAATCGGACGTGATCTTGGTCCTAGAGTATCCGCAAGAGTACAGACAGGTCTTACAGCAGACTGTACACAGCTTGAGATTGGTGATTTCCCGATCAACCCGGTAGCAGGAAAAGAGCAGAAGCACAATCAGCTTCTTATGACTCGTCCGGCATTTGGTGGAAACACGATCGCTACCATCGCCTGCCCGGATAATCGTCCGCAGATGGCAACCGTTCGTCCTGGTGTTATGCAGAAGATCGCTAAGATCGAAGGTGCAAAGGCAAATGTAGAAGAGTTTAATCCAGGATTTACACCGGATAATAAATACGTTGAGATCATGGAAGTTGTCAAATCTGTATCTGAGACGGTTGATATCATGGATGCTAAGATTCTTGTATCCGGTGGACGTGGAGTCGGAAGTGCAGAAAACTTCAAGATCCTGGAAGATCTTGCAGAAGCACTCGGCGGAGAAGTAAGCTGCTCACGTGCAGTTGTAGATAATGGCTGGAAACCAAAAGATCTTCAGGTAGGACAGACAGGAAAGACAGTTCGTCCTCAGGTATATTTTGCAATCGGTATTTCCGGAGCAATCCAGCATGTAGCAGGTATGGAAGAATCTGATCTGATCATTGCAATCAACAAAGATGAGACAGCTCCGATCTTTGATGTAGCTGACTATGGTATCGTTGGAGATCTGAATAAGATCGTACCAGAACTTACCAAACAGATCAAAGAAGCAGTTGCTGCTAAAAAATAAAGAATAGCTGGTAAAACAAAGATGGTGTCGCAAAGAAGCGGCACCATTTTTTTGTATACAAATCGAATAGAAGTTAGCCTGCTCTATTTTCGTGCGGAAAGCTTGTGCGTCTGGGGGATATTATGGTATACTTTATAAGATATAGACTTTGTAGTTATAGCTTAAGTAGGAGTGTGAATAAATGGCACAAAGAATTAAAAGCAGACGAAGGAAGGCTGTAAAAAAGCAGGCGGTTCATTATTTTGATTACAGTCTTCTGGCGATTATTATATTTCTGATGTGTTTTGGACTGGTAATGCTATACAGTATCAGTTCCTATGAAGCACGAACGGAATACGGAGATGGGATGTACTTCCTGAAAAGGCAGGGTCTCATCGGACTTGGAAGTATTGCTGCGATGATGTGGGTTTCTCGCCTGGATTATCATATGTTTTCCAAATATGCAGCAATGAGCTACTGGGGATCCATGCTTCTTCTTGCACTTGTTAAATTTACACCACTTGGTATTGAGGTAAATGGTGCACGAAGATGGTTCCGGCTTCCGGCTAACCAGTCATTCCAGCCGGCAGAGATTATGAAGATCGCTGTGATCATATTTATCCCATACCTGATCTGCAGAATGGGGAATAAAGTACACACCCTGAAAGGATCGCTGGGAGTTGTGGAGTGGGGAGGTTTGGCAGCACTGGGAGTTTATGTGCTGACTGATAATCTAAGCTCTGCGATCATTGTAATGGGAATTTCCTGCTGTATCCTTTTTGTCGTACATAAGAAGCAGAAGATTTTTCTGTGGATTGCAGGAGGCGGGCTGGCTGTTTTTGTGGCGGGATCATATATCCTCGGAAGACTTCTTGAGAACAGCACCAGCTTCCGACTCAGACGTATCATTGCCTGGCTGAACCCGGAAAAATATGCGTCAACGATTTCTTTCCAGACGGTACAGGGACTATATGCGATCGGATCAGGTGGCTTTTTCGGGAAAGGACTGGGAAATGGTGTGCAAAAGACGGTAATACCGGAAGTGCAGAACGACATGATCCTGTCAGCAATCTGTGAAGAGCTTGGGGTATTTGGAGCGATCATTATCCTGGTTTTGTTCGGTCTTTTGATCTACAGACTGCTTTTTATTGCACAGAACGCACCTGATCTGTATGGAGCACTGATTATGACAGGGATTATGTCACATATCGCGATCCAGGTAATTCTCAATGTCATGGTAGTTACGAACATGATGCCGAATACCGGAATTACATTGCCTTTTATCAGTTATGGTGGTACATCCATCCTGTTCCTGATGATAGAGATGGGAATGGCACTTGGAATTTCCAGAAGAATTAAACTGGAAGGGTAAAAAAAGCTTTTTTTTCAAAGAAAAGTGTGATATGATGTTATAAGTGGTAATGAAAACCACGTATAATGGATGCAAATGACACGTTTCGGAGGTTTGGATTATGAGTTATAAAGTGATTGTGGACAGCTGTGGAGAATTGACAGCAGAGATGAAAGCTTCAGGTCGGTTTGAGACAGCATCATTGGGACTGGAGGTTGGAGATTGTCATATAATTGATGATGAATCTTTCAATCAGGCTGAATTTTTGAAGAACGTAGCTGAATGCCCGACATGTCCAAAGTCAAGTTGTCCGTCTCCGGAGACATTTATGGAAGGATATCACTGTGATGCGGAGCATGTATATGCTGTTACGTTGTCTTCTGAACTGAGCGGTTCTTATAACAGTGCCGTACTGGGCAAGAATTTATATGAAGAAGAATATGGTGAGAAAGATATTTATGTGTTCAACTCAAAATCTGCATCAGTAGGACAGACTCTCATCGGGATGAAGATTGCGCAGTGTGAAGAGCGGGGCATGACATTCAAGGAAGTGGTAGCTGCTGTAGAAGCATATATTGAAGAGCAGCACACATATTTTGTTCTTGAGACGCTTGAGACTCTTCGTAAGAATGGAAGACTTACAGGATTAAAAGCAATTGCGGCAACAGTACTGAATATTAAGCCGGTGATGGGGGCTACTCCGAAGGGAGAAATTTGTCAGTTGGGTCAGGCGCGCGGAATTAAAAAAGCACTTAAGAATATGGTGGATTGTGTGATCGCAGATCTGAAAGATCCGGAGAGCAAGGTACTTGCAATTTCGCATTGTAACTGCCCGCAGAGAGCACAGGATGTGAAGAAGATGCTGGAAGAACGTGTGAAATTAAAAGACATTATCATTCTGGATACCAGAGGTGTCAGTAGCATGTATGCGAATGATGGCGGAGTAATTATTGCAGTATAGCTTGTATCAATCGTAAAAGTGTGATAAAATGTACTGGTTAGATGATTGCAAAGGAGACTTGCAGATATGAGTCAGAAAAAAGTAGATTATTATAAACAGGCAAAAGCGAACAGAAAGCGTGAAGAAAAAAAGAAAAACTTGCGAAAAGCTTTTGATTATACGATCCTTGGGCTGATTGCACTTGCAATCGTTGTCTGGATTGGATGGTCCGCTTATGATATGTATGAATCAAAGCAGCCAAGAGCAGTAGCAGAAGTTGATTATTCTGCTGTAAATGATTATGTCCAGTCACTTAACACTGCTGAGTAGATGAAAAGAAGAAAGTGGAGAGATGGTTCCATTGTGGAACGGTTTCTCCACTTTTTTTATGCACTGTGTGGGGAATGGAGTATAAAACGCTCCACTTTTCACCACAAAATGAATGAAAAATGGGAAAAAATATGATTTATCGGACTTTTTTCAGAATGGATAAATTCGAAAAAGTGCTTGAAAAGGGCGGAAAAGTGGGGTACAATGGATACAAGTGGTAGAAAGTGGAGCGAAGTGGAGCAAAGTGGCATGGAAAGTGGCAGACCACTTTGAAAGAAGGTGATCCTATGTTGACTGGAGAATTTAATCATAGTATTGATTCAAAAGGCAGGCTGATTATTCCTTCCAAATTACGAGAGAGTCTGGGAGAACATTTCGTAATTACGAAAGGGATGGACGGCTGCTTATTTCTGTATCCGGACAACGAATGGAAAGCCTTTGAAGAGAAGCTTAGAACCTTACCGCTTACAAACAAAAAAGCCAGAGACTTTAAGCGTTTCTTTCTTGGAAGTGCTACGGAAGGAGAACTTGACAAACAAGGGAGAGTTTTGATATCTTTTTCTCTTCGCGCTTATGCAGATCTTGAAAAAGAGGTTGTTCTAGCAGGTGTGCTGGACAAGGTCGAGATCTGGAGTAAAGAGGCGTGGGAAGCGCGTACAGCTGATGTTGAGGAAAATATCGAGGACATTGCAAGTGACATGGAAGATTTGGGACTTAGCATCTAAATAGATCTTTTAATTAGGAGGACACCATGGCATTTAAGCATAAATCAGTATTACTGGATGAGACAATCGAAGGACTGAACATCAAGCCGGACGGTATTTATGTTGATGGCACACTTGGAGGAGGCGGACATGCATACGAAGTATGTCGGCGTTTAAACAACAAGGGGAGTTTTATAGGAATAGACCAGGATGCGGCGGCGATTGAAGCGGCAGGCACCCGATTAAGCGACTTCGGGGAGAGAGTTACAATAATCAGGAGCAATTATTGTGATATGAAGTCGAGGCTCCATGAGAAAGGGATTGACAAGGTCGATGGAATTGTACTCGATCTGGGCGTATCATCTTATCAGTTAGATACGGCAGATCGTGGTTTTTCCTATCGCGTAGATGCGCCTTTGGATATGAGGATGGACACACGCCAGACTTTATCTGCAAAGGAGATTGTCAATGGCTACAGTGAGATGGACCTTTTTCGGATCATTCGCGACTATGGTGAGGACAAATTTGCGAAGAATATAGCAAAACATATTGTTATGGCAAGAGAGAAAGGTCCTATTGAAACAACCGGGCAGCTGGCAGAGATTATCAGACAGTCTATACCGATGAAGTTTCAGAAGATGTCGGGGCATCCGGCAAAAAGAACCTTTCAGGCAATCCGGATTGAATGTAACCGGGAACTGGAGGTGCTCAGGGATTCACTTGACGATATGATTGATATTTTAAATCCGGGAGGAAGGATATGCATCATCACGTTCCATTCCCTGGAGGACAGAATTGTCAAAGGAATTTTTAAAAAGAATGAGAATCCATGCACGTGTCCGAGTACTTTCCCGGTATGTGTGTGTGGAAAAGTTTCCAAAGGAAAAGTCATTACGAAAAAACCGATTCTTCCAAGTGAAGAAGAGATGGAAGTGAACAGTCGTTCTAAGAGTGCGAAGCTGCGTATCTTTGAGCGCGTATAGAATTTGAAAGGGTGGTGCTGTATGGCAAAATACAGTCATAGAATACAGGCAGACAGACGTACAGTAACAAGCCGAGGAATGTACATATACGGAAATACAGTTCGCCAGGCAGAAGTCATGCCACAGCGACAAGAGGAACCAAGAAAAGAACATAAAAAGAAAAAACTGGACAGACAGATTTTGAAAAATCGAAGAAAAGCAATGCGGATGAATCCTGCATATGTGATGTTTCTTTCAATTGCGGCAGTGGCAGCACTTGTAGTCTGTGTATGGTATCTGCAGGTACGTGCAGAGCTTACAAGCCGGACAGAGCATATTACCGAGCTGCAGCAGGAACTGGCAGATGCAAAAGAAGAGAATACAACTAGATATAACGTAGTAATGGATTCTGTGAATCTGGAAGAAGTAAGAGACCGTGCAATCAATGATCTGGGTATGGGATATGCGACTTCGGATCAGATTATTGAATATCAGAACCCGGTTAATGATTATGTAAAACAGTACGAAAGTATTCCGAAAAGCGGAGTGCTTGGACAGACAACAGATAAATAGGTTTATGAACAAAGGTGAATAACATGTCAAAAAGAAGAAAAAGAAAGCCTTCCGTTCTGAGGCATAAATTCACGGTTGGAATGCAGAAAAAGCTGGTAATGCTCTTTATAGCGATATTACTGGCTTTTGTTATTCTTGTCGGAAGAATTACCTATATCAATGCCTCGTCAGGAGAAGATTATACCAAGACAGTACTGGATCAGCAACAGTATATGAGTCGGTCGATTCCGTTCAAGCGTGGAGATATTGTAGATACAAACGGCACAAAGCTTGCGACAAGTGAGCGTGTATACAATGTGATTCTGGATGCAAAGGTCTTACTTTCAGACGAGACAAAAAAAGCTGAAAACATAGCAGCTACGAAAAAAGCGCTGAAAAGTTATTTTCAGATCAAGGCATCGGCAGTGGATGCAATTATCGCGGACAGTCCGGACAGTCGATACAATATTCTGAAAAAAGGAATTTCCTACGATGATGCGAAGGCATTTGAAGCGGCAGAGAAGAAAAATTCCAAGATCAAAGGAATCTGGCTGGAAGAGGATTATGTCAGAAAATATCCATATAATACACTTGCCTGCGATGTCCTGGGATTCAGTGTATCGGGGAATGTGGGAGCAAGCGGACTGGAAGCATCCTATAATTCAACGTTGAATGGAACGGATGGACGCAGATATGGTTATCAGAATGAAGACTCGGCAATTGAAAACACGGTGAAAGAGCCGATAAATGGAAATACGATCGTAACAACGATTGATGCGAACCTGCAGTCTATCGTGGAAAAGCATCTGGAAGAGTTTAACCAGGCGCACACAGATGAAGCGCAGGAGGGGATGGGATTTAAAAACGGAGCTGTGATCATGATGAACCCGAATACCGGAGAAGTTCTGGCAATGGCTTCCTCACCTACCTATGATCTGAATAATCCGAGAGATCTATCCAAGTATTATACAGAGGAAGAAATAACCGGAATGAGCAGTGACGATAAGATCGATGCTCTGAATGAACTCTGGAGAAACTTCTGCGTGAGCGATACTTTTGAGCCGGGATCTACGATCAAACCATTTACGGTTGCAACAGGTCTGGAGATTGGTGCACTGAAAGGCGATGAGATCTATTACTGCGGTGGTTCCCTTCAGATCGATGAATGGGAGATTAAATGTATCTCTTATGATAATGGTGGACACGGGCAGCAGAATCTGACACAGGTTATGGAAAATTCATGTAACGTTGCCCTGATGCAGATTGGTCTGGCAATCGGACCGGAAGAATTCTGTAAGTACCAGAGTATTTTTGGATTCGGTCAGTATACGGGAATTGATCTTCCGGGTGAGGCGGTTGGTATTTTGCAGTCACCGGATGGAATGATCAAAACGGATCTTGCAACCAACTCTTTCGGACAGAATTTTAACGTAACTATGCTTCAACTTGCGACAGGATTCTGTTCTCTGATCAATGGTGGCGATTATTATGAACCGCATCTTGTAAAAGCCATTCAGGATGAGAACGGAAATGTGATCCAGACTATTGATCCGGTGTTGGAGAAGAAGACAATTTCTAAAGAAACTTCTGATAAACTAAAAAGTTATATGTACAGTGTTGTTCAGAACGGTAGTGGTAGATATGCACAGGTAGAAGGATATGATATCGGTGGTAAGACCGGTACAGCGGAAAAATTGCCCCGTGGAGAGAATAAGAACGTGGTATCCTTTATCGGATATGCACCGCAGGAGAATCCGGAAATTATGATTTATGTAGTCATCGATGAACCGAATGCTCCGGATCAGTCAGCGACCAGCAGCCTGATCTCGCAGCTCGCTTCTGATATTATGGCAGAAGCATTTCCGTATTTGAATATTACAAAGGCTCCGGCTGAGTAATTTGGGTATAACCCCGGAAGACAGATCATACAGTAATAGTAAGAATCTGTTTTTCGGGGTTTTTATGCGGAATAAGACTTATAATAAAAAGAAAATGCTGGTAGTATTTTTAAGCGCGCTTCTGATGATTTTTTTTCTGATCGCAAGACTGGTGTATTTGATGATATTTGATGCTGCGTATTATCAACAGAAAGCAAAAACGCTGCACGAAAGAGAGAGGGAGATCAAGGCGGCAAGGGGAGAGATCATTGACAGAAATGGCAAAGTCCTTGCGACCAATAAAGCGGTGTGTACCATATCTGTTATCCATAGTCAGATAACAGATCCGGAGAGAGTGATCCAGGTTCTTGCCGATGAGCTGGGAATAGAGAAAGAAATGATTCGGAAAAGAGTCAAAAAAGTTTCTTCCAGGGAAAAAATAAAGACAAATGTGGAGAAAGAGATCGGGGACCGGATTCGTGCATATGAACTGGACGGGGTGAAGGTAGATGAGGATTTTAAACGGTACTATCCGTATGGCAATCTGGCTTCAAAGGTTCTTGGATTTACCGGTGGAGACAATCAGGGAATCATTGGACTGGAAGTAAAGTATGAAAATTATCTGAAAGGTGTGAACGGAATGATTCTGACAACAACTGATGCCAGAGGGATTGAGCTTGCGGATACGCTGGAAGACAGAGTAGAACCGGTTTCCGGAGACACTCTGCAGGTAAGCCTGGACTATAATATCCAGGAATATGCACAGCAGGCTGCGGAAAAAGTAATGGAAGAAAAACAGGCAGATGCAGTTGTGATTTTGATCCTGAATCCAAAAACAGGGGAAATCTATGCCTGCGTCAATGCTCCAGAGTTTGATCTGAATGCCCCGTTTACATTACCGGAGGGAACAGATGCCGCTTTGAATGATGAAGAAAAACAGGCAATGCTGAATCAGATGTGGCGAAACAGGAGTATCAATGATACTTATGAACCAGGATCGATCTTTAAGGTATTTACTGCTTCGGCGGCGTTGGAAGAGGGAGTGGTCAAAGAAGAAGATACTTTTTACTGTCCTGGATACAAGCTTGTGGAAGACCGCCGGATCCGGTGTGCGAGGACGACTGGACATGGATCCGAGACGTTTGTACAGGGGGTGCAGAATTCCTGTAATCCGGTTTTTATTGAAGTAGGGATGCGGCTTGGAACAGAGAATTTTTATAAATATTTTGAAAAATTCGGATTGATGGGGAAGACAGGTGTAGATCTTCCGGGAGAGGCTGCAACGATCATGCACAAGAAGGAAAATGTAGGGCAGGTAGAGCTGGCAACGATGTCGTTTGGACAGTCTTTTCAGGTGACACCGATGCAGATGGCAACAACAGTATGTTCTCTGGTGAATGAGGGAAAAAGGATCACTCCTCATTTTGGCATCGCCGTTTATGATGCGGAAAGTGGAGAGAAAGAAGAAACGATTTCTTATGGAAAAAGAAAACGGATTCTTTCTAAAGAAACGTCAGAAAAGATGAGAAAGATACTGGAAACGGTTGTGTCCGAAGGAGGAGGAAAAAAAGCACAGATCGAAGGATACCGGATCGGAGGAAAGACAGCGACCAGCCAGACGCTGCCAAGAAGTGCGAACCGTTATATAGGATCTTTTATCGGATTTGCACCTGCAGATGATCCGCAGGTAGCAGCAATGGCAATTATTTACAACCCACAGGGTATCTATTATGGCGGGACGATAGCAGCTCCGGTTGTGCGCGATATTTTCGACAATATTCTTCCCTATCTTGGAATCGAACGGGAAGAAAACCCGTGAAGCAGTTGAAAAAACAGGGCAGATACATTATACTAAAGCGTAGAATCTGTGCCTTTAAGGTAAGGGCTGATTTTGAAAACAAAAGAAAGACAGAGGTGTATTATGGATTTTACAATGGTCATACCGGTGCTGATCGCGTTTGTTCTCAGTGTGGCAGCAGGACCGGTGGTAATTCCTGTTTTAAGAAGACTCAAGATGGATCAGACAGAGAGAGAAGACGGGGTGAAGTCGCATCTTAAAAAAGCCGGAACGCCGACGATGGGAGGCGTGATGATCTTGTTTGCGATTGCGGTCACTTCGCTGATCTATGTAAGAGAGTATCCGAAGGTGATTCCGGTACTTTTTGTAACGATTGGATTCGGACTGGTCGGGTTCCTGGATGATTATCTGAAAGTTGTTCTTCACAGATCAGATGGACTGATGCCGATGCAGAAGATGGCACTCCAGATCGTGATTACAGCGATTTTTGCATTTTACATCGTGAAAGTGGCAAAGATACCGCTTACCATGCTGATACCGTTTTCAGGTGGGAAATATCTGAACATCGGCTGGTTTGCCATTCCGATACTTTTTATTGCAGTGATCGGTACCGTCAATGGTGTGAATTTTACAGATGGACTGGACGGGCTTGCATCCAGTGTAACAGTTCTTGTGGCAACCTTCTTTACAGTTGTTGCGATCGGAACAAAGAGTGGGATCGAACCGATTACCTGTGCAGTGGTAGGTGCGCTGCTGGGATTCTTATTATTCAACGTTTATCCGGCAAGCGTATTTATGGGCGACACCGGATCACTGGCTCTTGGGGGATTTGTTGCTTCGACAGCATACATGCTCCAGATGCCATTATTCATTATCATCGTAGGACTGATCTATCTGGTAGAAGTTTTATCAGTTATGATTCAGGTAACATATTTTAAGAAAACAGGCGGAAAGCGTTTCTTTAAAATGGCGCCGATCCACCATCATTTTGAGCTGTGTGGATGGAGCGAGACACGGGTGGTTGCAGTATTTTCAATTGTAACTGCAATTCTGTGCCTGGTTGCACTGCTGGCATTATAGGAGGCTTACAAGAATGGATTTACAAGGAAAGAAAGTGTTGGTATTCGGTGCGGGGATCAGTGGGATCGGATCCTGCGGATTACTGGAAAAAGAAGGGGCAGAGGTAATTCTGTATGATGGAAATGATAAAAAAGATGCCGAGGCAATGAAAGCACAGCTTGGTGAGGGAAGCAAAGTCCGCGTTGTTCTCGGAGCTTTTCCGGAAGAGGAGATGGAAAGTCTTGATCTGGTTGTAATGAGTCCGGGGGTGCCGACTGATCTGCCGGTTGTTCTGGCTATGAAAGAAAAAGGAATTCCTGTCTGGGGCGAGATTGAGCTCGCCTATGTATGCGGAAAAGGAGATGTGCTTGGAATTACCGGAACCAATGGGAAAACGACAACAACCTCTCTTTTAGGCGAGATTATGAAAAATGCCCGTGACAGCGTTTTTGTTGTGGGAAATATCGGTACACCATATACGAATGCCGCAGCAGATACCAGAGAAGATTCTGTGATCGTGGCAGAGCTCTCAAGCTTCCAGCTGGAGAGTATTCATACCTTCCATCCAAAGGTAAGTGCAGTTCTTAATATCACACCGGATCATCTGAACCGCCATCATACGATGGAAGCATATATTCGTGCAAAGATGAATATTGCGAAGAATCAGACACCAGAAGATATCTGCGTTCTCAATTATGAAGATGAAGAGACAAGAAAGATGGCAGATGAATTTCAGGCAAGTGTTCTATTTTTCAGCAGTAAGCATAAACTGGAACAGGGCATTTATCTTGACGGAGAAGATATTGTATACAAACCGGAAAAGGAGAAAGAAGGAACGGTCATCTGCAAGACCGGCGAATTACAGATCCTTGGCGTCCACAATTATGAGAATGTTATGGCAGCGGTTGCAATGGCAGCGGCTTACGGTGTAGATCTGGATGTGATCCGTAAGTCTGTACTTGCATTTAAGGGGGTTGAGCATCGTATTGAATATGTGGCAGAGAAGAACGGGGTTGTCTATTACAATGACTCTAAAGGAACGAATCCGGATGCGGCGATCAAGGGAATCCAGGCAATGAACCGCCCGACGATCCTGATTGGTGGTGGATATGATAAACAGTCCGATTTCCATGAATGGATCCAGAGCTTTGATGGAAAAGTCCGCTATCTGGTACTGATCGGTGCTACAAAAGAGCAGATTCAGAAAGAAGCAGCAGAGTGCGGATTTCATGACTGTATTTTAAAAGATACTTTCGAAGAAGCACTCGATACCTGTGTGGAGCTTGCAAGACCCGGAGATGCAGTTCTGCTGTCACCGGCATGTGCAAGCTGGGGAATGTTCCCGAACTATGAAGTGCGTGGGGAAGAATTCAAAAAATACGTGAATGCATTATAAAAGAAATAAAATAATTTCATATAATCTGTATCAAAGGGCGTGAAACAAAGTGGAGGAAAAAGGGAAAAAGGGGCGTATGGATTACACGCTTCTGTTGATTGTTGTTCTCCTGGTTGTGATTGGACTGGTGATCTTATACAGTACCAGTGCATATAACGGGCAGGTGAAATTTCATGATTCCTTTTACTATCTGAAAAAGCAGGCGTTTGCGACGGTGCTTGGAATTGTACTGATGCTGTTCGTGGCAGGGATGGATTACCACATCTGGCAGAGACTGGCAGTATTTGGTTATCTGGCAGCAGTTGCACTTTCGGTTGCGGTCATGTTGTTTGGCAGAGAAATTAACGGGTCCAAAAGATGGTTAGCTTTGGGCCCGTTTTCTTTTCAGCCATCAGAATTTGCGAAAGTTGCACTGATTCTTTTTCTGGCGGATCTTGTGACGAAGAACGTAAAAACAATCGGAAAAATGTGGACACTTTGCAGGATCATGTTCTGGATCCTTCCAATCGTGGGACTTGTGGGAGCGAGTAATTTAAGCACGGCGATCATTATTCTGGGAATCGGTGTGATCCTGATCTTTGTGGCAAGCCCGAAGTATGCGCAATTTGCCTTGATGGGAATTGCAGGCGCCTGCTTTATGGGGATTTTTCTTGCCCTTGAAAGCTATCGGCTGGAACGGCTTGCTATCTGGAGAAATCCGGAAAAATATGAAAAGGGTTATCAGACCCTGCAGGGGCTTTACGCGATTGGATCCGGAGGAGTATTCGGAGTCGGGATCGGAAACAGTGTACAGAAGCTGGGATTTGTACCTGAGGCACAGAATGATATGATCTTTTCAATTATTTGTGAAGAGCTTGGACTCGCAGGTGCTGGGATTATCGTTTTTCTGTTTCTGCTTCTGATCTGGCGCTTTTTCCTGATCGCATCTGGAAGCAGGGATCTTTTTGGTGCGCTGATCGCGACCGGAGCGATGGCACATATGATGATTCAGGTTATTTTAAATATTGCAGTTGTGACGAACACAATTCCGAATACGGGGATTACACTTCCTTTTATCAGTTATGGAGGAACATCGGTGATGTTTCTTTTAATTGAAATGGGACTTGTGCTAAGTGTGTCACAAGTGGTAGACTAAACAGGAGATATACAAAAGACGGAAGGAGGAAGATGCCTGATGGGATGATACAGAAAGAAAGGAAAAAGAGAATCATAAAGCAGGCTGCCATGAAAGCCATTCTGGTCATTATTTTGGTTTGCATAGCTATGATTACGTTTCTTTTACTCTTTCAAGTGCGGAAAATTGAAGTATCAGGAAATCAGTATCTTAGCAGACAGGAGATTGCAGACTGGGTGCAGGATGATAATTGGTCTTCCAATTCTCTGTATGTGATGATCAGGAACCACCTGATGAATCACGAGCTGCTTCCGGCAATGGAAGAGGCAAATGTGACGATGAAGAATCCGTGGACTGTGAAGGTGACGATCAAAGAGAAGCGTGTGGCCGGTTATATCGTGTCAGGTGATGAATGTATTTATTTTGACAAGGATGGTATCGTACTTGCAAAGACAAAGGAGCTGTGGGATGGAATCCCGTGCATTGAAGGGCTGGAAGTAAAGAAAGTACAGCTTTACAAAGAACTTCCGGTCAGCAAGGCGAACAAAAAAGCATTTGGGAACCTTCTGGATATGACGATGACACTGAAAAAATGTGATCTCGCGCCGGATAAGATTGTTTGTTCCGGTTCAGATCTGTATCTTTTTTTTGGAAACAAATGTGTCAATGTCGGGCACACGAATCTGGAAGAACGGATCATGCAGATATCGCCGATCCTTGAGAAGCTGGGAGATCAGGGAGGAACCCTGTATCTGGAAAATTTTAACACAGATAATATTACAATTACCTTCGAAAAAGATGTGATTCCGGACCTTGGAACATAATCTGTGTCAAGTGAATAAAAAAATAGGAAAATATACAAAATTCTATTGATATTTTTCGGAAAAAAATATATTATAGTCTTATGTATAACTAAGCGCATATTGACATTTAGGGTGTATAATATAATAAGGTGACGAAGGAGGAGAAACTCTTGTTAGAAATTAAAACAAATGAATCAGAAGCAGCAGCTAAAATAATTGTAGTCGGTGTAGGTGGCGGCGGAAACAATGCAGTCAACCGCATGATCGATGAACAGATTGCAGGTGTTGAATTTATCGCAATCAATACAGATAAACAGGCTCTTCAGTTATGTAAAGCTCCGACTCTTATGCAGATCGGAGACAAGCTTACAAAGGGTCTTGGTGCAGGGGCTAAACCGGAGATCGGTGAAAAAGCAGCTGAGGAAAGTGCCGAAGAGATCCAGTCAGCACTCAAGGGAGCTGATATGGTATTTGTTACCTGTGGTATGGGTGGCGGAACAGGAACAGGAGCAACTCCTGTTGTTGCGCGTATTGCCAAAGAGCAGGGAGCACTTACTGTTGGCGTTGTAACCAAGCCTTTCAAATTCGAATCCAAGACAAGAATGAACAACGCTCTTGCCGGAATCGAAAAATTAAAAGAAAATGTAGATACACTTATCGTTATCCCGAATGATAAGCTTCTTGAAATTGTAGACAGAAGAACAACTATGCCGGAAGCACTTAAGAAAGCTGATGAAGTTCTTCAGCAGGGTATCCAGGGTATCACAGACCTGATCAATGTACCTTCACTGATCAACCTTGACTTTGCCGATGTACAGACAGTTATGACAGATAAAGGAATTGCTCATATCGGTATCGGACAGGGAAAAGGTGATGACAAGGCTCTTGAAGCAGTTAAGCAGGCAGTTGCCAGCCCTCTGCTTGAGACAACCATCGCAGGTGCATCTCACGTTATCATCAACATTTCAGGTGACATCACACTTATGGATGCGAGTGATGCAGCAGAATATGTACAGGATCTTGCAGGTGAAGATGCAAACATCATCTTCGGTGCAATGTATGATGATTCCAAGTCAGATGAAGCAACTATCACAGTTATCGCAACAGGTCTTCACAATGTAGGTGGAACACAGAGCAAGCTTCAGTCAAGACTGGAACATAAAGCAGCTATGATGAACGGTGGATCTGGAATGGGAGCAAGCAATATTTCACGTCCACAGTTTAATCCGGGAGAATACAGCAATGTAGAAAGACCGGTATACGGAGGCAGACCGGTACAGCAGCAGACTACACAGGTACCACCGCTTCAGAGTGCAAGAACTCCACAGAGCAAGGTGAAAGAGCAGTCTATCAAGATTCCGGATTTCTTCAAGAAATAAGAATGAAATAACAGGGAAGCAGTAAGAAATTACTGTTTCCCTGTTTTTTATAGTTTACTGTTCATAGCGTACCATTTCGCGTCGCAGTCTCTGCATAATTTTCTTTTCAAGTCTTGATATGTAAGACTGGGAGATCCCAAGAAGATCGGCCACTTCTTTCTGCGTTTTTTCTTCCCCGTCGGGGGTTCCAAGTCCGAATCGCATCTGCACGATTACCCGTTCCCTGTTTGAAAGCCGTCCGATAGCTTTCCCAAGAAGTTTGTGTTCTGCTTCGGTTTCCATATCACGATAAATGGTATCTTCTTCAGTTCCAAGAATATCGGATAGAAGAAGCTCATTTCCATCCCAGTCAACATTGAGCGGTTCATCGATGGAGACCTCCAGTTTGGTTTTGTTATTCCGGCGCAGATACATGAGGATCTCGTTTTCAATACAACGGGAGGCATAGGTGGCAAGTTTGATATTTTTCTCTGGATTGAAGGTATTGATTGCTTTGATCAGTCCAATCGTGCCGATGGAGATCAGGTCTTCTACGCCTACACCGGTATTGTCAAATTTTTTCGCTATATATACAACCAGACGCAGGTTATGTTCAATAAGAAGCTTTTTTCCTTCTTCATCCTGCCCGCCTCCGAGAAGGGAAATGGCATGACCTTCTTCTTCACTGCTAAGTGGGAGCGGCAGGATATCTGTCCCTCCTATGTAATGGATTTCCTGCTTTTCCGGGAAGAAAACACTGCGGAAAGAGGGAATCATTTTCAATTTAAAACAATCTGAAACAGCAACTTTTATCATCATTATAATCCTCCTAACAATCTTCAGGATGCAATAGCATTTCATATTTTCCGTTTCCAAAATTCTTCTGTTCGGAAATACCGATCAGTGGAGATTGGATCAAAAATTCAGATTCTCCTGTTATTCTCATTTTCTTGACAGAAAAAACAGGAAGAATACTGGTCGTCTTCTGTATAGTCCGGTACGGGATGTACCGGAGTCTTCCAGGTGAGATTTGGGAAGAAATCTTCTGACAGGCGTCTTTGCTGATAATATGAACCGGCTTTCCGGTCAGTGGATCAGAAAGATGATTACCACTGTCCAGAAAGGCTTTCAGATGAAAATCTTTTCCATTTACAGTTAAAATCACATCAAAACTATGATCTTGTGATTTCCATAGTTTCTTTAGAAACAAAAGTCCATGATATAAAAGAAAAAAACCACAGATGCCAAGGGTGAAAAGAAAAGATATGATCCGGAAAAATTTTCCAAAATAAAGACGGAGCCAACTCATGATACCTCCAAGAAGAAAGCTTGCAAGATAGAGCAGAATCCATGCTTTGAAAAAAACGGGAAATGTCCGGATTTTCAATCCGATCACTGTCATACAGGAATTTACCAGGAAAAACAGCAGGATATAGCGGGTCCATACCGGGCATGGAAAAAATAAAATGGCACAGGTCAGTAGTGAACCGGTAAAGGAACCGGCAAGAAGACTTCCATAAGTGGCAGAACATGGAAATACTTTTTTTACTGCCAGAAGAATCAGAAAATCCATCATCATATTTTCCAGAAACAATACATCCAGATATACTTCATACTGCATAGTCTTATCCTTCTTTCTCTTTAGCTGCTAAATAGATTTGGTACTTAAGCATGCTTTATTATAGAAAAGATGTGTTTCAGATTTTGTCAGAAGATGGGAAAAACAGAATAATTTTATTCGACATGCTGAAATGCTGGATTTTTTTAAAGAATTGTCGAAAAAGACAGAAAAAGACCGGCGTTCCATGTCGGAAGCCGGTCTCTGGAAAGATAAGATCGGTATTTATCTGTCGTCACGATCCCATTTGTCAGCAAGATTTTGGATCTGTGACTCGAATTTTGCAAGATCTTTGTTTGCAAGACCTTCATTTTTAAGCACAACATCCATGAGGTGTTTGGCTGCCGCAACCACGCGGTTGAATGCAGTAAGAGCACGTGCTTTGACCGGCTTTTCAACTGCTTTTTTCGGAAGCCTGATACCTTCAGAAAGGATGGTATCGGTTGCGAGATCAACACAGCCTCCGGAGTATGGTGCAAATGCCGGAATGCCGAAACGGTCTGTGATGGTAGCAGCGAAAGAATCTGTAACCGAATCCTCTCCATGTACAACAAAGATATGGGATGGTTTCTCTTTGAATCCATCAATCCAGTTCAGAAGACCATTCATATCGGCATGTCCGCTGATCCCTGCAAGGACTTCAATACGGGCATTAACCTCTACATTTTCACCAAAGAGCCGGACTGATTCCGGTTTGCTTTCGACAAGCTTGCGGCCAAGAGTGCCAACTGCCTGATAGCCTACGAAGAGGATTGTGCATTCTTTTCTCCAGAGGTTGTGTTTCAGATGATGGCGGATACGGCCGGCTTCACACATTCCGGAAGCAGAGATGATTACTTTTGGTTTGTCATTGAAGTTGATCATTTTAGATTCTTCACTGGTGATCGTGGTTTTCAGTCCCTGGAAAAGAAGAGGGTTGATTCCTTTACTTATCAGAGCCATTGCATCCTCATCAAAGCAGGACTGTACATTTTTCTGGAAAACGTTGGTTGCTTCGATCGCCAGAGGACTGTCTACATAAACCTCAAAATTCTGATATTCCGGCAAAAGATTATTTTCTTTGATCTCACGGATAAAGTATAAAAGCTCCTGGGTTCTTCCTACTGCGAAAGATGGAATGACTACATTTCCACCTTTGGCAAAGGTTTCGCGCAGGACTCTGGTAAGCTCCTTAATATAATCCGGTTTTACAGTAGAATGGACCCGGTTTCCGTAGGTGGATTCGATGACAAGATAATCGGCTGCATCCACATGCTGCGGATCTTTGATGATCGGCTGGTCAATATTTCCGACATCTCCGGAAAATACGATTTTTTTGCTTACACCGTCTTCTGTGATCCAGACTTCAATGCAGGAAGAACCAAGCAGATGACCGACATCTGTGAAACGGAGTTCGATTCCTTCACAGAGCTGGATCGTTTGGTTATAATCGATCGGCGCAAGAAGTGCAACTGCATTCATGGCGTCCTGTACAGTATAAAGTGGTTCGTAAAGCGGAGCACCGGAACGAAGTGCCTTCCGGTTTCGCCATTCTGCTTCGGATTCCTGGATATGTGCACTGTCACGGAGCATAATGCTGCACAGATCAGAGGTGGCGAATGTACAGATGATTTCTCCTTTAAAACCATTTTTTACAAGCAGAGGAATCTTGCCGGAATGGTCAATGTGTGCATGCGTTAAGAGGATATAGTCGATCATGGAAGGATTGATCGGGATTTCCTGATTCTCATACAGATCAGGTCCCTGTTCCAGTCCACAGTCTATTAGAATATGTTTTCCACATGCTTCAAGATAATGGCAGCTTCCAGTTACTTCATGGGCGGCACCGATAAAAGTAAGTTTCATATACTCAACCCCTTTGCGTAAAAATTATTATAGTATATTATACTATAATTTAAAGAAAAATGATAGAAAATCAGACAATATTACTAAGATGTATATTCTTTCAGAAGAGTATGGAAAAAGTCAAGGAGCGATATTTTTAATATTTTAGTGGGAATCGAATAAATAAAAACAGTTTTGAGAAAAATTTATACCAGTAAAGATTTGGAGGTTTATTGAGATGGTACTTAATAAAGTAGAAATCTGTGGTGTAAATACAGCAAAGCTTCCCCTGCTTAGCGACGGGGAAAAAGAGGTGCTTTTTGAGAAGATCAAAGCGGGGGATGAGGAGGCAAAAGAACAGTATATCAAAGGAAATCTACGTCTGGTACTCAGTGTGATCAAACGCTTTTCGGGAAGCAGTGAAAATCCGGATGATCTGTTTCAGATCGGGTGCATCGGACTGATCAAGGCAATCAATAATTTCAATCCGGAGCTGGAAGTAAAATTTTCAACTTATGCGGTACCGATGATCATTGGAGAAATCCGGCGGTTCATCCGTGACAATAATTCGATCCGTGTTAGCAGGTCACTTCGTGATACGGCATATAAAGCCATTTACGCGAAAGAAAATTATGTCAAAGTAAACCAGAAAGAACCTACTGTTCAGGAAATTGCAGAGGAAATCGGGATCGCAAAGGAAGAGATCGTCTATGCGCTGGATGCGATCCAGATGCCGGTCAGCTTAAATGAGCCGGTATATAATGACAATGGAGATGCTATGTATGTGATGGACCAGATCAGTGACAAAAGGAACAAAGAAGACAGATGGGTGGAGAAACTGTCTCTTCAGGCGGCAATGGACCGACTCGGAAAAAGGGAGAAGTATATTATCAGACTTCGTTTTTTTGAAGGAAAAACGCAGATGGAGGTAGCAGAAGAAATCGGAATCTCACAGGCACAGGTAAGCCGCCTGGAAAAGAATGCACTCAGGGCTATGCGACAATATCTGCGAAGTGAATAGAAAAATAGAGATTTCCAGTTGAAATTTGTCAAGGTTCATACTATTATAATCATAGAACAGAAGAACAGGAGAACAGCAATGTATAAAGCGTGTATTTTTGACTTGGATGGAACTTTGACAAATACGCTGGATTCGCTGACTTATTCAACGAATAAGACGTTAGAAGAAATGGGACTTGAGCCGATTACCAAAGAACAGTGCCGAAGCTTCGTTGGAGATGGAGCCAGATGCCTTATGGAACGTGCACTTCGTGCGTCCGGAGACACAGAGCTTAAGAGGATTGAAGAAGGTATGGAAGTGTACAGCAGAATCTTTGGAGAAAATTGTATGTACCATGTACGTCCTTATGATGGCGTTGTTCAGATGTTAGATTCACTGAAGAAGAAGGGAATAAAGATTGCAGTATTTTCCAACAAACCACATTTGCAGGCGATCGATGTAGTGGAAAGTACATTTGGAAAAGGATATTTTGACCATATTCAGGGGCAGTCGGGTGAATTTCCGAAGAAACCGGATCCGGAAGGACTTCTGTGGATACTTGATAAATTAGGGGTATCGCCGGAAGAAGGAATATACATAGGAGACTCGGATGTAGATATGAAGACAGGGAAGGCTGCCGGTATGTTTACAGTCGGAGCAGAATGGGGATTCCGGACCAAAGAACTTCTTGTGGAGACAGGAGCAGATGCAACAATTGCACATGCTGAAGAATTGCTTAACTATTTATAGTTCAGATGAGAAAATTTTTCTGTGAGAAAGATAAGGGAGGGTTGCCTGTATGTATGAGTATGATGAAGAATGTCTGCAGACATTCCTGAATATGCAGTCACAGCTTTTTGATGAGCCGGTTGCAGAGACACTGGAAGAGGCAGAAGCGTTTTTGGAAGACTGTATGGCGGTTGTTGTAGATTCTATCAAGGATGTGAGAGATTATCTGGATGAAAGCGGAGCGGACATCAGTGGTATGAGTGATGAAGAGCTGGAAGAGGCTTCAGAAGTATTCGCACTTCCGAACGGACAGTATCTGATCGTGGAAGGTTAATAAAAGGAAAAGAGCTGCGGCATCAGTTGGTTGCCGCAGCTTTTTTGAGCGCATCACGGATGGTGTTGAGAAGAAGCTGAGAAGTATAGGGACTGTCACTTGAAAGCGTAAGATGATCAAGGGACTGGGATTTACAGATCTGGTCAGCCAGATTCTCAAGAGATGGCTGAAGAAGAGGATACATGGCAGTTACCGTCTCACTTAGATTGGAAATGCGGATGGAATTGATAGAGGTGTCAGAGACAGAAACTTCCAGTTCCAGATCTTCATTTCCGAGTGTAAAAGAAGAGGTATAAACGCCGGGAGTATATTTTTTGTCGGATACAGAGGAATGCCGGTCTCCGGAGAACATAAAGAATAAAAGGCAGAGGATGAGAATACCTAAAGTGGCAAAAATAACAGTATAGATAATTTCTTTCATGTGAAGTACGATGATTTTTGTTTTGGAATTCATAAAGAACCTCCTTAGGCAGTATGGAATTTTGGCAGGTTATGCCGCTTAATAAACTATATGAAAAGAAAAAATAGTTTATGCATGAGAAATGCGTGACAAAAGAGAAAGGATTTAGTAGAATCAGGAAAGAGAAAAAGCAGAGGTGAATAGAATGTTTATAATTGTAGGACTTGGAAACCCGGATGAAAAGTATCAGGGGACAAGACATAATGTTGGATTTGATGTGGTGGACCGCCTGGCGGAGAAATACCAGATAGCAGTCGATACTAAAAAACACCGTGCCCTCATCGGAAAAGGAGTGATCGAGGGACAGAAAGTGCTTCTTGTGAAGCCGCAGACTTATATGAACCTGAGTGGAGAGAGTATCCGTAGTCTGGTGGAATATTACAAGATCGATCCGGAAGAAGAACTTCTTGTAATTTATGATGATATCAGTCTGGAAGTCGGACAACTCAGGATCCGCAGAAAAGGAAGTGCCGGTGGACATAACGGAATCAAAAATATCATTGCCAATCTTGGAACCAGTGTGTTTCCACGGATCAAGGTAGGTGTGGGAGAAAAACCGAAAGGATATGATCTTGCTGATTATGTTCTTGGAAAATTTTCCAAAGAGGACCGTGTACTTATGGAAGAAGGATATGATCTTGCCTGTGAAGCTTCTGCTCTGATCTTGCAGGGAGCAATCGATCAGGCAATGAACGAATATAACCAGAAAAAGAAAGAATAAGAGGAGGCAAAAAGCGATGCATGCACTTACGGCTCCTTTATCTGAACTGGCAGAGATTGAAGAAATCTGTGAAGAGCGTGGACGGGAACCGGGCATGCTGCTTCTTTCCGGGTGTGTGACATCACAGAAAACGCATTTGATGTATGCGCTTGGAAAAGGTTATGGGCATACATTGATCGTTCTTTCCAGTGAAGATAAAGCAAAAAAATTATACGAAGAATATCGTTTTTTAAATGAAAATACCAGCTATTATCCGGCAAAGGATCTCCTTTTTTATCAGGCAG
Source organism: Bariatricus sp. TF06-38A (assembly GCF_027690675.1). Taxonomy (NCBI): domain Bacteria; kingdom Bacillati; phylum Bacillota; class Clostridia; order Lachnospirales; family Lachnospiraceae; genus Bariatricus; species Bariatricus sp. TF06-38A. Next base: position 167,224 of record NZ_JAQFCE010000001.1, read on the forward strand.
ATATCCACGGAAAACAGCTGGTCAAACAGCGGATGGAAACCTTGCAGATGATGATGGAGGCAAAAAGCCAGGTTACGGTTATTACAACGATTGACGGATTCATGGATGAACTGCCATCGGAAGCAGAAATAAAAGGGGACATTCTGACCATTTCCAATGGGGAGGCGTTGGAATTTGAATCGCTGAAGGAGAAGATCATAAAACTTGGATATGACAGGGAAGCCCAGGTGGATGGTCCGGGGCAGTTTGCAGTTCGTGGTGGAATCATTGATATTTACCCACTTACCGAGGAATTGCCGATCCGTATTGAATTCTGGGGAGATGAAGTGGATTCAATACGGACTTTTGACGTGGACAGCCAGAGATCTGTAGAGAATCTGGAACAGATCGTTATTTATCCGGCAGATGACAGACTGGGAAGTGACCGGAAAGTTTCTTTTATCAACTACTTTGATCCGAAGGACACACTGGTGTTCCTGGATGAACCAGCAAGGCTTCTGGAAAAAGGGCGTCTGGCAGAAAATGAAGTGGAAAAAGCGAGAGAGAACCGTGCAGAAGAAATGGAAAGGACCGGGGAAATGGAAGAAGCTCCGGAATTTTTTACGACAGATGAAATTATAAAATTTCTGAACAAATTCTGTATGATCGGGATGTGTGCTCTGGAAATGAAATGTAAGCCATTTTTTGTGAAAAAGCGGTTTGGAATCCAGGCAAAAAGCGTTAACCCGTATAACAGCAGCTTTGAGATGCTGACACAGGATCTCAAAAGACTGAAAAGGAACGGATACCGGGCGGTTCTGATTTCTGGGTCTAGAACAAGGGCAAAACGTCTGGCAGAGGATCTACGTGATTATGATCTGAGCAGTTTTTACAGTGAGGATCAGGAACGAGAAGTGAATCCAGGGGAGATCATGGTATGCTACGGGCATATAGAAGTCGGATACGAGTACCCGATGATTAAGTTTATTGTCATATCTGAGTCAGATATTTTTGGAAAGACAAAGAAGAAAAAGAAACGAAAAAGTTATGATGGACAGAAAATAAGCAGCTTTTCGGATCTGAAACCGGGAGACTATGTAGTGCATGAGAATCATGGACTTGGAATCTACCGGGGAATTGAAAAGATAGAAGTTGATAAGGTGACAAAGGATTATATGAAGATTTCGTATGCTGATGGTGGAAATCTTTATATTCTTGCCACACAGCTTGACCAGATCCAGAAGTATGCTAGTGCAGATGCTAAAAAGCCGAAACTTAACAAACTTGGAGGACAGGAATGGCATCGCACGAAGAGCAAGGTAAAGACAGCAGTCTGGCAGATTGCCAAAGATCTGGTGGAACTCTATGCAGTACGGCAGTCCAAAGAAGGATTTGTCTATGAAAAGGACACGGTCTGGCAGAAAGAATTTGAAGAAATGTTTCCGTTTGAGGAAACGGAGGATCAACAGCTTGCAATCGAGGCAACAAAACGGGATATGGAAAGTCCAAAGATCATGGACCGTCTGATCTGTGGGGATGTGGGATTTGGAAAGACAGAGATTGCAATCCGGGCAGCATTCAAGGCAGTGCAGGAGAACAAGCAGGTTGTCTATCTGGTCCCTACTACGATTCTTGCACAGCAGCATTACAACACTTTTGTGCAACGGATGAAAGAATTTCCGGTAAGGGTGGATCTGTTATGCCGTTTCCGCACACCTGCACAACAGAAAAAAACGATCGAAGATTTGAAAAAGGGACAGGTTGATATTATCATCGGAACCCACCGGGTATTGAGTAAGGATGTGGTATTTAAAGATCTGGGACTTCTGATCATTGATGAGGAACAGCGTTTTGGAGTACAGCATAAAGAAAAGATCAAAAAGCTGAAGGAAAATATTGATGTTCTGACACTTACGGCAACACCGATTCCCCGAACGCTTCATATGAGTCTGATCGGAATCCGTGACATGAGTGTGCTGGAAGAAGCACCAGTTGACCGGATGCCGATCCAGACCTATGTGATGGAGGAGAATGATGAGATGGTCCGGGAGGCAATCGAAAGAGAAATTTCCCGCCAGGGACAGGTGTACTATGTCTATAACCGTGTCCAGGATATAGCTGAAATGGCAGCGAAGATCCAGAAACTTGTGCCGGATGCAAATGTGGCATATGCACACGGGCAGATGCGGGAACACAAGTTAGAAGATATTATGTACGATTTCATCAATGGAGAAATTGATGTTCTGGTATCGACGACGATCATCGAGACCGGTCTTGACATTTCCAATGCCAATACCATGATCATCCATGATGCAGATCGGATGGGGCTCTCCCAGCTTTATCAGCTACGTGGAAGAGTTGGAAGATCGAACCGTATGGCATATGCATTTCTTTTGTACAGAAGAGACAAAATGCTCCGGGAGGTTGCAGAAAAACGTCTTTCGGCAATTCGTGAGTTTACAGATCTTGGCTCTGGTGTAAAAATCGCCATGCGGGATCTGGAAATCCGTGGGGCAGGAAACCTGCTTGGGGAGGAACAGCATGGACATATGGATGCAGTGGGATACGATCTTTACTGTAAGATGTTAAGTGAGGCAGTCCGTCACCTGAAGGGAGAAATCCCGGAAGAAACCTATGCGACAACCGTGGATCTGAATATTGATGCTTATATTCCGGCATCTTATATTCCGAATGAGTATCAGAAACTGGATATCTATAAACGGATCGCAGCAATTGAGACAGAAGAAGAACAGGAAGATATGCTAGAAGAACTGATTGACCGTTTCGGCGATCCGCCACGCAAGGTGCAGCAGCTTCTGATGATCGCGCAGCTGAAGGCGAAAGCACATGCGGCTTATGTAATTTCGGTAGAGCAAAAAGGCGATGAATACAAATTTACCATGTATGAGAAGGCAAGGGTAAATGTAGCAAAGATTCCGGAACTGCTGGCAAAATATAAGGGAGAACTGACATTTAAGACAGATGCAGAAAATCCATATTTTATTTATTGTAAACTTCGGAAAAATAAAAAAGAAAAAGCAGAGCAGATTCTTGAAAATGCAGGAAAAATTGTCGAAGATATACAGGGACTTGTCGAAGAATAATGTGTATTTTTTATGAAAAAGATTGCCAGTAAGGTAAAAAAAAGATATACTATACGAGTGCATAGTGAAGAAGTGTGTACAATGGAGAGAAGATCAAGGAGGAAATTTTATAAATGAAAAAAAGAGTGGTTGCCTGTATACTGGCAGTTGCCTGCATTGCATCTTTAAACGGATGTGGAAGCAAGTTTAACGGACAGGATACAGTGGTAGAAGTCGGAGATGAGAAAGTGACTGCAGATGTGGCGAACTTTTTTGCAAGATATCAGCAGGCGCAGTTTGAAACAACATATAGCAGTTATCTGGGAGATGATTTTTGGGGAAAAGAAGTTACAGACGGAAAGACTTACGAAGAGAATTATAAGGATTCAATCATGGATTCTTTGGAAGAAATGTATATTTTGGATGAGCACAAGGATGATTATAAAGTTTCGCTAAGTGATGATGAGGAAAAAAGCATCGAGGATGCTGCGAAGAAATTTACTGACAGCAATGACAGTGCTGCAAAAGATACAGTATCGGGCGATGAAAAGACGGTAAAGAAAGTACTGGAACTTCTGACACTTCAGAAGAAGATGGAAACTGCCATGACTGCGGATGTAGATACGAATGTATCCGATGAGGAAGCAGCACAGAAGAAAATGCAGTATGTGCTGTTCTCTACAAAGACAACGGGCAGTGATGGAAAATCGACAGATATGTCAGATGACGAAAAAGCAGAAGTGAAAAAGAAAGCAGAAGATTTCCAGAAAGATGCGGCTTCGGCAGAAGATTTTTCTGTATTTGCAACAGCAGTAGGTGCATCAGCCACCGATCTGACATTTGACTCGGATACGACATCGCCAAACGAAGATCTGATCAAAGCTGCTGATAAGTTAAAAGAAGGCGAAGTAACAGACGTGATCGAAGCAGACAATGGCTATTATGTTGCAAAAGTAGTCAGCCTTCTTGATCGTGATGCAACGGATACCAAGAAAGAGTCCATTGTATCACAGAGAAAGAGTGACCAGTATCAGTCAATTTGTAAGAAATGGAAAAAGAAAACGGATATTAAAGTACATAAAAAAGTATGGAATACGATCAGTTTTGCTGATCAGGGCGTAACGGTTAAGAGCACGACCGAAGATACAGATACATCTTCAGACTCTTCATCAAAATAAGCGTCTGACTTAACAACAGGAAAGTACGACAGGAGGAGAGATTAGGATGGAATCAATAGGTATAGTATTGAAGGATATCATGGGAAACAGTGCGGTATTTATAGCAGGAAAAGAAGCCGTGATTGTTTCGGCGGTATCAATTGTTATATCAGTTTTCATTGGAATTTTAGGTTTAAAGCTGATCCGTGTCTGGAATGCAGTGATTGGATTTGTTGCAGGGGCATTGCTTGGATTTGCCGTGACATATCTTATGGGACTGGAAGTTGTTCCGGTACTGATCGCAGCCGGTGTTGCGGGTTTGGTTTTTGCAATACTGAACAGTGTATTTAAGAAATTCGGAGCTTTCTGGGTATGCTTTCTGGGAATGGCTGGCACAGTACTTGCGATTACAAATGCGGGAAACTGGATCATGCTGGCAGTCTGCGGAGCAGTCGGACTGATTTTCGCAATCCTTGCGATGATTTGGTTTGAACCGTTTGTGATTATTGCGACGGCATTAGCAGGCGGTTTTGGAGCAGGAATGATGATCTATGATCTGGCAGGTCTGAAAAATGTGATTTTCATGTGGATCATTTCGATTGGGATTACATTTATCGGAATCGTGATCCAGTTTATCATGAAGTCAAGTGAGATCAACAAGAAGCAGGTTCGAAGAGCAAATGCGATCAAGAAAGAAACATCAAAAGAAGAAGAAATAGAGATGGCAAGAACCATGCTGATCGATCTGGATGATGATGATGACGAGGATGAAGAATAGATAAGATGGATGAGAGGATGTATCAGAATGTGATACATCCTCTTTTGCATCTGATCCGGAATGGCTGGAAGAAAACGGTATTTCTTGCAGCGTTATAAAAAAAGAGGTATAATAAAAATAGTATCAACGATATAAGATCTGGAGATGAAAATATGAAGATAGATATGCATTGTCATGTAAGAGAAGGATCAATTGACAGCAAAGTGCCGATTGAAGAATTTATTAAAAAGCTGCAGTCTAAAGGCATTGGCGGAATGCTGGTTACAGATCATGACACCTATAATGGATATCGGCACTGGAAGAATACGATCAAAGGGAGAAAATACAAAGATTTTGTCGTATTGAAAGGAATAGAGTATGATACACTGGATGCGGGGCACATTCTGATCATTATGCCACAGGGAGTAAAGATGCGCCTTCTGGAGCTGAGAGGGCTTCCGCTTTCGCTGCTGATTGATTTTGTGCATCACAATGGAGGAATCTGTGGACCGGCACATCCGTGTGGGGAAAAGTATCTGAGTTTTACGAATACGAAAAGATGGCAGAAATCTCCGGAGTTGATTGAAAAATTTGATTTTATAGAGACTTTCAATGCATGTGAGCCACCACAGTCCAATGAAGGGGCGAAGTATCTTGCTGAAAAATATGGAAAACCGGGAACCGGAGGAAGTGATGCGCATAAGCTGGACTGCGTCGGCATGGGGTATACGGAATTTCCGGTACGGATTGAGAAAGAGCTGGATCTGATCCGGCAGATCAGGGAAAAAGGAGAGATCCAGTCCGGTGGGGAGTATTACACGAAGACGACAAAAGACAAAATTGGAAAATTCAATAAACTTCTGATCTTTTCTTTCTGGTTTTATAACCGGGGTGGTGCACTTCTGAAAAAGCACACACGCAAAAAGAAGATCAATAAAGAACAGCCACTTGATGCAATCGATCCAATCGAGATTCCGTATCTGGACAAGATCAAGAGGAAACATTAGTGAGTGGCAAAATTTACTTTTGATACTCACATCATAATTTTAAAGATAAAAAATCCATCTGATTTCTTTTTTTAAAAGAAAACCAGATGGATTTTTTACAACCTGTTATTTTTTGAGAGACATTTCCTTCAGTTTGTTTCTAAGATCTTCAAAGGATTCTTTGTAATTGCGGCTCTGCATTTTCGGGAAAGCTTTCATGATACGCTTCTGCATATGAGAAGTTGCTTTGACATTTTCCAGGTAGCTTCTGCGAAGAAGAGCAATCCGTTCTTTTACTTCGTCAGAAACATCGGCAAGGGTGTCTGAAATTGCTTCCTGTTTTTCGGAAATAGCAGATTTAAATTCTTCCTGCTTCTCAGATACAGTATCTTTGAACTCTTCCTGTTTTTCCATAGCTGTAATGGTACGCTTGTAGATTGATTCACCAAGCTTGTCGGAAATCTGATGAAGTTCGTCTGCAATGGCCTGCATTTTTTCAAGACGTTTGTTGAGCTTCAGGATACCGGATGCTGTTACATAGAGATCGGCAAGTCCGGCAATCACCAGAATACATACAAGAATGATACCGACAAGGAAAGGAATGTGTGAGAGCAGTGTGTCAATCAGTGGATGGAATACATCTACGATGAAAACACAGAACACTCCCCAGATCAGAGAAAACAAAAGGCACACATATCCATTCAGATTGAGCGGCATATTAGAATAATCCCACCATTTGTTATGGAAAACCTTTTCGAGAATGAACCCGGTCAGCCATTCGATTGCAGTAACAAGAATAGCACTTCCGAGATATAGCAGGAGCAGGTTGGAACGAAGCGGTGTCAGAAAATGAATGACTGCAACCACGCCGAAACCATATACCGGACAGATCGGGCCATTTAAGAATCCACGGTTGACAAAACGACGTTCTTTAAAAGCGGCAAACGCAACTTCTGTACACCAGCCTAAAAAGGCATATATAAAGAAGCACTGAAATAAATAATATAGATGCTGTGCAGTCATAAAAAACCTCCTTGAGTCTGCTGCAAAAAAATATGTAATCCTTTATATTATATACAGAAAGGAAAGGTGTGTAAACGGAAAAATGTGCTATACTGAAAACATGACATGGAAGGAGCTGGTAAAATGCTGGAAGAAATGATGCCAAGATGGGTTCCGACAGAAAATGTAAATGGATTTGAAATCTGTCCCGGACTGTATCGTGATGAGGGTGCGACTGCATTTCAGTCGGCAGTTAATTTTACAGTGCATTCAAAAGGGGCTGTGACATGTGAACTTCTTCTGTTTCACAGAAAGGAACCGGAACCTTATGCGGTGATCCCATTCCCGGAAAACTGCCGGATCGGTGATGTATTTTCCATGATGGTATTCGGACTGGATATTGAAGAATTTGAATATGCGTACAGGCTGGACGGACCGTGGAAACCAAAGGAAGGTCTGCTATTTGATAAAAAGCATATTTTACTGGATCCGTATGCAAAGGCAGTTACCGGGCAGAGTGTATGGGGAAAAGCACTAAATACAGGGGGATATCGTGCCAGAGTAGTCCGGAATAATTTCTTCTGGGGCAGTGAAAAGCCAGATAAGATCCCGATGGAAAAACTGATCATCTATGAGATGCATGTCAGGGGATTCACGAAGATGGACAAAAGTGTCCGTCATCCTGGAACCTTTGCCGGAATAAAAGAAAAAATTCCTTATCTGAAAACACTGGGGATTAATGCGGTGGAGCTAATGCCGATCTTTGAATTTGATGAACTGCAGGGGAGTCGTGAGGTTGATGGAAAGAAACTGATTGATTACTGGGGGTATAATACAGTCAGCTTTTTTGCGCCGAATACGAGCTATGCAGCATCAACGGAATACAACCGGGAAGGAGTAGAATTAAAAGAACTGATCCGGGAACTGCATGATAACCAGATTGAAGTAATCCTGGATGTGGTGTTTAACCATACGGCAGAAGGAAATGAATGCGGACCGTTTATTTCGTTTAAAGGATTTGACAATCAGATTTATTATATGTTGACACCCGATGGAAAATATTATAATTTCAGTGGCTGTGGAAATACTGTGAATTGTAATCATCCGGTGGTGATCAAAATGATCCAGGATTGTCTGCGATACTGGGTGGCAGAGTACCGGGTGGACGGCTTCCGGTTTGATCTTGCCTCGATCCTGGGAAGAAATGAGGATGGGTCACCGATGGAAAATCCACCACTCGTAAAGAATCTTGCCTATGATTCGCTGCTTGCAGACACAAAGCTGATCGCGGAGGCGTGGGATGCCGGCGGACTTTATCAGGTCGGAAGTTTTCCGGCATTCCGCAGATGGTCAGAATGGAACGGAAGATACCGGGATGACGTGCGAGAATATTTAAAAGGGGGACTTTGGGCAGCAGGAGCAGCGCTTCAGAGAATTGCCGGTTCTCCGGACATCTATGATACCAGAATCCGCGGAAAACATGCTTCTGTGAATTTCCTGACCTGCCATGATGGATTTACCCTGTATGATCTTTATTCGTATAACCAGAAGCATAATGAGGCTAATGGATGGCGAAATCTTGATGGAAGTGACGATAACCGGAGCTGGAACTGTGGGGCAGAGGGGGACACTGATCAGGTGATGGTTGTTGAACTGCGCCACCGGATGATGAAAAATGCTTTTGCGGTCCTGCTTTGCAGCAGAGGGACACCGATGTTCCTTGCAGGTGATGAGTTTGGCAATACTCAGTTCGGGAATAATAATGCCTACTGTCAGGATAACGAGATTTCCTGGCTGGACTGGACAAGAAAAGAAAAGTTTCAGGATGTATTTGATTTTTGTGCTTATATGACGGCATTTCGGAAACGGCATCCGTCGATCACAGGAGATGCAGGGGCGAGCAGTCTTGGATTTCCGGAGATCAGCTTTCACGGTGAAGTGCCGTGGAAACTGGATTTTTCCAGACCGGAGATCCGGACGGCGGCAGTCATGTTTGCCGGATATGATAATAAAATGGCAAAAGAAGACTGTGTGTATCTTCTGATGAATCCATACTGGGAAGGTGTCTGGGTAGAACTTCCACAACTTCCGGGCGGATATAGTTGGCATGTGGCGGTAAATACTGGAGATAAAAAGCAGGAAATTTATCAGAATCCGGTACGGATTTCGGAGGAAAGAATTCTTGTGGGACCGAGAAGTGTGATCGTTCTGGAGGCAGATCAACAATAAAATACTATTGACAAGCGGGTACTCTTCCTTTATAGTAAGGGTACTCGTCTTTTATATTCTCTTTTCTGACCTGAAAAGGCAGAAGGAGAAACTTTTATGAAATATATGAAGAATCATTTTGCCGGAATACTAAGTGTGATTCTGGCGGTAGTATCATTGTCGGGCAGCAGTATGCCTGTCGTATCTGCAAACTCAGCAGAGAGAATCGCAAAGAAAGAAACGATTGTAAAACTTGATGAAAAATTAGGAGCAGAGCCGGGAAAAGTGCTTGAGGAGTTAAAAAACCACGAAAAGGACGGTTATTATCTGGGAACGCCTTACAGCGGATATCCTCTGACAGCAGAGAACTGCATGCGTCCGAACGGAGCCTACGGTGGAAATGGGGCAATGAACTGTACCGGGTTTGTCGCTTATGTTCTGGAAAAATGTGGAGCGGATCTGTCAGAAATTGACAAAGGAAGTCTCCGTGGCGGCAAGGTCAATGCGAGCAACTGGTTTCATTGGATGACAGACAATGCCGTGGAATCCTATCATTACAACACCATTGAGGAGCTGCTTGCGGGCGGAAAAGCGCAAAAAGGAGATGTGATCTATTTTGAGCCGGTTTCCTGGGAGGAAGAAGATGCAGACTGCCATATCGGATTTTTCTGGGGAGATAATAGCAACGATAACCGGTTCTGGCATTCGGCATCTATCCCGTCGAGTGGTAATCAGATTTCACAGCTTGTGGCAAAATCCAGATCAACGATATATCTTTTTAAGACAACCCATAACGGAAGCCTGGAGATCATGAAGAGCTCTGCAAGGTCAGAGATTACGGCTGATAATCAGCTCTACTCACTGGAAGGGGCAGAGTATACCGTCTGTAAAAGTGGGACATCCGAGGCAGTCTGCGTAATCCGGACAGACAAGAAAGGATATGGGAAGGCAGAAAATCTGCCGGAGGGTTCCTATGACATCAAAGAGACTAAAGCACCGAAAGGTTATGTACTGGACACAAAGCTGCGGCAGATCACGGTGAATGCCGGACAGACCGTGACCTATGAGTGTCAGGATGAACCGGAAAAGACAAAGGTGGAAATCCTGATCCGGAAGCAGGATGCGGAAACAGGGAAAGGGCAGGCGCAGGCAGGACTTTCTCTTGCGGGAGCTGAATTTCATGTGGCATTTTTTGATAGCATTTTTGACAATCAAAATGAGATCGGTGTGAAGGTGCCGCTCAGGAGTTGGAAGCTGAAGTCGGATGCGGATGGTGTGGTCCGGATGGATGAGGCGCACCTGATCAGCGGAGATCCGTTTTTTGAAAATAACGAGCTTCCGCTTGGAACGATTACGGTATGGGAGATGCATGCGCCGGAAGGGTATCTGGTGGACACCGTTACACATTGTATCAGGACTGGAACGGAGCAAAATGGAAGCTATAAAGCCCTGAAAATATGGAATCCAGTGGAAATAAAGGAAAAGCTCATCCGTGGGGACTTAAAGCTGGTGAAAGCGGCAGATAAAACCTTGAAAAGACTGGCGGATATCCCATTTCGGATCACATCGCAGGCAACTGGGGAGAGCCATGTGATCCTGACGGACAAAAACGGGGAGGCTTCGACCGGTGCGTACTGGAATCCACATACCGTCAACACGAATGAGGGGAAGACAAGTGAAGATGGGATCTGGTTTGGGGAAGGAATTCCGGATAATACAAGAGGAGCGCTTCCTTACGGAACGTATCTGGTGGAAGAACTGTCTTGTAAAAATAATGAAGACCGGATGCTGATTCCTGCGTTTGAGGTGGAAGTAACAAAGGAAATGCGAATAATTGATCTGGGGACACTGACAAATGATGAACATCCCGTACCGGAGATCGGGACAAGAGCATCTGACCGGGAAACGGGAACGCATAATGGGAAACGGACAGAACAGGTAACGGTCATAGATCGGGTAAAATGGAAAAATCTGGAGATTGGAAAAGAATATGTAGTTAAAGGCACATTAATGGATAAGGAGACCAAAAAGCCGGTTCTTCAGGATGGAAAAGAAGTGACCGCAGAGAAAAAGCTGATCCCGGATACAGATTCCGGAGAACTTCAGATGGAATTTACGTTTGATGCAACGAAGCTTAACGGAGAACAGGTTGTTGTATTTGAGGAAGTGTATCTGGAAGAGAAGCTGGTTGCAGTGCACGCAGATCTGGAGGACGAAGGACAGAGTGTAACCTATAAAAAGGAAAAGCAGGCAGAAGAGGAAAAACCGGAAAGTCCGGAAAAGCCAAAGGAAACTGAGAAAGCAAAGACGGTTGCAACAGGAGATGGATCTTATGTAAAGATTCTGGTATTTCTGATCGGCGTTATTCTGACCGGGGCACTGCTCCTGTGTTTTCTTCTGAGCCGGATGTGGGGACGAATGTGGAAACGCAGATAAGGATGGCATTGCACTTGAAAGGTTCTTATGCTATAATCGCTAAATAGGAAAATACTTTAGCAGATTGCTGAAGTGAATCAGAAAGAATAAGAAGGGTGGAGAACCATGAATTTACTTTATAAGAGTACAAGAGATGCAGAAAAGACAGTAACAGCTTCCCAGGCAATCTTAAAAGGGCTGGCAGATGACGGCGGATTATTTGTACCGGTTTCGATTCCGAAGCTTCCGGTGTCGCTTGGTGAGCTCAAAGAGATGACCTATCAGGAAATCGCATATACAGTTATGAAGGAATTCCTGACAGACTTTACAGAAGAAGAGCTGAAGAGCTGTATCGCAAAGGCTTACGACAGTAAGTTTGATACCGAAGAGATTGCACCGCTTGCGAAGGTGGAGGATGCTTATTATCTGGAACTGTTCCACGGAGCAACGATCGCATTCAAAGATATGGCACTTTCCATTCTTCCGCACCTTCTGACTACTTCTGCAAAGAAGAATCAGGTGAAGAATGAGATCGTCATTCTGACTGCAACATCCGGGGATACAGGAAAAGCTGCACTTGCAGGATTTGCAGATGTAGAAGGAACCAAGATCATCGTATTCTATCCGAAGAACGGAGTCAGCCGCGTACAGGAGCTGCAGATGGTAACACAGAAAGGAGACAATACTTCTGTTGTTGCGATCCACGGTAATTTTGACAACGCACAGAGCGGTGTGAAGGCGATGTTCGAGAACAAAGAGCTGGAAAAAGAGTTAAATGAAGCAGGCTACCAGTTCTCATCTGCCAACTCCATCAATATCGGGCGTCTGGTTCCGCAGGTTGTATATTATGTATATGCTTATGCGAAGCTTCTTCAGAATGAAGAGATTGCGGAAGATGAAGAGATCAATGTAGTTGTACCGACCGGTAACTTTGGAAATATTCTGGCTGCATACTACGCAAAGAATATGGGAATCCCGATTGCAAAGCTGATCTGTGCATCCAATGAGAACAAAGTTCTCTATGACTTCTTCCAGACAGGAACTTATGACCGTAACCGTGAATTTGTTCTTACAACATCTCCGTCCATGGATATTCTGATCTCCAGCAACTTAGAGCGTCTGATCTACAAGATCTCAGGAGAAGATGCAAGAAAAGATACGGATCTTATGACTGAGCTGAAGACAAAGGGAAGTTACGCGATTACAGGTGAGATGAAAGCAAACCTGGCTGATTTTGCGGCAGGATATGCGACAGAAGAGCAGGTCGCAAAGACAATCCATGATATATACGAAGATACCGGTTATGTAATGGATACCCATACGGCGGTAGCTGCAACGGTGTATAAAGCTTACAGAGAAGACAGTAAAGATGACAGAAAGACAGTAATCGCATCCACAGCAAGTCCATACAAATTTGCAGGAAGCGTTATGTCAGCGATCGATCCGAAGTATAAAGGACAGGATGATTTCAAACTGATCGAGGAGCTTCAGAAAGTATCCGGTACAGAGCTTCCGAATGCCATCAAAGAGATCATGAATGCCGAGATCCGTCACAATACGGAATGTGATGTGGATCAGATGGAGCAGACCGTTAAGAATATTCTTAGCGTAAAATAGACAGGAGAAGACAAAAGAATGAACGGAATGGAAGGAATTTTCGGGATCATTGGTATTGGGGCGGGATTGTATAGCCTGTATGCATGGTTTCAGCTTAAATTCAAAGGAATCATCAATACATCAATTCTTGTACCAAAAGATACGAATATAAAGAAGTGTAAGGATAAGGAAGCATACAGGGCAGCAGCAGGACCGAAGCTTCTTGTGCTTGCGGTAGTGCTGATCTTGTACGGCGCAGAAGATCTGTATAATACTTATGTGCAGAGTACAGGAAAATTATTCTGGGTGATGTTAGTGCTGGTACTTGCAGTACTGGTATGGTTTGCATGGACAGTCAAAAAGCTGAATGCAAAGTATTTTTAAAATCAGATCACAAAATAAAGGAAAAGGGAAGGTGCAGACAAAAAGAGTTGCACCTTCTTATTTCATTTGACGGAAAAATTTGTTACAATAAAAGTATTGCATGGCAGAGAAAATGTGATGGGGATAAAAGAAAATGTCATGCGAGAGATGAAATGCCGGAAGATTCCGATCCGTTTCAGGATGGAACCGTATTAAAAGAAGCATTTGACAGACTGAATAAATATGTAGTAGGGTAGATGAGATTTGATGGAAAATGTATTTGAGATATTAAAAGATTTACCAAAGCCGGGGGATTACGTTCTTTTGACAGTGGCAAAAGGATCCGCAGCCGGAGAAAAAGCAATCTTAGTAGAGAAAAAAATAATCTGGGAAAGTAAAGAAAACGGTTTCTTTTCAGCACATTTTTCAGAAGCAGGTGACTTGAAAAAATGTGGACTTTATGAAATCAGAGAGCAGCAGGTGTTTTGTGATATAATTGGAGGGCAGGAGCATCTGGTCATTTGTGGCGGTGGTCACGTATCGGTGCCGGTGATCAAAATCGGGATTATGCTTGGATGGAAGGTCACGGTTCTTGAAGATCGTCCGCAGTTTGCCGATCATGCCAGAAATGCGGGTGCAACGGAAGTGATCTGCCAGCCGTTTGAAGATGCCCTGGATCAGATCGAAGGAGACAAGGATACGTATTTTGTTGTATTGACCAGAGGTCACAGATATGATCAGGTTTGTCTGGAGAAGATCGTTGGGAAGGAACATGCTTATATCGGAATGATCGGAAGCCGGCGAAGAAGTGCGATGGTAAAGCAGAATCTGATTGAAAAAGGATGCAGCCAGGAAGTAATCGGCGAGATAAAAAGTCCGATTGGTCTGAACATCGGTGCTGAGACACCGGAGGAGATCGGTGTGGCGATCATGGCGGAAATCATCGAAGTAAAGAATCAGAACAAGAGAGTCTGCGGTTATCCGGAAGACTTGCTGGAAGCAATCCTGGATATCGTTCATCCGGGAAAGAAGATGCTTGCAACGATCATTACAAGAAAGGGTTCTGCACCAAGAAATGTGGGATCCAAGATGCTGATCCTGGAAGACGGCAGCTGTGTTGGAACCATTGGAGGCGGCTGTATGGAGGCAGAGGTTTTAAGAAAAGCGAGAGTCATGATGCATGAAAATAATACAGGACTAAAGACAGAATATGTGGATATGACCGGAGATGATGCGGAGGAAGAAGGCATGGTCTGCGGTGGTACGATCGAGGTGTTACTGGAACCACTCTGGAATTAAGAAAGGATGGAAAAGGCTGTGAGAGATTGTTATGGACGAACAATTGAATATATGAGAATTTCAATCACAGACCGCTGTAATCTGCGATGCAGGTACTGCATGCCGGATGGCGCAAAGTGGATTCCTATGTCAGAAATCCTGACTTATGAGGAGATTGAACGAATCTGCAGGGAGGCTGTCCGGATCGGGATTACCAGGTTTAAGATTACCGGAGGGGAGCCTCTGGTCAGAAAAGGATGCGCAGATCTGATCCGGATGATCCGGCAGATTCCGGGCACAGAGGAAGTAACAATGACGACAAATGGGGTTCTTCTGGGTGAGAATCTGGAAGATCTTCTTGCAGCGGGGCTGGATGCGGTGAATATCAGTCTGGATACACTGATTCCGGAAAAATATCAGGAGATTACCGGGGCAGATGAACTGGAAAGAGTCAGAAAATCCATTTTCATGGCAGAAAAAAGCGAGATCCGGGTAAAGATCAACACGGTTCTGCAAAAAGGAGTCAATGATGAGGAATGGAAAAGTCTGGCAGAGTTGGCGAAAAAGAACAAGCTGGATGTCCGTTTTATTGAATTGATGCCGATTGGACAGGGAAGAGCAGAGAATGGCATTTCCGGTGCCTGGGTGCTTGGAAAACTGAAAGAAGCTTATGGAATAGAAGGAGAGTTTTATCCGTTAGAGGGACGGTTTGGGAACGGACCTGCTGTGTATTATCAACTGCCTGGTTTTCAGGGGAAAATCGGTCTGATCAGTGCATTGCATGGAAAATTCTGTGACAGATGTAACCGGATCCGGATGACATCAACCGGAAAGTTAAAAGCGTGTCTGTGCTATGCAGATACTATCTCCGTTTTTGAGGCAGCAAGACACGGATCGGAAGAAGAAATCCGGAAATGTCTCGAACAGGCGATCCGTGGAAAACCGAAGATGCATCATTTTGAGGAGCATAATTTTATTACAGAACAGAAAAATATGTCACAGATCGGAGGATAAACATAAAAATGGGAAGACTGAAGGGAATCTGCATCAGTGAAAAGAGAGGAACCGAAAAACATGAGGTTCGTGAAGCCATGGTCAAAATGGACTGGGGGATTGAAGGAGATGCGCACGGTGGAAAATGGCATCGTCAGATCAGTCTGCTTTCCGATGAAAAGATTCAGGAATTTCGTGCAAAAGGGGCAGAAGTTGCGTATGGTGCATTTGGTGAAAATCTGATCGTGGAGGGATTTGATTTTCGCGCGCTTCCGGTTGGAACAAGATTTCATATCGGAGATGTGGTACTTGAGATGACACAGATTGGAAAAGAATGTCACAGTCATTGTCAGATTTATAAGAGAATGGGTGACTGCATTATGCCAAGAGAGGGCGTTTTTGCAGAAGTCGTCACCGGAGGTCATATCAAGGTAGGAGATGAAGTTGTCATGGAACAGGTGAAAAGTGACCGTCCATTTTCAGCGGCAGTTATTACTTTAAGTGATAAAGGGGCTGCCGGAGAACGAGAAGACAAAAGCGGACCAATGATTGTCGAAATGTTGAAAGATGCCGGATATGATATTAAAGAAACGATTTTATTACCGGATGAGCAGAAAAAACTGGAAAAAGAGCTGATCAGACTGGCTGATCAGAGACAGCTTAATGTGATCTTCACCACCGGAGGAACAGGATTCTCCGAGCGGGACCGGACACCGGAGGCGACGGTAAATGTCTGTGACCGGATGGCAAACGGAATAGCAGAGGCAATCCGGAATTATTCGATGACGATTACAAAGCGTGCTATGTTCAGCAGAGCTGTATCAGGTATCCGAAAAAAAACGCTGATCATCAATCTCCCGGGAAGTCCCAAAGCAGTACAGGAAGCACTGGAGTTTCTGCTTCCTGAACTTGGACATGGGCTTGGAATCCTCCGGGGAACAGAAGGCGAATGTGCCAGAAAATAAAGAGGTTAAAAATCATGAGTGGATTTACACATTTTAACGAAGATGGTAATGCAGTGATGGTAGATGTGGGGGCAAAGGCTGAGACAAAAAGAGAAGCACTTGCATCAGGGGTGATCCGCATGTCGGAAGAATGCTTTCAGAAAGTAAAGAAAGGCAGCATGAAAAAAGGAGATGTTCTTGGCGTAGCAAGAATTGCCGGGATCATGGGTGCAAAAAAGACAGCAGAACTGATTCCGCTGTGCCATCTGTTAAACCTTACCAAAGTCGAGATTGATTTTGAATATCTGGAAGAAGAGCATGGGATTCGGGCAATCTGCCACACGGCATGTACCGACAGGACCGGTGTGGAAATGGAAGCACTGACCGGGGTAAATACCGCTCTTCTTACAATCTATGATATGTGCAAGGCGGTTGACCGGGGAATGGAGATCAGAGAAATCCATCTGCTTGAAAAGTCCGGTGGAAAAAGCGGGAAATGGGTACGTTAAACGTATTTTAATTTCTGGTAAAAAAAGTAAATATCTTCAACGATTAACAGTTGAAAAAACACGGCTGATAGTCTATAATAGGCTTTAGAAAACCTGGAATGTTCGAGACTTCCGTATTTTTGAACCTACAATACTTTAAACGGGATTCTTATATCTCTGTAATATGTCAGGCCCTCATTGCGCAGGGGAAGGCAGAAAAGCAGATGCGGTTGCCCACCTAGCGGAGTGCTAGGAGTCAAAAAACGGAAAACGGCATTTCGGGGGACTACAAAAGATAAAGGACAGTTGCGAGAGCAACTGTTTTTTTGGGTTTTCAAAGAAGTGAAAATGTGATAAACTATTTTGAAAAATGAAACTGCCGATAAGATAAATGGAGTTATTATATGATGAAAACGATAAACAAGATTCGGGAAATTACAGGGCAGGTGTCACAAAAGCATGTGGGAGCATACGCGGCCCAGTCTGCTTATTTTTTTGTGCTGAGTATGATCCCGATTATTTTGCTGCTTCTTGCTATCATACAATATACTCCGGTGACAAAAGCAGATGTTATGACTGCAGTGGTAAATTTGTTTCCGGAGACAAATATGCAGGATTTTATGGTTGGCATTGTAAATGAAGTATATAACCAGTCGAAGACGGTCATTCCGATCACTGCAATCGTAGCACTATGGTCAGCAGGCAAAGGAGTACTTGCAGTTAGTACCGGACTGAACTGTGCATATGAGCTTCGTGAGACACGAAATTATGTATTTTTAAGAATCCGGGCATCCATCTATACGATCCTTTTCATTGCAGCGATCGTGATGGCGCTGGTACTTTCTGTGTTTGGTAACAATATCAGTATTTTTATATATCACAAGATTCCGTTTCTTGCGGAGACGACGGATATGATCATGCGTTTGAGAACGGTGATTTCATTTGTTGCTATGACTGGAATTTCACTTCTGGTATATCACTTTTTGCCGAACCGGAAGCTTCCTTTCAGGGATCTGATTCTGGGATCTATTTTCTGCTCTCTGGGATGGCTGGTGATCTCATTTGTTTTTTCAATGTATCTGACAATCTTCAAAGGGTTTTCCGGTCTGTATGGAAGTATGACGGCGATCATTCTTGTGATGTTGTGGCTGTATTTCTGTATGTATGTGATGCTGCTGGGAGGGCTTATTAACTGTATCTGGGTAGATGCAAAGCGGGATATCCTGGAAAAGGATTAGTTCTGCAAAAAGCAGCATTCAGGTTCCGGAATATGATTTTGCGTAGATAAACGGTGAATCTATCAGATAAAACCGCTTGACATAAAAAAATCATATGTTACAATGATTAAGTATATGACATATCATAAAAGCAATGACCGTGTAAGTAGTGAACTGTTTTCCGACAGAGAAGGAGAATCCCCGGCTGTAAGTTCTCCCCGGTTCAGGCAGGAAACGAATTTCCCACGTGAGCTGCGTTTTTGAAAATAAAGTAGAAAACGACGTCCCTGCACGTTACGCAGTCCGAGTGCCTGTTATTCAAATAGCAGGAAACAGGGTGGTACCGCGATTTATCTCGTCCCTTTTTAGGGGCGATTTTTTTATATATTAGGAAAGTGTTCTTTCCTAATATATAAAAACGCTCCGCGAGGATGTGCACTGCGGCGTATAAGGAAGATGTCACAAGCGATCGCCGCAGGTGCCAGAATGTGCCAAGGCACATTCTTTTTTCTGCCACAGGAAATTTTATTTCCTGTTATAGTTGCAAATGAATAGACAAAACAAGTTTTAAGGAGGATATCATGAAAGAAAGACTTGAGAGCATCAAACAGGAAGCTATTAAGCAGATCCAGGCTTCTGATGTACCGGAGAAATTAAATGATGTACGTGTCAAATTCCTTGGTAAAAAAGGAGAACTGACAGCCGTATTAAAAGGAATGAAAGATGTAGCTCCGGAAGAACGTCCGAAGGTAGGACAGCTTGTGAATGAGACAAGAGCTGCTATCGAAGAACTTCTTGATGAGACAAAGAAGAAAATGGATGCTGCAATCCGTGAAGAAAAATTAAAACAGGAAGTTATTGACGTAACACTTCCTTCCAAGAAAAATACAGTAGGTCATCGTCATCCGAATACGATCGCTCTGGAAGAAGTAGAGCGTATCTTCATCGGTATGGGATACGAAGTTGTGGAAGGACCGGAAGTAGAATATGACCTTTACAACTTTGAAAAACTGAATATTCCTGCAGATCATCCGGCAAAAGATGAACAGGATACATTCTATATCAACAAAGACATCGTGCTTCGTACCCAGACATCACCGGTTCAGGCACGTGTGATGGAACAGGGCAAGCTCCCGATCCGTATGATCGCACCGGGACGAGTATTCCGTTCTGACGAAGTGGATGCAACCCATTCACCATCCTTCCATCAGATCGAAGGGCTGGTAATCGATAAAAATATTTCCTTTGCTGACTTAAAGGGAACTCTGGAAGTATTTGCAAAAGAACTTTTCGGACCGGATACCAAGACAAAATTCCGTCCGCATCATTTCCCATTCACAGAGCCAAGTGCAGAAGTAGACGTATCATGCTTCAAGTGTGGCGGAAAAGGCTGCCGTTTCTGTAAAGGATCAGGATGGATTGAAATCCTCGGCTGTGGTATGGTTCACCCACACGTACTCGAAATGTGCGGAATCGATCCGGAAGAATACACTGGATTTGCATTCGGAGTAGGACTTGAAAGGATCGCCCTTCTCAAATACGAGATCGACGACATGCGCCTCCTCTACGAGAACGATATCAGATTCTTAAAGCAATTCTAGTGAGCACACAATGAAAGGAAGCACGAGCGAAGCGAGTATTTACTTTCATGTGCGAACGGTACGACAAAATCAAAGAGCAGCGCGGAGAGCTGCTGGATTTTGGAGTCTGAATAAGGGAAATTTATAAACAAATCAGAAGGAGATATAAAATGGATACTTCATTATCATGGATTAAAGCGTATGTTCCGGAACTTGACGTAACAGCGCAGGAATATACAGATGCAATGACTCTTTCCGGAACAAAGGTAGAAGGTTTTACAAAGCTGGATGCTGATCTGGATAAGATCGTAGTAGGACAGATTGAGAAAATTGAGAAACATCCGGACGCAGATAAACTGATCATCTGTCAGGTAAATGTAGGAACAGAGACCGTACAGATTGTTACAGGTGCTCCGAACGTAAAAGAAGGAGACAAGGTACCGGTTGTTCTGGATGGCGGACGCGTTGCGGGCGGACATGAGCCTGGACAGAGAGTAGAAGGCGGAATCAAGATCAAAAAAGGAAAACTCCGTGGAGTCGACAGTTACGGAATGATGTGTTCCATCGAAGAACTTGGTTCAGACAGAAATATGTACCCGGAAGCACCGGAATATGGAATCTACATTTTTGATGATGACGCAGTTGTCGGAGAAAGTGCAGTAAAGGCACTCGGACTGGATGATGTCGTATTTGAATACGAGATCACCTCCAACCGTGTAGACTGCTTCAGCGTGATTGGTATCGCAAGAGAAGTTGCAGCTACATTCCGCAAAGAATTCAAGCCACCGGTTGTAACATCAACCGGAAATGATGAAGATGTCAATGATTACATCAAAGTAAAAGTAGAAAATACAGACCTTTGCCCACGTTACTGTGCAAGAGTCGTAAAAAATATCAAGATCGGACCTTCACCGAAATGGATGCAGAGAAGACTTTCTTCCGTAGGAATCCGTCCGATCAACAACCTTGTTGATATCACAAACTATGTAATGGAAGAATACGGACAGCCAATGCATGCTTATGATCTGGATACCATCGCAGGTCATCAGATCATCGTCCGCAATGCCCATAAAGGAGAAAAATTCGTAACACTGGATGGTCAGGAAAGAGAAATGGATGATTCTGTTCTTATGATCTGTGATGGCGAAAAAGCGGTAGGTATTGCCGGAATCATGGGTGGCGAAAATTCCATGATCACTGACAATGTACAGACCATGTTATTTGAAGCAGCATGCTTCGATGGAACCAACATCCGTAAATCCAGCAAGAAAGTCGGACTTCGTACTGATGCATCCGGTAAATTTGAAAAGGGACTGGATCCGAATAATGCAGAGGATGCAATCAACCGTGCCTGCCAGCTGATCGAAGAAATGGGAGCCGGTGAAGTTGTCGGAGGAATGGTTGATGTATACAGCAAGAAAAAAGAACCTGTACGTGTACCATTTGATGCCGACAAGATCAATGCACTTCTCGGAACAGACATCCCGGAAGAAGATATGATCAAATATTTTGAAAAGATCGACCTGGAATATGATGCAGAAGCAAAAGAAGTGATCGCACCAACCTTCCGTCATGACTTATTCCGTATCGCCGATCTTGCGGAAGAAGTAGCAAGATTCTACGGATATGATAATATCCCGACTACACTGCCTACAGGTGAAGCTACAACTGGTAAGCTTTCTTTCAAGCTTCGTGTGGAAGAAGTAGCAAGAAATATTGCAGAATTCTGTGGATTCAGCCAGGGAATGACTTATTCATTTGAAAGCCCGAAGGTATTTGACAAGCTCCTCCTCGACAAGGATGATCCGATGCGTCAGGCAATCCAGATCATGAACCCGCTTGGAGAAGATTACAGTGTCATGCGTACAACATCTCTGAATGGTATGCTGACATCTCTTGCAACAAACTACAACAGAAGAAATAAAAATGTCCGTCTATACGAGCTTGGAAATATTTATCTTCCAAAGGCACTTCCACTGACAGAACTGCCGGACGAAAGAATGCAGTTTACACTTGGAATGTACGGAGATGGAGACTTCTTCAGTATGAAAGGTGTTGTAGAAGAGTTCTTTGAAAAAGTCGGACTTCATAAGAAAGAAACCTATGATCCAAATGCAGGAAAGAACTTCCTTCATCCGGGACGTCAGGCAAACATCGTTTACGATGGAACGGTTGTCGGATACATGGGTGAGGTTCATCCGGAAGTTGCTGATATCTATGGAATCGGTGAAAGAGCATACGTTGCTGTCATTGATATGCCACAGATCACAGAGCTTGCAACATTTGAAAGAAAATACGAAGGAATTGCAAAATACCCGGCAGTCAGCCGTGATATCAGTATGGTAATGCCAAAATCCATCCTGGTAGGACAGGTTGAAGAAGTGATCGAGAACAAGGGTGGCGCTTATCTGGAAAGCTATAAGCTGTTCGATATCTATGAAGGCGCTCAGATCAAGGCAGGCTTCAAGTCTGTTGCTTACTCTATCACATTCCGTGCAAAAGATAAGACTCTGGAAGAAGCTGACATTTCAGCTGCTATGAACCGTATCTTAAAGGCACTGGAGGAAATGGGTATCGAGCTTCGTAAGTAGGCGAAAAGAGGTAAAAAGAATGAAACGACAGGATTTTTATTTTGATTTACCGGAAGAGCTGATCGCGCAGGATCCGCTTGAAGACAGATCCAGTTCCAGACTGCTTGTTCTTGATAAAAAAACCGGTGCAACCAGTCATCACATTTTCCGTGAGATCAAAGATTATCTCAAACCGGGAGACTGCCTTGTGATCAATGATACCAAGGTTATCCCGGCAAGACTGATCGGTGAAAAAGAAGGAACCGGCGGAAAAGTCGAAGTTCTTCTTTTGAAACGAAAAGGAAATGATGTCTGGGAAACACTTGTAAAACCAGGAAAGAAGATGAAACCCGGAGCAAGAGTCAGCTTCGGGGACGGTCTTCTGAAAGGAGAAGTTCTGGAGGTTGTAGAGGAAGGAAACCGTCTGATCCATTTTGAATACGAAGGAATCTTTGAAGAGATCCTGGATCAGCTTGGACAGATGCCGCTTCCGCCTTATATTACCCATCAGCTGGAGGATAAGAACCGTTACCAGACCGTGTATGCAAAGCATTCCGGATCTGCGGCTGCTCCGACGGCAGGACTGCATTTTACACCGGAGCTTCTGGAAGAAATCAAAGCAGAAGGTGTGGAGATTGCGCATGTAACGCTTCATGTCGGACTTGGAACTTTCCGTCCGGTAAAAGCGGATGATATTCTGGATCACCATATGCATTCGGAATTCTACCGGATCGAGGCATCTGAGGCAGAAAAGATCAACCGTGCAAAAGAGAGCGGACACCGAGTGATCTGCGTCGGAACGACAAGCTGCCGGACCGTAGAATCTGCAGCTGATGAAAACGGAAAGTTAAAAGAGTGCAGTGGATGGACAGAGATTTTCATATATCCGGGCTATAAATTCAAGGTACTGGACTGCCTGATCACGAACTTCCATTTACCGGAGTCAACGCTGATCATGCTGGTAAGTGCGCTTGCCGGAAGAGAGCATGTGCTTGCGGCATATGAAGAAGCAGTTAAAGAGAGATATCGATTCTTCAGCTTTGGGGATGCTATGATGATTGTGTAGCCTCCAAATCTAACAAATGTGAGGTTATCCCAGAAATCAGGAAAAAGTAAATAATGGGACAAGGAGAAACCCAGGAGTGTAAATGCTCCTGGGTATTTTTGCATCAAGAATCCTTATAAGTGAATGTATGGGACAGCCCATTGCGGAACACAACCGTTTCCGGACGCCCGTCTCTCAGGATGATAGAATCCAGAATTGAGACAAAGAAGTTTTTCAGGATCTCCGGATCCAGTGATTCAGCCAGATTTTCATAGTAGATGTACTGTTTATCTGCCAACTTCTGCGTCAGGATGAAGGAAGATGCCTGGCGGATAAATTCTTCATCGTTCATGGTACGCATCCATGGTTCCTGAGACATCATGCCAATAGCCTCGTTGATCTCCTGGAGCCGATCTGTGATCTGTTGCTTCCGGACAAGGTATTCACGTTCAGATATAGAATCATCGCTGTAGAGGTACAGATCATTCAGACGATCCAGAGCACGTTGCTGTTTCTTCTGATCTGCCATCATGCGTTTTAACTCCGGATCCATCTTAGGTTTTGATCGTGGACGCTTCAAGAGTACCGGATCACTTCCGGAACATTTCTCCAGCATATTGAGAAGAGACGCCAACCCGTCAGGATCTACATGATCGACATTAGAAAAAGTGCTGCCATGTAGCAAGCGCTTCTGGAGATCATCCGTGGAATGGATGTAAGCAAACTGCTTCTGAGCATTCAGGATATTCAGGATGTAGTTCAGAAGGAACTCGCCCAGGACAACATCCGAAGTATATTTTGCATGGCAAGTTTTCGTTTTCCGGACATTCGGGCATCCGTATTTTGACGGACGATATCCGGAGACGTGGAGCTTGCCTGGAGAAGCAGTAAAAGCGGATCCGCACTCTGCACACCAGACAAGTCCGGAGAATACGTGAACATTCTTCTGAGCCGTCTTTCTTCCTGGGGTATTCCGATACCGGGCATTCTTATCAAGGGTAGCTTGGATCCGATCGAACCGATCCGAATCAATGGAAGCCGGGTGGTGGTTTTCTACGATAACCCACTCCGATTCGTCCTTAATCGCTTTTCTTCCTGGAATCTTGTAATAGTTGTACCGATACACGCCTTTATACCACGGATTCCGTAAAATAGTCCACACTGCCACCGGGCTCCACATATTTCCGTTTCTGGAACGATATCCAGCCTCATTCAGCCTCCTGGAAGTATGTACAATGGATTGTGTATCTTCGTAGGTTTCTACCATGAAGTTGTAGATTTTGTTTTCCTCCGGATCAATAGAGAATACCTGAGTAGGCTTGTCATAAGAGTAACCATACGGAATACGCCCACCATTCCATACACCATTAGAGGCACGGTTAATCATAGTTGCTGTAACACGTTCTGATGTCATGTTACGTTCCAGCTCTGCAAATACTAGGATGATCTTCAACATAGCTTCTCCGATAGCTGTACTGGTGTCAAATTGCTCGTTTTTAGACACGAACGTGACACCAAGATCCTTCAATTCTGCATACATATTCGCAAAGTCCAGAAGGTTCCTGGAGATTCGGTCGATCTTCCAGACCAGTAAGTGAGTAAAAAGACCTTGCCGGATCTGTGACATCATTTTCTGATATGCCGGACGGTCGGTATTCTTTCCGGAATATCCGGCATCCTCAAAAATCACAAAGTCATCTGTATTCAGGATATACTTGCAGTAAGAAGTGAGATCCTGTTTCATCATTGGCAATGAATCTTTATCTATCTGGTAGACCGTGGAAACACGGACGTAAATCGCCACCCGGATAGGCGTTTCTGAGCCCGATCCGGGCATCTTAAAGTTTTTCTTCATAATTCCTCCATCAAAAAGAAATAGCCCCTCCACGGGGCTATACTTAGTTCACATACGGCATGTATTTATTCAGTGCCGCCCATACTACATTTTTGTCATCACGGCTTGCGACCTGATAACAAGCCAGTAGCCGTTGCAATTCCTGGACTTGCTCCTGGCGTTCTTTTTCTTCCTGAGTTTCAGTGCTGCTCATAAGTACACCTCCAGATATTTTATTTACAGTTGTTCTGAGATCCTGAAAAGATACCGGATCCGAAAGCTCTCTTATCCTGGAAAGAGAAACAGTTTTTGCGTGTCCGAAAGAGGCGTTAATATCACTGGTAAGAACTGGATAAAATTCCCAATTATCAGTATTTGTTACTGGAAGATCACAGAGAAAGCAGAAAATGTACATGTCCGAACATCGTTCCCTTTCACTCCAAGAATCTCCGGTAATATGATGGTGTCTATCTGCAATATCAAAAACAATCCGTTTGTTTTCAGAAATGGCACCACTTTCTGGATGCTTGCATGTGATCTTAGCTGATGATTTTATCTCGAAAGAAAAAGAGCCTGATACAAGATCACATTTTCCCCAGTGGCTACGCCGCTGCTCTATACCAAGAGCTTTCATCACAAGGAACTCCGCTAAGGCACCACGTACAGAAGAATCAATAGAGTACGATGCGTACCATTCCCAGAAGTCAACAGTAGAAAACCCAGAAGGGGAACCAAGGGTGCGAAAGTCCAACCAGCGGTCCATATTTTCAGTATGCAGCTTATCGGATAATAAATCGGATATATTACCGATGCGGTTTTTCTTTGAATCCATTTTCATCTTCCTCGCTATGTATTAAGTGTCATGGTAATGATTTCTTCGCCATGTAAAATATGGTAATGATATTATCCCCTTTTACGATCTGCGTACTTTTCCGGAATAACCATATGAGTACGGAGAAAGTCTTTACACATTTCCTGTTTATCGTCCGGAATGTGCGTGATGATCTCAATCCATTCAGGATCCAGACCGGAAACCTCAGTATAAAGCTTTCTCCCATATACCAGATAATCCAGAGATACGTCCAAATGCTCTGCAAGCTGCATGACAGTATCAATCTTTGGAATGGATCCTTCTTTCCATTTTCCGGTGCTTCCGGTACTCATATGTAATTCCTTTAAAACAGTAGTCACTGTAGTGCCTTTTTCTGCACAAACAGCTCTCAGATTATCGTAGAACATAAAATCCTCCTAAAAATAAACTCACTAAAAGAGTGTTTATGGCATTGACAAACTCACTACAGTGAGCTATACTAACAAACATAAACAACAAAACATAATCAATTTAATAATTGAAAAAGCACTTCTATCATACCAACAAATGTTAGGTAAGTAAAGAAGGAAAAGGAGGGAACTCATGGAAAAAAAGCTGTCTGCGTGGTGCAAAAACGCCAAGATCGAAATGATTAACCGTGATCTTAAAACCACAACATTAGCTAAGGAGCTGGATATGAACCGAAGCTATGTCAGTTCGATCTTGAACGGGCGTGTCTACAGTGCTCCGGCAGTCAAAAAGATTTCTGATTACCTGGGGATCGCTGACAGTGACACCACAACTGTATGATTAAATAGTAACTCACGGAGGGACGTTAGAACATGGAGAAAGAATGTATGAATTGCGGTGGAAGTATCTACTTTCAGTGTAGAAAAGAAGCTGCAAAATACAATGATAGGCTGAGTAGCCGTGAGGGAGCTTCCGAGATGCTGAATGTATCTGTATCAAGCCTGAGCAATTATGAGTTGGGACTGACACCAGTACCGACCGATGTTGTTGTAAGAATGGCTGACCTTTACGGAGCACCGGAACTGGAGGCTTGCTATTGCAAAAATGATTGCCCTATTGGAAAGAGGCAGAACATCGCAACAAAGATCCGGGGGATTGAGCAGATTACTTGTAGTCTCCTGAATCATGCAGACGATGATCGGTTACACAGTATTAAGAAAGGACTTCTCAGAATTGCCAGTGATGGAAAGCTGGATCCTGGAGAGGAGGAAGAGTTGAAACAGATAGTAGCATGCCTGAGCGATTTTGCGGATGACGTGATGGAACTCAGGATGTATTTGAAAAAACATGGAGGTACACCGGATGGAACTAATTGAGAAATTAAAAAAACAGCTGTCCGAGGAGTACGGGATCCATAGCGATCAGGAACTCATGGACGCTATAGCACATCAGAAACCTATTGACATTGGAGTATTCGTGAAGGAGGTAAACGGAATTGAGAAAGCTAGTTAAAGTATCAGCTATGCTTGCGATTGCGGCGATCATGCAGATCGGAGGATGCAAGCTGGCATATGCCGAGAGAGGATATAAGGCGATCGGGAGTGAAAGACTGATTTTCCCGGTAGTGCTCTTTCTTGAATATAAGGCTTTCTGCGAGCCGGGAGAATCCTTCTACGAAGATGAAGAGGAGGAGTACGATGCTTGATATTACAGCAGAAACAAAGAAAGTCCGTGAGGACATGGAAAAGCAAGGATATGTGCTGACCGAGGAAGAGTATCAGATCATCCTGGAGTACACGATTAGAAAGAGTGATCGGCGCGGAAAGGGCAGGGATTATGTACCGCTGCTTCTGGAGGATGAAATTAAGAATTACTACTTTCGCAACACGGTAACAGCCATCTCACTTATAAATATGGCAGTAGCCTAAAGGAGGAAAACATGGGACAGATGACAGCAGATCAGTACCTGGATCAGATCCAGAACCAGTTAATGAAAACCCTGACTGAGAAAAAAGACGCTATGCCGCCTGGGTTCAATCAGCAGAGATTCGCTCTGAACTGTATTACGGTGATCCGGGACATGATGAAGGATTACAAGAAAAGAGAACAGCTCCAGACGGTTGATATCAATTCAATCGTGCTCTGTATGATAAAAGGAGCATACCTGGGGTTAGATTTCCTGAACGGGGAATGTTATGCGATCCCGTATAAGGGTGAAATGACATTCCAGACCGACTACAAAGGTGAAATTAAGGTTTGCAAGCGGTTCAGTGATGATCCGATCAAAGATATTTATGCAAAAGTAGTCCGTGAAGGAGATGTCTACGATGAAGGAGTGGAGGCAGGCGTTCAGAAGTTGAGCTTTAAGCCAGTTCCATTCTCAAACAAAAATATCATCGGAGCATTTGCGGTAGTAATGTATGCAGATGGAACCATTAAATATGACAGTATGAGTGTGGAAGAGATCCAGCATACAAAAGATGTCTACTCAAAAGCGGCGAATAGCCAGGCATGGAAAGAATCATTTGGAGAAATGTGCAAGAAAACAGTCATCCGCAGACTGAGTAAGCTGATAGATCTGAACCTGGATAAAGTAGAGCTGATTAAGGCTTATGAAGAGGGATCCGGATTTGAGTTCGAGAATCAGCAGATCTCCGGAGGATCCAACAGACAGCCAGCACAGCTTCCGGGATCAGATAATGTGGTTGATGCCTTTGCACCGGGGCAGACGGCCGGGAAGAAAACGATCGAACAGAAGCAACAGCCGGCAGTAACACCGCAGGACTTCCGGAAAGCACCGGAGAGAGAACTGATCCCGGCAGAAGAAGCACCACAGAGCATGCCGGAGGAAGGCTTTATGATGCCGGAGGATTTTCCGGATAACGAGTTACCATTCAAGTAAGTAAATGGAGGATATGGGAATGAATGAATTACAGGTAGTAGTACAGCAGACACCAGGAACAGTAACATGGAATTATGAAGATCTGAAAAAGGCGATCACGAACGCTCTGGAAGTATACAAGACCACGGAGTACGATGATTCAAACATCGGTCAGGCAAAGAAAGACAGAGCAATGTTAAACAATCTTTCCAAGTCTGTAAACGCCAGAAAGATCGAGATCAAGAAAAAGTGTTTGGAACCATATGAGCTGATTGAAACCCAGGCAAAAGAGCTGATGGCGATTATCCAGGAACCGATTGCGGTTATTGATGAACGCCTGACAGAGTATGAAAATGCCAGAAGAAAAAAGGCAAGAGCTGTGATCCTGGAATATATGCAGAAAGCATTTGAAGGGATCGAACAGCAGATTGCAGATAAAGCCAAGAACGCTCTTTATGATGACCGCTGGGAAAATGCGACAGCTAAGAAATCAGAATGGCAGACTGCCATTGATGCCAGGGCGGATGTAATCAGGTCAGATCTGCAGGTTTTGGCTGGCATCGAGGAGAAATTCAGATCTTACGCCATGGATGCGTACAGACCGAACCTGAGACTTGCGGATGCAATGCAGAAAGTCCAGGAACTGAGAGCACAGGAAGCAGCCATCCTAAAAAGACAGCAGGAAGAGGAAGAGAGAAAGAGACGTGAGGAAGAGGAACGCCGCAGACGTCAGGAGGAGCTTGCGAAACGTGAAGCAGAACTTGCAGCTCAGAATCAGCAGGAGGAGGCTGCTCAGACATCCGGATATCCGGAAATACCGCAATCGGACATCGGAAGGACGATTGACAACATCGAAAGAGAGGCATTTGCCCGTGCGACAGCATCAACTCCGATCCAGGAACCAATCGTTGAGCTGGCACCGGAACCAGTTCAGGATCAGGAAATTCCTTTTGATCCGAAACCGAGCCAGACGATCAGAATCACGGGATCCCCGGAGGATTACCAGAAGGTAATTGAGTACATTAAGGCAATGGGAATTGACTACGAGGAGGTATAATTCATGGGCTTTCAGCTAACATCGGAGAATTATTACTCCGACATAGCCAATTATGAGTACATGTCAGTTTCTCAGTTCAAAGATTTTGCCGGAACATACGGCAAACTGGGATGTGAAGAGTGTGCGATGGCTAAGATTCGTGGGAAATATAAAGAACCGGATCGAACAGCACTCCTGGAAGGAAGCTACGTGGATTCCTTCTATGAGGGTACTCTGGATAAATTCAAAGAAGAACATGCAGAGTTGTTCAGACAGGACGGAGAATTAAAAGCAAATTTCATAAAGGCAGAAAAGGCGATTGCAAGAAGTTTGAGAGATCCGCTTTTCCAGGAATACATGTCTGGAGAAAAACAGGTCATAATGACCGGAGAGCTGTTTGGATCCAAGTGGAAGATCAAAATGGACAGCTACCATCCGGGCAGAGCGATTGTGGATCTGAAATACATGCAGTCACTCACAAAGTTCGGATATGTTCCGGACATCGGGTATCTGGATTTTGTCCGCTACTGGGGATATGACCTCCAGGGAGCTATTTACCAGGAGATCGTTTACCAGAACACCGGAAAGAGATTGCCGTTCTACATTGCCGGAATTTCCAAAGAAGAGGCAATGAACATCGAAGTGATCTACATACATGACAACTACCTGAAAGAGGCGATGAAGGTAATAGAAAGCCGGATGCCGAGGATCCTACAAGTGAAATATCACGGAGCGAAACCTGACCGATGCGAGCAGTGCATCTGGTGTAGAGACACCAAGGTGCTGACAAAGCCGATCGGGATCGGGGATCTGACAGCGAGTTTATAGTATGGAGGTGCAGGAGATGGCATGGATCACGGTGGATCAGAAGCTGATCGGAGGTAAATTAAGGGATTTTGCTAAGAGATCCGGAATCAGCCAGAATGAGGCAATCGGGATCCTGATTCGCCTCTGGCTGTGGGGAATTGACAATGCAGAAGAGAGTGGACGGATTGTAGCTGCCGAACATGAGGACATCGAGGAAGCGATCCGTCCGGGATTCCTGGAGATCGACCGGAGTACAATTTCAAATATCGTTGACAATTTGATTGAGTGCGGATGGATCGACCAAGAGAATGGCTCCTTATATCTGCATGACTGGATGGACTGGAGAAGTTACTATACGTCATATGAGCAGAAGAAAGCGAAACATGCGGAACGGATGCGAGATTATAGAGCCGGAAAGAAAAAGAGCCAGGATCCGGAACCGGAGAAAAAGCCGGAAGGATCCGGAAAGACGAAACGTAATGAGTATGCAGTAGCTTTTGAAGAGTTCTGGAAGGTCTATCCGAGAAAAGTGGATAAAGGAAACGCTTATAAGAAGTACCAGGCAAGATTGAATGACGGATATTCGGATGCGGAGTTGCTGACAGCTGCAACCAATTATGCGAACCAGTGCCAGAGAGACAAGACAGAGACAAAGTTCATAAAGCATCCAAAGACGTTCCTGAGCGATACAATGCCATTTACGGACTTCCTGGATAATAGAACCCAGGAGCCAGTGAAAACGTTCAGGAAAGGCGAAAATCCGTTCATGTAGACAGAAGGAGGATAACTGGAAATGGAAGTTGGAGGCATGTTGCCCTCTCATAGTCAGGAAGAGATAAGCCCGATCAAAGAGGGAGATTACGTTGGAGAAGATGGTCTGATCCGATGCGGAGTATGCGGCAAACGGAAACAGTTCAAAATTGAGATCTCAGGATTCAAGAAGATTGTGCCTTGCATTTGCAAGTGTAGATCTGACGAGATCGAAAAGGAAAAGCAGAAAGATGAATACGAACAGCGGATGCACGCTATTAACCGCCTGAAAGATGCTTCCATGATGGCAAGTAAGTTCCGGGATGCAAATTTCTCTGGATATAAGGTCAGGGAGGAGAACCAGGAAGCATACAAGCTGGCACTAAATTACGTGAAGAAATTCCGTGAAATGAAGGAAAAGAACCAGGGACTGTTGCTATACGGTCCGGTCGGAACCGGAAAGAGCTTCACTGCCGCTTGTATTGCAAACGCCCTGATGGAGCAAAACATCACAGTGATTATGACATCATTCGTGAAGATCCTCCAGGACATCGGAACCGGAGACGAAGCGAGCTACATACAGATTCTAAACAGTGCATCATTGCTTATCATTGATGATCTGGGAGCCGAGCGAAATACAGATTATGCCCTGGAAAAGGTATACAACGTCATTGACAGCCGGATCCGGACAGATAAGCCAATGATCCTGACAACGAACCTGGAGTTGTCGGAAATGCTTCAGACTACAGATATCCGCTACAGAAGAGTTTATGACCGGATCTTTGAAACATGTTATCCGGTTGAAATGCCGGGGAAATCCTTCCGGCAGATAGAAGCAGCACAGCGATTCAATGACATGAAAGAATTATTACAGTGAGGTAGAGAATGGGAAAGTTAGGAGAGAACATCAAACGGATCAGGGAAGAGATGGGACTGTCTCAGAGGCAGTTCGGAGAACTGATCGGAAAGAGTGATAGCCAGATCTGGAGCTATGAAAACGATAGAACAGATATCCTGGCATCAACACTTTATAAGATTGCGGCAGTAGCCAACGTAGATTTTAATAATCTGATGGCTGGCATTATCCCGGAGGAAGAACCGGAGAAAGAGCCAGATCCGGAGTGGGATGCAGAGCTGAGGATCTATAACATGGAGGATCGCCTGACAGTGATTAAGATCCTGGCGAAAAACGGGTACGATGTGGGACAGAATAAACGCCAGAAAGGGAAAGGAAATTCTCTGGATTATTTCGTACATGCAAAAGATCTTGCGACAAACGCCGACACATCGAAGTAGGAGGCAAACATGGAAGTAAGATTTACGATACGAGGAGAACCGAAAGGAAAAGGCAGACCAAGGTTCTGCCGAAATACCGGACATGCAATCACACCGAAAGATACCGTGAACTATGAAACACTGGTACGCACGGAGTACAGTGCTGCATACCCGGAATTTAAGTTCCCTGATGGCACGATGTTGGACATGCGGATCATGGCGTACTATTCCATACCTAAGTCTGCATCAAAAAAGAAAAAGGCATCCATGCTGGCAAATGAGATCAGACCGACAAAGAAGCCGGACATGGATAATGTAGTTAAGATCATAGCGGATTCGCTGAATCAGGTGGCATACCGTGATGATACACAGATCGTAGATTGCCAATGCCGGAAGTTCTACTCCGAGACACCAAGAGTAGAGGTAATCATACGATCTATTGAGCCAAAATAGGCAGGAAGGAGCGAAAGAATGAACAATTACGAAGAAATGAGGATTGAAAGCGATGTATTCGCCACAGCCAGGGAGAATTTTGATCTGCTGATGCAAAGGCTTTTCAAGAGTATGGAGAAAAATAACTCCGATGAAGGAAGCATTACTCTGAAAGTAGATCTGCAAATGAGCCAGGACTGGGTTCCGGATGGAAAAGGAGGATCTATTGAGATTAACAAGCCAGTAATCAAACATAAGGTTTCCATTGCGGTTCCGGTAAAAGATTCCATGGATGGCAAGAAAGACGCCGGAATGAACCTGGTATGGGATGAAGATCTAAAACGATACGTCCTAAAATACATCAATGAGGGAGGACAGCAGAGCCTCTTCGATCCGGATTATGAAGAGAACCTGAAAGCTGGAGCAGATCTGGACGAAAGTACAATGCTTCCTGGTCCATCAAACGCACTTCCGGAGGATAACAGTGTAATTGATGCAGAATTTAAGGAAGTGGATCAGTCCGAGGAAGCCGAAAATCAGGCAGATACGCCAGCAGATGAAGAAATTACCGACCAGGAGGAAACAAACGCTCCTGGAGGCGATACGGAAGCTACAGATAGCACGGATGGCAACGGAGGTTATGAGTATGAAGATCCAGAGGAGGGTATGCCGGAATGAGAAGAGAGAAAGCACCAGACAATTTCTCACAGTGTCGAAAGTGCGGAGCACGGATCCTATTCGTGAGGATGAAATCCGGGAAGAGCATGCCAGTCAACCCAAACTTCGTAAACTTCCGGAGAGATGGTGGTAAGGACAGAATTGTCCTTGCCAACGGAGAAGTAACATCCGGAACAATCGTAACCGATCCTGGGGAAGCTCAGGGATTCGGATATGTATCGCATTTTGCAACATGTGAATACGCACAGACATTCAGGAGGAAATAGGGGTAATGAAAGATTTTACAATCAGACGTGTGACGGATCCGAAAGAAGGTCCGATTGATGGAGTGAGTGCAGAGACTGTGGGAGTATATACAAAGTTCAGAGGAAAAGGTCTATTTCAGGCAGAGAAACGCATCATCAAGCAGGAAACAACGGATGTAGGAATTAAAGCAGCTGTATCAACCGGAGTAGTCAGTATCTATGACCGAAAGAGGGACTATGGGATAGCAGTTCCGATCACAGAGATTGCGGCGATCCTGAACGAAGCCTTGAGAGTTGGAATGACGGGAGGGACAAACCATGAGACAGTGTAAGGGAAGGTATTTCAAGGACGGAAAATTCTACGAGTTTGAGTTAGGATATTTCCACCAGTGGGGCTCTGACTATGAAGAGTTTGAAGCTGCCCCTGGAAATTTTACAACAGCTATCGTAGAACTTCCAGATGGAAAGGTGATCACACCGATGGCAAATGATATTCAATTCCTGACGAAAGCCTTATAAATAAAAATCCCCTGGTGCCATGCAGCAGACAGAGGATCTTCTAAAAATATTCGCTGATTAAAATTATAAAATGAAGATCAAAAAAAGTCAATGAAACGGACACCAGGGAGGTAGTAAGATGGGTAAAAACACACCAGGAAAACAAAAGACAGTGAGACTGAGCGAGGAGGAGTTGAAAGAACTCTGCCAGAAAGCAGTCGAGGACGGCGTATCTAAATACATAACCGTGCAGAATCAAAAGAAAAAGCAGGAATGGAGAGGGCTTCTTTTCAGGACTAAGAAGCTCCTGGAGAATTACACAAAGTTGAAGGATTATGCAGAACAGGCAGTTGTCACTCTGGAACAGGCAGAGGAAGTCGATGAAACACTTGTGAACCTGGATGTACTTATGAAGTTCAAATTGTTCGAGGATGACAAGACTTTGCACAGACAGCTCAGGGGAGTAAATGCCGTGAAGTTTATCATGGCACATGTTGACCGGATGCTGGAGGTGTATAAAAGCAACTGTCTTAATTCTTCACAGGAAGTCATGCACAGACGATGGTTTGTGATCGAATACATGTACCTGGAGAGGGAGGACGCCAAGAAAACAACAAAAGAGATCGCTGAGATCTACCAGACAGATATCAGCAATATTCAGAAGGACGCAAAAGAGGCAAGAAACGATCTGACCACATTATTTTTTGGGCTGGATGCGATGGTTTTATATGAGATCCGGGACTAATTTCCGTTTTTCTTCCTTTGACTGTCATTTCAGCCGATGATATAGTATAAACTGCAAATTGTGAAGCAAGGGAAACCGAGCTTGCATTTGCATGGTGCTGTGGTGTACTCATTCTTTCCCATGATTCCCAGGTATCTTCGGATGCCTGGGATATCCGTGGAAGCATGATACACAGAATTGTTTCTACCCTGACGTATAATTCTTCCAAAGAGATCGTATCGGATGATACGGTCTTTTTTATTGCCGGAATGGGAAAGGAGTGGTGCAATAGCATGGATGAAACGAACAAAAAGAGGATCGAAGTAGTGGAGATGCGAGTAGGAGATATTAAGTTCGGATTCGGGAACCCACGAAAGATCAAAAAGAAAAAGAAAGAAGAGCTGGAAAGATCCATAGAACAGTATGGAGATTTCGGTTTATTCCTGATTGATGAAAATAATAACGCCATTGGAGGCAACCAGAGAGCAACCACAATGGCTGCTCAGGATCCGGATAGGATTGTTCTATGTAAGCGATTGATCGGCTATTCTGAGGCGGATCTGAGAGCTATCAACATAAAGGACAATACACACGCCGGAGAGTGGGATCTGGACTTGCTGGCAGACTGGACAGCAGATCTGACTACAGATCTTGGCCTGGATCTGAAAGAGCTGGATCCGAACGAGCGGAAGAAAAAAGAAATGGAGCTTATCAACCTGGAGAAATACAATTATGTATTGATCGTCTGCAAGAATGAGCTGGATTATAATGAGCTTACCCGGAACCTGGGAATAGATGGTGCGATCGTCCGGATGGGTTCCAAAAAGAAATTGAAAGCAAGAGCTGTCTGGTATCACAATATGAAAGCTCAGATAGTGAGTGCTGCGGATGCCGGATCTCCAGATCAGGAAGAGGAAAGCCAGGAAGGGGCAGGCGATGAAGAAGGATAAAACCTTCGGGATCTACGTTCCATCCTACAAAAGATATGACTGCATAAAGACAGACAAGGTTCTGAATGATTGCACCTATGTAGTCAGAGAATCGGAAGAACAGCTATACCGGGATGCAGGAGTAAGGAAGATACTAGCTGCACCGGATCAGGAAATAGACAGCTTGCCAAAAATCAGACAGTGGATCATAGACCATACGCCCGAGGACATTATCGTACAGATTGATGATGACATCGAGCGTTTTTCTTATGTGAATAAAGTCAACATGGAAGAGATCCCGGATCCGGACATCATAGACGCCGAGTTGGTGCGGATCGGACAGATCCTGAGCGATCTGAACCTGGGGTTTGCAAGTATCAGGATGCAGGAATCCGTTATCAAGTATAATGAGGAGTTCCGGTTTTCCTCTACGATCGGATTAGTGTGCTGGTTCAATAAGGCATCATTAAAATCCAGATATGATGAAAATGTCCGGTTTAAGGCAGATACAGATTTTCAGCTGAGCGAGCTTCTGAATAACCGGATCATTATTGTTCCGGAATACATGAGAGCCAAAGCACAGTATGACAAGAACAGCGGAGGGAACAACACGAATAAAAATTCAAGCACCATGAATGAAACCATAGAGTACCTGAAAAATAAGTGGGGGAAATATTACGAACATAATTTCAAAACCAATCAGTCAAAAGTGAAAGTGAGGAGATAGAATGAGGATCCTGATAGTTGGACACGGGGTAGTAGGGAAGAACCTGGAGAAGGAACTGGAAGTGCTGCACCCGGACGTCATAGACAAATATAAACCGGAAGAGAACAAAATTGAAGTTCCTTACGGAGTCCGTTACGATATTGCATTTATTTGTGTGGACACGCCGATCCGAAAGGAAGAGAGAGTGCTATGCGATACCTCAGAGGTAAAAAATGCGATCATGGAGAATGAAGCGGAGATCTACGTGATTAAGAGCACAGTATCTCCAGGAACCACGGAACAGCTCCGGGTAAAAACTGGAAAGAGAATCATATTCAGTCCGGAATACTACGGAGGTACGCAACATTGCAACAACTTTCGCTTCGACTTTACAATCCTGGGAGGAGAGAGAAAGGCTTGCATTGAAGCCATCCAGGTTTTACAGCATGTATACGATGCCAGACACCAGTTTAGGATAACGGACAGTAGAACGGCAGAATTAACAAAATACATGGAGAACTCTTTTCTGGCAACAAAAGTTTCCTTTTGCCAGCAATTCTATTTTATCGCTTCTGAAATGGATGTAGACTATGAGGAATTGAGAGAGCTGTTCGTGCTGGATCCAAGAGTAAACCCTTCTCATACATTCGTTGATCGGCTGCATCCGTACTGGAGTAGCCATTGCCTGGATAAGGATGTGCCAGCTATTGCAGACGCATATGAAGCTTCACTACTCCAGGAAATTATCAAGTTCAATGAGAATACAAAGAAATGTTTGGGGATCATCAGGAGAGCAGAGATCCCGGAAGGGATAAAAAACGATATGCTCATGTACCAGGCAGGAGTAAGGAGAAAAGAGATCCTGAAAGACCAGGAAACACCGTAAAATCGAGGTTTTGTGAACATTTCGTTAAAATGCAGTATACGCCTTTACATCGGTTTTTCTGTACGCTACAATAAAAGAAAAGGTAGGTAACAGAATATGGGATATGATTTGAGAACACAGAGAGGCTACGATTTTTACTTAGTATCTTCATCATTGCAGAAAGCAATCAGAAGAGGAGACGTCAGATGTGCAGGATATTTTGCACTGGAACTTTTCCCAAAGTACAGCGAGTATTGTTGGAAGAGATTACTGACAGTATCAGCGGAAGATTGCTACGGCCCGATCACAAAAGAGATCATGGCACTGTACGAAGGATTCAAGATAGTGAACAAGGGAAAGAGAGGGGATCAGCTCGGAGGAAGAATCTTTATTTCCAAAGCGGTCATTTTATTATGCACTCAGCCACACAGTAGAGATGCGGATGTGCTTTCCAATTTCGTTTACGATCGGAAAAGAGGGCTCACAGACGATCAGATCAACGCCTACATGGAAGAGGCAAGAAATGAAAACATTCCGATTCCTGATTATGCGTATGACGTACATACACGCCAGGGAAAAATGAAAGGCAAGACAAAGGCAGATTTCTTCATAGAAGAGGATCAGTCACTTGCATACAGACAGCTTTCCCTTTTTGATGATATCAACATAGGCGTGATGTAAAGCCGAGAGGCGGCAGGGAGGCGGAGCCGAGATCCTGCACCCACAATAGAACACAAAAGCAAATGAGAGGCATTTCCGGACACCCGGAGGTGCCTTTTTCGTTCCTCAGAAATATAACAAAAGTTGGTAGGTGGTGATGTGTCAAATGAGGAAAACTTAATACAAAACAGAACGGATATAACTCCGGAACAACGCCGTGCCAACGCACGGAAAGCTGGTCTTGCGTCAGCAGCTGCTAAGAAGCGGAGAAAGAACATGAAAAACTCCATGCAAGAGCTTCTGAACATGGAAATTACACCAGCGATGAAAGCCCAGATGCAAAGTCTGGGACTTCTGGACTGCGATTGGACGTATGCTGACTGGATCAACGTATGTGCAATGCAACAAGCCATGAAAGGGAATGTCCGGGCGATGGAGTTCATCCGAGATACTGCCGGATTTAATCCGGAGCTTGCACTGAAAGAGCAAATGTTCGAGTATGAGAAACAGAAAGAACAGGGTGCGGCGGTCGAGATCGAGGATATCTCAGATGTCTTGGCTCTGATTCACGGGTACAGCGCATGGGAAGAGATCCTGAATGATGGTGTAGTTTGTATGCCGATCAAGACCATCACTTACAATTTCGGTCAGAAACATCTGGATTATATCAAGAAGTGTCACTATAACACCTACAATATCGCTGAGGGTGCTGTTCGTGCCGGAAAGACGGTAGATAATGTTATTGCTTTCGCTTATGAATTGTGCCGTGCTCCGGATAAATTCCACCTTGCCACCGGATCCACGATGGCGAATGCAAAATTGAATATAGGCGATGCCAACGGCTTTGGACTTGAGTATATCTTCCGGGGACAATGCCGATGGAGTAAGTATAAAGACAATGACTGCCTGATTATTCGAGGTCCATACACGAACTTTGAAGAAAAGGTAGTTATTTTTGCTGGTGGTAAATCATCGGACAGTTACAAGAAGATCCGTGGTAACTCATACGGTATGTGGATTGCTACAGAGATCAACTTGCACCACGATAACACCATAAAAGAGGCGTTCAACCGACAGTTAGCCGCTAAGAAGATCAAGATATTCTGGGATCTGAACCCTGAGCACCCGAAAGCTCCGATCTATGTTGATTATCTGGATAAGTGGGAGGAGAAGAACCGGAAGGGAACGCTGGTAGGTGGTTACAATTACGAACACTTTACCATTTTTGACAATATCAACATTACCCAGGAACGTATTGACGAGATCATCAGCCGATACGATCCAGGAAGTATCTGGTACATCCGGGATATTGAAGGAAAACGAAGCATTGCAGAAGGCTTGATTTACGCTAAATTAGCCACTTCGATAGCAGCCAGGGATAACAAATACCTTATGCCTAAGAAAGAAGCCCAGAAATTGGCAAAACAAGGCGGATTCGCACGAATAAATATCGGTGTGGACTTCGGCGGAAATGGATCTGGACATTCTTTCGTTGCAATCGGAGAGACAGTTGGATTTGAGAAACTGATCGTCTTGAAAAGTAAACGATATCTGGAGGGATCCATTGATCCGGAAACCCAGAAGAGAGTAGCGGAGATTGATCCGGAAGATCTTGGTAAGCTGTTTGTGAAGTTTGTAAATGAGATCCTGAAAGATTATGGATATATCACGAAGGTATATGCAGATTCCGCAGAACAGGTTCTGATCCGTGGACTGAAAACAGCATTGCTAAAAAATGGACTTGCAACTATCAAGGTCGTAAATGCTTTGAAATCAAAAATCAATGATCGAATATTCGCCACAACCGCCCTTACTGCTATGGGGCGGCTTTATTATACCGAGGAATGTGAGACATTCCAGGAAGCTGTCAGCATGGCAGTGTGGAACCCTAAGAATATTGATCTGGAAAGACTGGACGATGGTACGTCCGATATAGATACACTGGATGCCTTCGAGTACACCTGGGAAAGAGATATAGGCAAATACATCAAGAAAGCCACATAGGAGGTGGAAACAGTTGGCTATTACAGATTTTTTAAGGAGGGTGGTAGGAAAGATGTTTCCGAAGCAGAATTTGGAACGGAAGCTAAATGTGCAGATAGCAACATCCGGAGTAATGGATAATGCTATTTCCTTATGGCTTCAAATGTATGAAAATAAGCCCCCGTGGATGGGAGGCGAAGCGGACACCAGGACAATGAACCTTCCGGCTGCAATCGCAGAGGAGTTCTCCAGATTGATCCTGACAGAGTTTGAGTTCAAGTTGGAGGGAAGTGCGAGAGCTGATTTCCTCAACGATCAATTCCAGAACTACCTAAGCAATTTTGACAACATCGTAGAAATGTGGGGAGCGCTTGGAGGAATTGCGATAAAACCGTATGTGTCCGGATCGGATCCATTAACCGGGAAACCAGACAAGATTCAGTTGGATTTTATTCAGGCGAACAGATTCTATCCAACAGCATTCAACAGCAACAAAGAAATCACGGGAGCTGTCTTTATTGATTCTAAACGTGTTGGAGATTACCTCTATACACGCCTGGAGCATCACAACCTGGAGGGGGATCACTACACAGTAGTAAATAAAGCATACAGATCTGAGAGGCTAAACACGATGACAACCGAGGACGATCAGATCAGTGTGGAGCACCCATTCATGCAGGAGGTTCCATTGGAGACAATCGAAGAATGGGCTGGACTGGAGCCGGTAACGGAAATGGACGGGATCGAAAGACCGTTCTTTTTGTATGTAAAGGTTCCGAGAGCGAACAACATTGATCCTCATTCCCCACTGGGAGCATCGACCTATTCCAGAGCAGTTGAAGTGATCCAGGAGGCAGATATCCAGTATTCCCGGATCCTTTGGGAATATGAAGCGAAAGAGGCTGCCATTGATGCTTCACAAGATATCTTTGATATTGACAAGAACGCACAGCCGATCCTTCCGAGAGGACGTGAGCGATTATTCCGTACCTACGACATGGAAGGAAAGAACAATAACGCTATGCTCCAACCTTACAGCCCGGATATCAGAGACAGTTCCATGTTCAAGGGGCTGGATGAATTGCTCAGGAGAGTAGAGTTTTTATGTGGGCTTGCATACGGGACATTATCCAATCCAAACCAGGTTGACCGGACAGCTACAGAGATCAAGGCGTCAAAACAGAGATCCTATACAACGGTCAGCAACATGCAGAAAGCCTGGGATAATGGATTAGATAGTCTGATTGAAATTATGAACACGCTATGCGATCTGTACGGAATCACTCCGGCTGGAGAGATCCAGAAGCTGTGCTCCTGGGGGGATGGAGT
The DNA here is from genome assembly GCF_027690675.1 of Bariatricus sp. TF06-38A. Classification (NCBI taxonomy): domain Bacteria; kingdom Bacillati; phylum Bacillota; class Clostridia; order Lachnospirales; family Lachnospiraceae; genus Bariatricus; species Bariatricus sp. TF06-38A. Next base: position 209,298 of record NZ_JAQFCE010000001.1, read on the forward strand.
TCTGGAAGATACAGAGGTTGAGTATCAGAGACGATGGTCTATGGTGCTTGCTGGCAAATTAAAGGTTGAGAAATTCTATGCGTGGTACTTCGGTTGTACCGAGGAGGAAGCAAAAGAATACATCCCGGAGGAAAACACATATCCGCCGGAAGAGTAGGAGGAGAATATGGCAATGATAGGTAGTCCGGACAATGTTCCGGATTTTCTTATGTCCGTCCACCAGTGCCGGGACTGCGAAACAGATCCCCCAGAGTGTACGGATGAAATAAAAAGGACATGCCCTTTTTATCATATCCGGAATGATCCGGAAGATCAGGAAAATGGCACATGCTGACACCAGAGTATCTGAACTCATGCACTGATTATCTGCTTGGCATGTATGACGCACTGAATCAGTCTATTGCAGAAGATATTGCCCGTAGGATTGTAAAGACCGGACAAATGACGGATAGTGCGAAATGGCAGGTAAAACAGCTCAGAGAGAACGGAGAACTGATGCAGGACATCGTGAAGGACGTTGCCAGGATATCCGGAAAGTCGCAGAATGAGGTAAAAAGACTTTTTCAGGATTCTGCACGAACCGGAGTGCGATATGATGCACAACCACTTCTGAAAGCTGGTTATGATATCGACCTGAAATTATCTCCGGCAATGAACCAGGTGTTAGAGGCTGCCATTGCAAAGACGAATGGCAATATACGCAACCTGACAATGACAACCGGATCCACCACTGGAGGCTTATATCTGGAGGCAACCAACCTTGCCTATATGAAAGCAACTGCTGGCGGATTTTCGTACTATGAGGCGATCAGAGAGGCAATCAAACAAGCTGCTAAAGATGGTGGGTACGTGTTGTACGGGAAAGGGAACAGATCACAGCTTGACGTAGCGATCCGGAGATCTGTATTAACCGGACTGAATCAGACAGCCGGGAAGCTGACAGAGCTATATGCTGAGGACATGGACGTGGAATATTACGAAACCACAGCCCATGCCGGAGCCAGACCTTCTCATGCCGAGTGGCAAGGGAGGGTTTTTAAGATTCACGGATCGTCTCCAGATTACCCGAATTTCGTAGATTCTACCGGATACGGATCCGGAGCTGGACTATGTGGGTGGAATTGCCGACACAGCTTCTATCCATACTGGCCGGGAATATCAAGCCCGGCATACTCAAAAGAGAGGCTGGCAGAATATGACCGGGCGAAATACTCATACAACGGCGATATGCTGACAGATTATGAGTGTTCACAGATTCAGAGAGCGTATGAAAGAGAGATCCGAGAGATCAAACGTATTCTTTCCAGTTACGATGCGGCAATGCAGGAATCACGAAGTGAAGTACAGATCCAGTGCATCCAGGAGGATTTCACATCGGAGAGCGTGAAGCTGAAAAAGAAAGAGAGGGAGTTGAAAAACTTCTGTAATGACACCAACCGGAACTACGACAGTGCCAGAAACCAAGTGGTAGCGTACAAGGATAGCAACGGGAAGATTGTCAATTTTGGAAGATCCACAGCTCAAAAGGCTGTATGGGCGAATAAAAAATCAAATTAGGAGGAATCACACATGAATTTTAGTGAAGCATTTGCATTGATGAAACGTGGAGAAAAGGTAAAACTGCCGTCATGGGCTGGCTATTGGTACTGGTCAAAGGAAAAACAGACAATCATCATGCACACAAAAGATGGCGTTGATATGGACATCCGTGAGACACAGATTCCGGATTACACATTCGGAAACATCGCAACGGATGAATGGGTTCTTGCGGATGGTAAGAATTGTCCGGAACTTGGAGGAGAGGCTACGTTTGGATTCGGGGATGCGTACAAATTCCTGGAGCGTGGCGTTAAGGTGGCAAGAAAAGGCTGGAACGGAAAAGGGATTTACCTTGAAATGCAGTTCCCGGATGAACACAGCAAAATGACTCAGCAGTATGTCTATATCGTCACTACCGGGCTTGTGACCGACAATGAAAATGCACCGAAAGGGCTTGTGCCATGGACACCATCTCAGACAGATATGGCAGCTAAGGACTGGGTTATATTCACAGAAGAGTAGAAAGGCGGTGATCCTGATATCTCCCACCTATGGGTTAAATAGGAGGCGGATATAGGCGATCAGCGGTAAGAATGAAGAAATACTCACACAATGGAATAAAAGGTGTACATGAGGCTATACGAAGCTCTCAGGTATGCTTTACGCAGAGGGATTGTCAATAAAAGGCAATCCTTTTGTTTTGCCCTGGAGGTATGGCATATAAACTACTCGGTTCCCCATCGTGCCGGGATATAAATGCACGATAGCAGAGCCGGAGTGAACCGGAATCTAAATGAAATCAGCGAAGAAAGGAAGGTAAGTGACAATGGCTTACGATTTTTTGAAGAAACTTTTTAAGAAGGACGAAAACGGAGCGATCATTCCCATGACTGCCGAGGAACTGGAGGCTGCCATTGATGCAGATAAAAACATCAAGATAGTAGATCTGTCAGCTGGCGGTTATATCGCAAAGGACAAATTCGATGCGAAAGAAACTGAGCTTAAGGGAGTGAAAAAGCAGTTGGAAGATGCCAACACCCAGATTAAATCATTTGAGGATCAGGACGTTGACGGAATCAAGAAAAAGGTTTCTGAGTGGGAACAGAAGTATAACACCGATACTCAGGCACTGAGAGACCAGATGGCAGCTCAGAGCAGATCCCACGCTGAGGATATGTTCCTCTCTGGATATAAGTTCACATCAAAAGCCGCAAGAAAAGGCGTACTGGACGAACTGAGATCCAAGAAATTCCAGTTGGATGACAACGGAACATTCCTGGGAGCAAAAGAGTTCATGGATTCCCTTATGGGGGACGAGGACTACAAAGGTGCATTCGTAACCGAAAACAAGGATGGAGGTGCTGGATCCGGTGCTGAAGGTGGCAACGGAGGATCCGGAGCAGGTGCCGGAGGTCAGGGCGGAAATCCACCGAGATTTTCTGCCGGAGCAAACGGAGGAACACCAGCCGGAGGAAATCAGAACCCATTCCTGAACATGGGCTTTAACAGATTAAGACAGCCTAAAGAAAATTAAGGAGGATAACAGAATATGGCAGCTTTAAATTATGCTAAAGAATATCAGCAGGCACTGGAGCAGGAGTTCCCTTATGTACTCTACTTCGGTGCTCTTTTTGCAACACCGAACAACGGAAGATACCGCTGGGTAAACTCAAACGTGATTGAGATCCCGACTATCACTACAACCGGACGTGTGGACGGAGACAGAGACACAATCGGTCAGAAGAAACGTAACTACAACAACTCCTGGACACCACTCCAGGTAACTAACCACAGAACATGGAGCACTTTGGTTCATCCTCGTGATATCCAGGAAACAAACCAGGTAGCCTCCATTGCGAACATTACAAGAGTGTTCAATGAGGAGCAGAAGTTCCCAGAAATGAACTGCTATCTCATTTCCAAACTGTATGCGGATTACACTGCAAAGAGCAAGACAGCAGATCAGACAGTCCTCACAACGGATAATGTCCTTGATGTATTCGATAAGATGATGACTGCAATGGACAACAAACGTGTTCCGAGAGCTGGACGTATTCTCTACGTTACTCCGGATGTTCGTACTCTCATTACCAATGCAAAGGCTATCGTCAAGACCATTGACGTATCTAAGAGATCTGAGGCGTTAAAGAGAGCGATCACATCCATTGATGAAGTGGAGATTCCGGACAGCGTACCGTCCGATATGATGAAAACTGCATATGACTTCACAGAGGGCTGGGAAGTTGATGCTCAGGCAGATCAGATCAACATGTGCCTGGTTCATCCGCTGGCAGTTATCACACCTACAAACTATGAATTCGCACAGCTGGATCCACCGTCTGCCGGATCTGAGGGTAAGTGGGAATACTTCGAGGAATCCTTCGAGGACGTATTCTTGCTTCCGAACAAAGTTGATGCGATCGCATTCAACATCACAAAACATTCATAAGATGGACGTTACGGGAGGAGCCAATAGGCTCCTTTTCCCGTAGAAAGGAGAATCAATGTTAAAAGCAAGAAAAGCAAACAGAGTGGTCAAGATCCCGGACGAAAAAAAGAAAACATATATCGCTCTGGGGTATACGATCACTGATATGGACGGTAACGTGCTCCATGAACACGTAGAACCGAGCGAAAAACTGGCTGAGGCCGAGAAAGAGATCGAGGATCTGAAAGCAAAACTGGAAGAGGCTTCCGAGTATGCAGAAAAAGCAGATAAGAAGATCGAGGATCTGGAGAAGAAAAACGCTGAGGCCGAGAAAGAGATCGAGGATCTGAAAGCTCAGCTCACTTCTGCAGGTGCAGAACAGGCAACAACTCCGGATCCGGAACCAGCTCCGGCATCAAAGAAATCCACAAAGGCATCCTCTAAGGCTGAGAAATAAGCCTCAGAGGATCTTTCCTGTTTAGACGGGAAAATCTACGGGAGGTGTATTAAAAATGTCTGACGAGACTATACGGACGCCATACGTTGACTATGATTACTATTCCAAAGACTACAGAGGTACAGAGACAAGCAAAACCACTTTTGAGCAGAATCTGAAATGGGCTACGGCTCTGATAGATACAATAACCTTCGGACGGATCAGGAGCCTGGAGGTTATCCCTGACTGCGTGAAAGATGCGATATGCTGTGCAGTTGAGAAATACTCCACATACCAAAAACTCCGGAACCAGGAATTGAAGTCTGAGAGCAACGATGGATATTCAGTATCATACGCCGATGCCGGGAAAGAATCAGATATGCGTCAGGAAGTGATCGCTGACATGAAGATCTATCTGTCCGGCACTGGCTTAACGTACAGAGGGAGGTCAAGGAAGTATGATTACAAACCAGGACATCACTATTTTTAACCTTCGTCTGGACAAAGAAACCCGGAGGGAGGTTTTTATCCCTACCAACATTTCGGAGGTATCATTCGTGGATGCGAGATCTTCCGGAGGATCAGCCTCAGAACGTGAAGAGAATCTGCATTTTAGGATCAGGATCCCAGTAAATGCCAGAGTGCAGGATTCACGGACATACATCTCAGAGGACAAATACAAGCTCCTAGACGATGAAGAGGCTAAGAAACATTGGACGTTACAGAAAGGCTGTTACATCATTACCGGAACCATTTTCTACAATGGAGAATGGAAGTTTGATGATTTTGATTTCAGCAGTGGAGTTATCACATCGTCACGGATCCGGGACTTCCTGGATCTTTTTAAGTATGACCGTGATATCGTTCATGTTACTGAGTATGCAGACAACACCCTGAGGGGATCCGATGCCGTAAAACACTGGAGGGTAGGTGGTGCTTAGTGGCTTTTAAGGAGATCACGACACCGAAAGGCGTTATCATCCAGGGAAAGAACGGAAAAGCAGAACTAAAGTGGGATCCTTCATTTGTTCCAAAAACGAACCAGAAGTTTACCCGGATGCAGAAATTCGTTGATTCTGAGGTGCTGCGGAGATGCAGTCCCAGAGTACCTTTTCAAACTGGAACGTTGGAGAAATCCGGAAAACTGGGAACCACAGTAGGAAGCGGAATTGTGGAGTATATTGCACCATACGCCAGAAAACAATACTGGGACACTTCCGAAACGAGAGATTATGATCCGAATAGAGGAGCTAAGTGGTTTGAACGAATGAAGGTGGCTGAGAAAGCCGAGATCCTGGAAGGTGCAAGGAAAATAGGAGGATAGCATGGCTGATTCAATCCTGGAGGGCATTGTCGAACATATTGCGACATGCCCTCTTTTGCAAGATGGGGTATTCCGTGTGGATGCCCTGGGGGATCAGGCCGTGGAGTACACGATCGAAACCGGAGTATTTGATCCTGTTATCAAACGTTACGTCAATGGGGACGAAGTGAAGCAGTATCAATTTAATTTTGGGAGCAGAGAGTATTACTCCATGGATCGGATCCAGAATATCCAGAACAGCGCATTTTATGAGAAATTCGCAAATTGGATCGAGGATCAGAACCGTAAAGAGATTTTTCCGGATCTTCCGGAAAATTGCTATGCGGAGAAGATAGAAGTGCTTTCCAATGGGTACATGTTTGATGGATCCATGAGAAACGCCAGATACCAGATACAGTTAAGATTGATTTACCAGAAGGAGGTAGCACAAGAATGTCAAAACGAACAGCGGTAATGCGTCACATGATTGCCGATTACCTGAATGTAGGCACTACTGAAAAAGCGGAGTATGCACTCATGGGAACCGGATTTACTACCCTGGACGAAAGCCCAGGAGCACAGACGGAATCTGTGAAATACGTCAACGAGAAGAGTTCTTCTTCTTCCGTGACCGGATATGAAACCAGCTTTCCTTTTGAAGCTGATCACATCCAGGAGGAGAAAGCTGTTGACGCTCTTTACATGGTTGGAAGAAATCATTATACCGGATCCGATGCAGAGTTTGAATATGTAAGAGTTGAACTTTGGAACAAAGGAACCGGAACAAACGAGTTTGAAGCAAGAAAATTCCTCGTTTCATGCGAGGTATCTGATTATTCCGGAGAGAATAAGCAGGTTGTCAAAGGAAACCTGAATGCAGTTGGGGATCCGATCCTTGGTACATTTAATACTGAGACAAAAACATTCACAGCGGCTACCGAGTAGGGAGCTGCTGATTTTTAATTCAGGAGGTAAAGAAAAATGAGTAAAGTTACCATTAACGGAGTAGATCTTGAACTGGATCTGATGGATGCAGACGTAGTAGAAAAATTTGAGGATCTGAATAAATGGATCGTGAAAAAGATCCAGGATCCTAATGCGTATGAAGGCTTATCAACGGCTGATGGAATGAGATATCAGTGTGCCTGCGTAAATGAATACTTCGATGAACTGTTTGGAGCCGGAACAGCCGAGAAGGTGTTCCACAAGAACAATAACCTGGGAATCCGTATGGAGGGATTCGCCCAGGTAACTGCATTGTCTGGAGAGGCGAAAACCTTTATGGATGATCTTTCGGCAAAATACGGATCTGGAAGAGTACAGAACAGACAGCAGAGAAGAGCTGAACAGAGAAAAGGTGGCAAAAACAAGCACCAGAACAGAAACAATTTTAATGCCGTAAACAATGGCTAACATCATTCTGGACGTGCTTCCTGAAACAGTAGAAATAGACGGTGCGGAGTATCGGATCAATTCCGATTTCCGCATTTCTATTCTGTTTGAATTACTCATGCAGGACGATGAGGTGGGAAAACGTCAGAAACTTATTCAGGGGTTAAAACTTTATTACCCGGAGATTCCACAGAACATGACAGAAGCGGTCGAAAAAATGATCTGGTTTTACAGATGCGGCAGAGAAACCGAGAATGATCGCTCAGGATCCGGAGGAAGCGGATCAAAGCAAGTATACTCATTTGAATATGACGATGACTATATCTATGCGGCTTTCCTGGAGCAATACGGTATTGATTTACAAGATGTGGAGGATCTTCACTGGTGGAAGTTCAGGGCTTTATTTAAGGCACTGGAAGAGGACACGGAGTTTGTAAAGATCATGGGGTATAGAAGTATCAACATAACCTCCACGATGTCTAAGGAACAGAGAGAGTTCTACAAGAAAATGCAGACTGTACACGCCCTTCCTATCCCGGATGCCGAAAGAGAGGCAAATGAACTCCTGACAGAAGCTCTGCTACATGGCGGAGATCTTACCGGATTGGTATAAGGAGGTGGCTGCATAGTTTGAAAATAGACAGAAAGAAGTATACCCAGGTGGTTTGTCCTGCATGTGGGTATCGGATGCCTCTTTTCTTTACTGAGGAGGCAGAGTGTAAGGGAGTGCAAGTAGCTTGTAAAGGGCGAAAGTGCTCTAATGTTTTTGAAGTGAAAATTAAATACGGACAACAGATTAAGTAGTGCCATTATGAGCCGATAATCCATTGTTTGCCCTTAAAGTGAGGTGAAAACATTGGGCTATGATGGCACACTAAAATTTGATACCTCCATAGATTCTTCTGGATTCCAGGACGGTATCAGTAAAATTGGTTCCTGTGCTTCCACTGCATTAAAAGCTACAACTGCGATCATCGGAGGAGCAGCAACAGCTGTAGTGGGGATCGGAACTGCGGCGATCAAAACCGGAGCAAACTTTGAATCGTCTATGTCCAATGTGGCAGCAATATCCGGAGCTACCGGGGATGAATTGAAAAGCCTGACGGATAAAGCAAAAGAGATGGGTGCTAAAACGAAATTTAGTGCTTCTGAATCGGCGGATGCCTTTTCTTACATGGCGATGGCTGGATGGAAAACTGCCGACATGCTAGACGGTATTGAAGGTATTATGAACCTGGCGGCTGCTTCCGGAGAGGATCTGGCAACAACCAGTGATATTGTTACCGATGCTTTGACGGCTTTTGGGCTATCCGCATCGGATTCTACGCATTTTGCAGATATCCTGGCAAAAGCATCATCCAATGCCAACACCAACGTAGGCATGATGGGAGAGACATTTAAGTATGTTGCACCAGTTGCCGGAGCTCTTGGGTTCTCTGCGGAGGATTGTGCTACAGCAATCGGACTGATGGCTAACTCCGGAATTAAGGCGAGCCAGGCAGGTACTTCTCTGCGAAGCATCTTTACCAGAATGGCGAAACCGACTAAGGAAGTCCAGGGAGCTATGGATGCCCTTGGAATATCTCTGACAAAGAGTGACGGATCTATGAAATCTCTGAATGAGATCATGGTGGATCTGAGAAAAGGTTTCTCCGGACTGACACAAGATCAGAAAGCTCAAATGGCTGCCGCTTTAGGCGGACAGGAAGCAATGTCTGGATTGCTCGCAATCGTAAATGCTTCCGATGATGATTTTAACAAGCTATCGGATTCTATCGCAAACTGCGATGGTGCTGCCGCTGATATGGCGGAAACCATGAACGACAACCTGAGTGGACAAATTACGATCCTGAAATCAGGTTTAGAAGGTCTTGCTATTTCCTTGTACGAGGAGATGCAGACACCATTAAAAGATATTGTCAAAGAAGCCCAGACGATGGTCCAGGGACTGCAAGAGGCATTCAATGACGGTGGACTCGATTCCCTGGTAACAAAAGCCGGGGAAGTTATGGCTCAGATCGTAACCGAGGTTGCACAAGCGGCACCGAAACTGATCGGAACTGCTGAAAACCTCGTAGGTTCCTTTATCCAGGGAATCGTAGATCACAAGAGCGAATTTGCAGCTGCCGGAGCAACGATGGTTGCGGAACTGGTACGTGCGATCACGGATGTTGCCGGGGACATGTGGTCGGCTGGAATTTATCTGTTTACGGAATTTCTCCAGGCGATGACAGACCATTCAGAAGAAATGGGACAGTCCTTCGGTGAAATGATAAGTAAAATTGGCGAGGTTGTTCAAACAAACTTGCCATTGATTATCCAGGCGGCAAAAGATTTTGTTGCCGGATTCTGCCAGGGGCTGAGTGAAGAGTTTCCTGGTGTTTCTGCTTTGCTGGATGGATTCTTCCAGGGATTTTTAGATACTGCCGGGGAAATTGTACAAGGTGTCGTAGATCTGATTGGAGATATTTTCTCCGTGATCGACAGCCAGGATCCGGCTACCATGGAAGCGATCGGAAAAGCGATCGGAACCATTGCAGCGTCTATTGCGGCACTGAAAGTTGCTAAAGATGTTGTAGGATCAGTAAGCAGTCTTTTCTCTATCCTGAAAACGTTCAAGGGTGGAGTTTCCGGAATTGTCGGAGTAGTAGGAAAAGCGGTTGAAGGGTTTGCCCTCTGGAAGGGCGGAGCAGGAACCCTGGGAGAAGTAATTGCATTAGAGTTCCCTAAACTGGCTGCCTTTGGAACAAAACTCAGCGGACTTGCTACAACAGCAGGATCCGTGATGACAAAGATCGGATCATTTATCGGCTCTGCGGTCTCTACGATCGGAGAGTTTTTTGCTACCTTCGGAACAGTCATTGCCGGGGTAGGATCTATCATAGCTGGTGCGATACTTGCGGTCACAAATTTCATTGACATGTTCAAGAACGGATTCAGCATAATAAAAGATATCCTGATGGGAGTTGGAATTGCCCTGGCTGCGGTTGGAGCAGTAATCCTGGGAGCACCTGCACTGGTAGCGGCTGCGATTGCAGGAATTGTATTTGCGGTTGCAAATCTGGTTATCGTGATAAAGGAACATTGGGATCAGATCGTTGAATTTATTCAGCAAATCCCATCAAAAATCGGTGAAATTGTAGATGCCGTGGTTGCCTGGTTTGAGGCTTTACCTGGACGTATTTCTGAGTTCCTATCTCAGGTTATTTCGGGAATCCAGGAGTGGGGATCTAATTTACTGGAATCTGCATCACAAGTGGTAAGCGCTGCGATTGATGCGATCGTGCAATTTTTTACAGATCTTCCATACAAGATCGGCTACGCCCTGGGATTTGTCATCGGGAAGCTGATTGAATTTGGTATAAATGCGGTCAACTGGGTAAAAACGAATGTTCCGATCATCATTGATAACATTGTTACATTTTTCAGTGAATTGCCAGGCAAGATCTGGACATGGCTCACGAATACCTATAACAATTTTGTTACCTGGGGAAGCAACATGCTCCAGAAAGCACGAGAAGCGGCACAGAACGTAATTGATACAGTTGTGACATTCTTCTCCGAATTACCAGGAAAGGTACAGCAATGGCTCCATAACACGCTCCAGAACCTCATTACATGGGGATCTAATATGCTGAGCAATGCCAGAACAGCTGCAAGCAACACGATCGCTACAATCGTGAACTTTTTCTCTCAGCTTCCAGGTAAGATCTGGACATGGCTGTGCAATACAGCATCAAAAGTAGTTTCCTGGGGATCAGATCTGATGTCCAAGGGACGTGAAGCGGCTAATAAGCTGGTAAATGCTGTCCTGAACGGAGTAAGAAACTTACCGTCACAGATGATGTCGGTCGGACGAAATATCGTAACAGGTGTATGGAACGGAATCTGCAATGCGGCTGGATGGTTCAGAAGTCAGGTTAGGAGCTTCTTCTCTGGAATTGTTGACGGAGTAAAAGGCGCTCTCGGAATACATTCTCCATCAAGAGTATTCGCAAAAGAAGTTGGACGATGGATCCCACCTGGCGTTGGTGTTGGTATCGAAGATTCCATGCCGGATCTGGAGAAACAGACGGACAAAGAAATGGAGGCCCTTGCGGATCGGATGCAGGCTGCAGTAAATGTCGAAACCGGAAAGATTACACTGGATAAGAATACAAGCCAGACATACAAAGTTGAACAGGAAAACGGACAATCATTCGTTGAAAGCAAAACTGAGGTTGTAATCGAAGGGGAGACGCATGTACACGTTGACCTGGACGAAAAGGAGATAGGCCACGCAACAACACCTATCGTAGATAAAGATATGGGTAGAATAGACACCCATAAAAAGAGAGGGGGTTAATGAATGCCAGTAAAAGTAACGGGCGTGTCTTTCGATGGCGCCCATTCATATAATGACTGGGGATTGAAGCTGAAAAGCGTGTCTATCGGAGTTCCGAAAGCAAAGACGGTATACGTTAGTGTAAATGGCATGAATGGATCCCTGGATCTGACAGAAGCTCAAAATGGTGGCGTAGTGTATGAAATGCGAACACTGAAATTTACATTTGACGCCAGAGATTGTAGCTACATCCGCTGGACTGGACTAATCAGCAGAATTGCGAGAGCGATCGAGGGGAAGGAAAGGCGGATCATCCTGGATGTCGATTCCGGCTATTATTATACCGGACGGTGTCATATTGACACTAAGAAAACTAATGAGGAGCTTGCGGAAATCAGTATTGAATGTACGTGCGATCCTTATAAGCTGGATGTCACATCTTCCAATGAACCGTGGAAATGGGACACGTTCAGCTTTATAGATGGAGTGATCCGGAATACTTCAGACATTGACATCAACAGTCTGACATCCTGGAAAGAGATAATCCTGGACGGATATCCGTATAACGATACGCTGAAAATTATTTCAAACGCCTCAATGAAAGTAAAATACAGAAACGGAACGTATGATATATACGCCGGAGAAAATATCATGTATGACATTGAACTTTACGAGGGAGAGAATAAGCTGTACTTCCAAGGTAAAGGAAAAATAACAATCGTTCACAGAGGAGGTATGTTGTAAATGTATACAATTAAGGCTTTTGTGGATGGGAAAGAGTACATGATCCATAACCCACGGGTTAAGGCACTAATAGTCGGGGATCCCTACTACCAGAAGGGAGATAATGTGAACGGGCAGGCTGAGTTTTCAGTCTACCCGACACACCCGTATTACCAGTACGTGAAAAAGCTCACTACTGACATTGTTTTCTACAAAGATGGAGTAGAAAAATTTGCTGGGCGAGTTCTCTATGATGACGAAGATTCCAAGGGTGTTAAGAAAGTATTCGTCGAAGGAGAACTTGCCTATTTTTGCGACAGCATTCAGAGACCGACAGTGTATCATAATATTTCGGTCAAGAATTACCTGAAAACAGTAATTGACAATCACAATTCCCAAGTTGAGGAGCGAAAGCAATTCACACTGGGACGTGTATCGGTTACGGATCCGAACGATTCCCTATATCGGTACGCTAACTGGGAGACTACCAGAGAAACCCTAAAAGATAAGCTGGTAGACAGACTGGGAGGGCATCTTGTAATCCGGAAAGAGGATGGCATCCGCTACCTGGATTATCTGAACGATGATGAATTTTATACCAAGAACAGCCAGGAGATCAGGTTCGGAAAGAATTTGCTTGATTATTCTAAAAACATGGACGCTTCTGACCTAGTAACGTGTGTTATCCCTCTGGGGGCGAAATTGGAGGAATCCAGCATTGAAGGTCTGGAAGAGAGACTGACAATCAAAGAAGTGAACGGGGGCGTTGATTACGTCTCTGATGACAGTGCAGTAGCAGCTTACGGAAGGATCTACAAGACCGTTACGTGGGATGATGTAAAAGTAGCATCAAACCTGATGAAAAAAGGACGGGAATATCTGAAAAGCGTACAGTTTGAGAATATGGTCCTTGAATTGAAAGCTATTGATCTGAATCTGACGGATGATGATATCCAGGAGTTCGAGGTCGGAGATCTGATTCGTTGTGTTTCTCCTCCACATGGGCTTGATTCAAAATTGCCATTGTCAAGCCTGAAAGTATATATTAGCAATTTTGCTAAGAATACCATTACATTAGGCACGGAAAAACAGAGCAACACCTACACATCCTCAAATAGCCATACAGCCGAGGAAATAGAAAAGACTATAAATTCTATACCGAGCAAAGGAGAAATCCTCCAGGAGGCGTTACGGGACGCTACGAACCTATTAAACGACATGAACCAGAATGGTAATGCGATCCACACAAAAAATGAGTTCATTGTCTCAGATACTCCAGGAGTAGCCAACGCAAAGAACCTCTGGAGATGGGGGCTGGGCGGACTTGCTCACTACAGTAATGGATATGACGGTCCGGCTGACGGAGTAGCACTCACGATGGATGGTAAGATCAACGGAAAGATGGTTATGGCAAACAGCATCGTGGCAGAATCCATAGATGCAGGCTACCGAACTTCCGTAGAGAAGAAGATTTTTGAAAGTGAAACGGCTGCGAAAGATCATGCAGACAAATCCGTAAGAGTAGCCCGTGAGGAGATAGAGAACTCCATAACCAACATGGAGAACAAAATTGCACTGTCCGTAAGAAGTGTGAAAGAAACAGTTGCCAGAAAGAACTACATTGCCGGAGGAGAGCAGGAAACGCTTGATATCGGCAAATTTACGTTATCTGGAGCAACCGGAAACTGCAAGGTTGAAAAATCAGAGTTCCGGAATACAAAAGCATTTAAGCTGACATTTACCGGATCCGGATCAGTAACACTGACACAAAATCTAGGGATCCTGGAAGCTGGAAAATATAAGATTGCTGTTGAAGCAGCATATCCGGAAGGATCGAAGTACCGCCCTTCCTACATCCAGTATGGATTTTCGGAGAACAAAGCCACCTCGTACCTGAGTGGATATAATCCGGATGAATTTAATGCTTTTAGCAAGGAAGTACTGATTACCAGGGCGTCAAAATCTGTGGCAGTGACAGTATACGGATATTCCGGATCTGTACTGTACATAACAGACATTCGCTGTCTCAGGGATATGCAAGAGCTTCTGGATGACATAGACGCCAAACTGGAGGTCGAAGTTGGGAAAGTAGCTGCATCGGTCAAAGAAGTATATACCAATGTTCAACACGATTACTGCCAGAACGGCAGTTTTTCTGATTCTGAGGACGCTTTCAAAAACTGGTACAGATCAAATACAACCTACATCACGAAAGTTCAGGATGGATCGAAGAACTGGGCGTTGTTGGATCGAGAGACACAGACATCCAGCTATTACCTGAGACAAATTGTAAAAGTTCCAAAAGCAGGCCCATTTACAGTGAGATTCAAGGCAAAGTGCGGAGAAGGTCAGACATCACGGATCCGGATCTATTTTGCCGGAACCAATAAGTACACAGATGCCGGAAGCGTAACAGAAACGTATAAAACTTTTGAGCTAGAGTTCAATAATGTAACTGCCAATTCTTGGTACTTCTATGTTTACAACTATACTTCCGGAACAAAAGTTTATATCACGGATATTGAGATCCTGGGGTATATCTCAGGATATTCGGAAAGCCAGCTTCAAGTGCTGAAAGATTCTATCGAATCCGAGGTGTCAAGAGCTACCGCCGGAGAAGAAAAACTTTCTTCGTCGATCAAGCAAAACGCCACAGCTATTACCTCAAAGGTAAGCAAAGGAGAAATGGGATCTTACATCACACAGTATTACAACAACGTGATTATAGCTTTCAATAAAAACTCAAAATACGTGCAGATCAACCCAGGAGAAATTGCTATTTACAATTACGGAGTAGAGAACTCTAAGAAACGTGCTGTATTCGATGAAACGGGTAATCACTTTTACAGAGATGGGTATTATGTCGGAGCGATCGGCACAAACCAGTGGGCAGGGAACAATGCTCATAAGGGATTAGTGTTCGATTTGGAACCACAAGGAAAGTATATGGCATTTGCTCAAAAAGCAAGTTCCTCAGCTACTTCCTACACTACTATGTTGTGTTTTAGCCGTGCAAACAGTATTTACGATGAATACGGAGTGAATCTGGGATGCAATTTGATTGGAAACTGGTATACATTAAAAAATTTCAAAATTGGAAGCATATCAGCAGGAGGATATACGGCTTTTAGCGGAGCGATACCGATTGTGTGCGAGATAACAAACAATGGCAATAGCTGGACGTATTCTCATTTGAGAGTATACAACGGAATTATTGTCGGCTACTGGAATTAGGAGGTGAGAGCATGGAACTTATTTTTCCGAAAGGTGAAGAACCTAAAAAAACAGCAAAAAACAGTGTAGCTGTAGGAACCATCAAAAGAGAGCAGGAGGTAGAAAAAGATGGAAGAGAGAAAGAAACCAACCAGACCGTTTAGTGTGATTTATGCAGATGCAAAACAAGCTCTGACAAGGCAGATTGGAAATACAATGGCGGCTTACGGGCTGCCTATTTTTATGGCAGAAGGAATCCTAAGTGGGATCCTGGCTGAGATCCGAACTAATGCCGGAAATGAGTTGGCAGACGATACCGCAAGGTATGAGGAAGAACTAAAGGAGTATTACGAAGCCCAGACTAAAGAGATGCAAGAGACTTTTGAAAAAGAGAAAGCTGACCTGATCCAGGCTTTTGAAAATCCGGTCGATCCGGAGGATCCTGGAGAAGCTCCCAGTGCAGAACCGGATCCGGATCCAGAACCACAGACCACGGAAGAGAAACAGTGCATTGAAGAGGAGACTGAAATCGAGGAGGTGGACTAAATGGCAGATATCTCTCAAGAGGTTGAACAGCTGAGAAACGCTGAATACGGGGAAGAAGTACGAAGTGCCTTTATTTCCTGCATGGAAAAGATACATGAAGAAAACGAGAGTTACAACAACATCAAGACCGAAGTTGCAAAATCAGCTGCTACCATGAAACAGCAGGTGGAGGCGATCGACACGAAGTCTGCAGAAGTTCAGAAAGCATTGCAGGATCTGACAACTGCTATCTCGAACGGGAAAACCCAGCAGACAGCTCTTGAGACCGCCACAAAGAACGGGAAAACCCAGCAGACAAACCTTGAAAACGTCACGAAATCGGCAAAAACCCAGCAGACTGCGACCGAGACTGCCACAAAGAACGGAAAAAGCCAGGAAACGGCATTACAGAAAGTTGTAGACAATGCGAAACAGATTGATTCTGCGATCCAGACATCAGTAAGTGCTGCGAACGCTGCGGCTGCAAATGCAAACCAGGCAACTTCCCTTGCTTCTACAGCAGCTGGATCTGCGAACCAGGCCGCATCTACAGCAAATACGGCTGCCGGAAATGCAGATAAAGCTACGAAAGCGGCGAATGAAGCTGAGAAAGCACGTGCCAATGCTGAAAGCTCCAGAGTGAGGGCGGAGGAGGCAAGATCCCAGGCTGAGACAGCTCGCACCAATGCCGAGACTGCCCGTGCTAATTCGGAAACTACCAGAAATCAGAATGAAGAGAAAAGGCAGGCAGATACAGCAGATGCCATTGCCAAGGCGAAAGAAGCCACAGAGTTACTTGTCAACCAAGCCAATACCATTGCGTTCCGGATCAACGAGGGCGATAGTGGTCTTGACGTTGTTATTTTAAGTGCATAGGAGGTAAGTTAAGTGAGTGAAACTATAAACATTCCAAGAGACACGACAATGCAGTTACTTGTGAAAGTACACAGAGATCAGATCGCTGGAGAGATGGATCTGAAATACAAAGAGAAAGTTGCGGCGGCTACTTCTAAAGCAGAGGTGGACGCCCTTTTTGCTGAATGGTGGAAGATTCAGTACAATCCGGATCTTTACACGAAGTCTGAAATGCTGGAGAGATGGTTCGGAAATGTTCTGGTTGATACAAGAGTTCACGGAGCAACCACACCAAGATATTCCAAGAGCACGTCCATGATCGGAGAGCTAACGGATGATTCTGCCGGATTAACATGCACACCGTCCACAGAATCAACAGCCGGATCCGATCCTTTTGCACACCTTCCACAGTTCTGGTGTCTTGAGGTTGCGGCAGAGAAAAAAGCAGATGGTTCCCATGAGATTTTTTATGTGGAGCATATTGACGATACTGCAAAGGTCAGAGGCGGAGAACACCTGTGCTGGGTTCTCCAGAAGAATACCTACAAGAGAGAGTGGCAGGATAAAGATTATAAATATCTGAAAACCAGATGCACACCGGCACCGGGGTATAAGAGATGGAAAGAGGGAACCGATCGAACCGGAAAAGTGCATGAGTATATGGCACACCCGAAGTACTATGCCGGAATTGATGCAGACGGGGGTATCACATGCGGAACCGGATTGAAGCCAGCCAACCGAACTTCCCACCAGACAGGCGTAACCAGATGGAGAGGCAGAGGAGCACAGTATTCCGGAGCTTCCGGATCTCTTGTTAAATTCCTGGATGCTATGATGCGTTTGAAATATGGACGTAAAGGAAATTCCGGAAAGATTGAAGGTTGCACAAATTACAACTACCAGTACACAGTTGCAGTGAGTGAGACTGGAGTAGAAAGGGTAATTCTGACAAAGGAGCAGGCTGCAAACCTTCTGGTTGGCTCGGCTGTTATGCTTGGCATTCAGAGCGGATCTGACAGAAACACAGCAAGTAACTATTCTATCTTCGATGGAAAACTGATTACAGCCATCGAAACAGTGACTATTGAAGCAAAAGAATATTCAGCAGTCTATGTGGACAACGGAGGAAAGACTTTTGACACAACAGCCGGAAGCACATATCTTTCTACAAGCCCGTATTATTCCGGATGGAATGATAATGTTCTTGGCAGAGATGGTAGCCGATACAGTCCAACTTCCGGAAAAGAACCGGGAATGATCCAGGGTGTTGAGTTTATGAACGGATCCTATCTGATTGTCTCCGATGAATTATGGCAGTGGAGCCAAGATGCGAATGAGAATTATTGTTTTGATTGCTACAAATGTTACGATCAGTCAAAAGTAGGCTCTGCAATCAATGAGAACTACGAAAAAGTAAATGTTCCAACATTGGTATTTCCGAAAGATACGGCTGCCTGGACATGGAAGTATATTACTGATAATGCAATCAATGATGATGTTCTCTGGCCAGAGGCAACCAACGCAAGCGGAAGCGGCGTTGGAGTGGGAGCTGGCTTCTTTTGCGGCCCTGCGGCGTCTGGTGTTCGTGCGGCTTGGTGCTTTGGTACCTTGAACAGCGGTGGTAATGCTGGCGTTCCTTGCCGTTACTCGTACTATGGGGTGTCTGCCGCTAGCTGGTACGGCTCTCTCGGAGCACCTGGTCTTGAGGGTTAAAAACGGGGTGAATGCGAAGCAGAGGGGCAGTAAGCCCCTTTATTGTCTTATTTGCAAATAAAATAATTTTAGGGTTATACGGTGTCTGGGAGCTGGCTTCAATTGCGAACCTGCGGCGTCTGGTGTTCGTGCGGCTTGGTGCTTTGGTAACTTGAACAACGGTGGTAATGCTGGCGTTCCTTGCCGTAACTCGAACAATGGGGTGTCTAACGCTAACTGGAACGGCTCTCTCGGAGCAACTGGTACAATTTTGAAAAGAGTATTAAAAAATCATTGCATCGTATAATCCTCGCTTATGTGCGAAAATAACTTGAAACCAACGAGGCTAGTACCTACGGGGAAAGCCACGGAAGTAACCAGATGAATATTAAGGAGGTTGATGTGTGAAAACATATTGCAAACCAGCAACGGTCAATATTGAGGACTGGAAATTTAATGAACTTGCCGTTGTGGAATGCTTCCGGAATAAGCGGAGCAGAAAAGATTTCCAACGACTGCTATGCAAGACCGGGAAAATAACAAAGCGTGAGATCGTAGAGGATCAGTTGAATAAGGATTTTAAACGAACCCTGGAAGCTGAATCAGAAGTAGCAAAGATGCTGACGCAACGTATAATCAACCGAGATTTACAATTAAAACCGATTCGCCAATTTCAAAGAATTGACGGACTGACGCAGAAGCTCCGTGATATCTGCCAGGAATCTCCAGAACAGCAGGTATTTGAATATATCGGAGTATATGCGTTGAAACCTCTTTTCAGAGCGAAGATTTTACCGATCCAGTACGGGAGCATCCCGAATAAGGGAGGCGTAGCCGGAAAGCGGAAGATCGAAAGACTGCTCCGGAAGAAATTTCACGGCAAGGTAGTTGCCTTGAAAGGAGATGTAACAAAGGCTTATCCCTCAGTGACGGTTCCAATCGTCATGGAGATGCTGAGGAGAGACATAGGCAAGAATAAAGTGCTGCTATGGTTCCTGGGTGCTCTTATGAGCAATTATCCTGGGAACCATCTTTGCATAGGCGGATATCTTCCGGCATGGCTATTCAATTACGTGATGTCTTATGTATTGAGATATATCTATGAGCAAGCTCAGATACGCAGAGGAAAGCGGAATAGGCTTGTATATGCGATTGTATGCTATGCAGATGATTTCACGATCTATGGCGATGTTTCAAAGCTGAAAAAGGCAATGAAGAAAGCCACGATCTGGGCTCATGACAAGTTTGGATTGAAGATTAAGGATATCTGGCAATTCTACCAGATAGCTTCGTTTGATGAAGAACGGGAGAACCTGGAAGAGCGAAGAAAAGGCAGCAAGAAAAGGACGCCCGGAGTTGATATGATGGGCTATGTAGTCCGGAGGAAATACACGATCATCCGTGGGAGAGTATTTCGGAGAATCCGGAGGCAAGTGCTCAGAGCCTGGGAAGATTTCAAGGCGAAAGGATTTATCCCATGGTGGAGAGCCTGCCGGATTGCAGCATACAAAGGCTGGATAAAGCATAGCAACAGTTTGAAATTCCGGATGGAGTATTGTTTTGATAAGCTATTCAAAATGTGTTCATACAGTGCAAGTAAGCACGGAAAGGAAGTAGAAAATGAGAAGAGAATCTTACTTATCGCAGCCCTCAGCAGTTGAGGTCTATCCGGTATTTTCCGGAACAGATGTTATCATGCGTAAAAACATTGAGCTGGTGGATAAAGAGGACATCCAGGATGGAAAGAAGAATAAGTACAAGGTGTGGGAGTGCGAGGAGGTCCAGTTCCATTACCAGGGCAAAGTAAGCCAGGAAGAGATCGAATCTGATTTTGATTACTGGTACGCAAAAGCGGAGGAGGTTCCGGATCCTTCCAGCGTGGAAGATCTGAGCCTGGAGGATGCCAGAAAAGCGAAATACCAGGAAATCGCATCAGCATGTGAGCAGACGATTTACGCCGGAGTAGATGTGAGCACATCTTCCGGAGTGGAACATTTCAGCTTGACAGAAAAAGATCAGTTGAATCTTTTCGGAAAGAAAATGCAGTTGTTAGCTGGAGAGGAAAAGCTGGAGTACCATGAGGACGGACATCCTTGCAAGTATTTCTCGGCTGAGGACATGCAGAACATCGTCAATAAAGCAATGTTCCATGTATCATACTACACGACATATTGCAATGCCCTGAATATGTGGATCAAGTCGGTAACGAAGCCTGGAGATCTGGATCAGATCCAGTGGGGAGCAAAAGTTCCGGAAGAGTTCCAGAATGAAGTTCTGAAAGATTACATGAAAACCATTGCATCCGGAGGTATTGCATAGTGAAAAAAATCATAAAGTACCTGACACTCTTCCTGATCGGAGGAGTTTTTTATTATTCCCTGGAAGTGATCTTCCGGGGATATTCATTTCCGGCAATGGCAGTGTGCGGAGGCTTATGCTTCATCATTTGCGGAGTGATTAACGAGAGATCACGATGTATGCCGTTGGTTCTCCAGCAGTTGATAGCTGCATCCGGGATCACAGTGATTGAGTTCATTTCCGGGTTGATCCTGAATGTATGGTTGGGACTGAATATGTGGGATTACAGTAACATGCCCGGAAATATACTCGGTCAGATATGTCCGCAATTTACGCTGCTGTGGTTCTTTTTATCAGCATTCGGGATCTTCCTGGACGATCTGATCCGGTGGCTTTTATTTGGCGAAGAGAAACCTCACTATCATCTTTTCAGGAAAAGGAAGGGCGATAAATGACAAAGTTACAGATTATCTCCAAATTATGGTCGGCAATCTATGATCTAATCTTCCTGATAAAAGGGACGCCAACTAAAAGTCTGGAGGAGATCGAAGCAGATCTTGACGTTATCGAGTACGCATGCCGGAGGTATGCAGATTGCGATGATGATGAGATATCAATTAGCAGCGAAGGAGGTGTTGCATATGCAGATACGAGCGCAGCCCGGAAAACGAATTAGCTCAAAAGTTCCGAAGTAATAGGAGAAAGGAGACACAGATCCAATGGACTTATTGATAGCTGCCGGAGTTCCATCAGCGATCACAGCTTTTTGTTTTTGGCTGATCGAAAGAAAAATCCAGGCAAGAGCAGAAGCTGAGAAAGAGGAAAGGCTAAACCGACAGAGAGAGCAGGACGCCAAAGAAGAAAACAGGGAAAAACTCCAGTACATGACAGTAAAAGCCCTGGACGGAGCTCTTGCATTGTCAGAAGCTACAGCAAAAGCTATGCAGAGAATCCCGGACGCCAAGTGCAACGGAGACATGCACAAAGCCCTGGATTATGAGCAGGAAGCGAAACACGATCTGGAAAATTTCCTGACACGTCAGGGAGTAAATCATATAACCGGAAACTAAAAGCACTAATCGGCTCAAATCCGCATGATAGTAGCTTATGCAAGGAAATTACCATGTAACCAATTAACAAAGCCCCATGAGGCTGTACGGAAGCCTGAGAGGGCATGAAAAGAAATGGAGGAAACAAGAATGGAATTAGTAAACGTATTATCTCAGATCCCATTGCCAGTAATTGCAGTGGCTCTTCTGATCTTAGCGATCATCACGATTGTTTTAGCTTACCAGTATGCAAAGATGCAGGGGCTGGACGGAATCCGTCAGGATGTATATCAGCTGATCTTGAAAGCAGAGCACATCTACAATGAATCTGGTCAGGGCAAACAGAAATTAAAGTATGTTGTAAGCCAGGCAAGAGGATTGTTACCTAAGTGGCTCCAGATATTCGTTACCGAGGAAGCAATGATGAAGGTTATTGATAAATGGTTTGAGGGGGTAAAAGATCTTCTGGATGATGGAAGAGTAAATGGCTCCCAGAAATAACTCTCAGAGAAGGGAGGGAGTGCTATGTGGGATGTAATCCTATTCGTGTACCTTTTAGGGATCTTATTAAGTCAGCCAGTATACATCTGGGCGATCGGGACGTTATGTAAAATGGAGGATGAGGACGAAGAACTCTATTGCCAAGATAACGGTCTGTACTACGAACCAAGAGAACCGAACTACCCGTTGGTAATTGTACTCTTGGTTTTGGCAGGGATCTTCTGGCCGCTTGTAATTTTATTTGCAATATTTTTACCACTTACATTTATCCTGATGGACAAAATGGGGCAGTTGGATCCGGAAGAGGACGAAGAGCTGGATCCGGAAGAGGACACGTACTTATAACTGGGTGGGGAGAAATCCCCACTCTTTTACGTTGGAGGAAGTTATGGCAATTATACGAAACACCTATACAGACGCATTATTTAATGGTTTGATGGCTGCTGGATGCACAATATACGGAGCATGCGGAGCCATGGGGAATATTTACGCAGAATCCGGGGCAAATCCCCGTAATCTGGAGAACCTCTGCGAGAAGAGGCTGAATTACAAATACACCGATGACACGTACACAACAGCAGTAGACAGCGGAGAGATCTCAAGAGATCTTTTCTTGCATCCGTTGGGAGATTCCAGACAATACGGTTATGGTTTTTGCCAGTGGACGTCCGCCGGAAGAAAAGCAGGACTGTACGATCTGGTTAAATCAAAAGGCGTGTCGATCGGAGATCCGGACACTCAGGTTGAGTTCATGCTGAAAGAATTGCAGCAGAGCTACAAGAGTGTTCTGCAGGTATTAAAAACGGCAACCTCAGTCCAGGAGGCGTCAGATATCTTCCTGGTAAAATTCGAGGTTCCGGCAAATACCGGATCAGAAGTCAAAAAGACAAGAGCTTCCTACGGGGAGCAGTACCTGAAAATCTATAAAGACATCGAAAAGGAGGAAACAAACATGAGTTTAATTTCAAACAGCGGACATGATGAAAGCGGAAAGTATTCAGGAGGAAAAGCTGGAGATCAGACCGGGACAGAATGGGCTTTGATTCCATGGTATAACAGACCTTGGAAGTGCGTTCTGAGACATCCGGATGCAAAAGTTAGAGCAAAGCTGGCAGAGCTTGGGATCAAAGCTGCTAAAAATGATTTGGTCGGTTACGATCAGGGACAGAGAGGTACATACTGGGAGCACCTGAAAGCAAGTAATTTCGATCCTTCACAGATCACAATCGCTTGCGAGGGGGATTGTTCTGCCGGAGTGATCGCTAATATTAAAGCGGCTGGTTATCTTCTGGGGATTGATGCACTGAAAAACATTAACGCCACATATACGGGTAATCTGAGATCCGGAGCAAAGGCGGCTGGATTCCAGGTATTAACAGAATCGAAGTATCTTACTGGTCCCGATTATCTTTTAGCCGGAGATATCCTTTTGAACGACAGCCATCATACGGCAACAAATGTCCAGGATGGTTCTAAGTCTGGAGGAGCCGGAACATCTGGCTCAGGATCAACAAACAGCGGATCCGGAACAATTTCCGGAGGCAACAGTAAGACAGCAAACATCAAGAACGGTCAGCAATGGTTGAATAGTAATTACGGCGATAAGCTGATCCAGTTCTGCGGAGCTAAACTGGAGGTAGATGGATCCTACGGTCCAGCTTCCAGATGGGGAGCCCTTGCGATCTGGAAAGATCTTATGAACCGTAAGTATGGAACAAAGCTCACTCCGACAAACGAGAATTTCTATGGTTCATGCAAGGAAGTAGCCGGAAAAGCCGGAGTTCACAGTGGAACGGTCGGTACATTCACATTCATAGCTCAGTTCATTTTATCCGCAAAGGGATATTACACCGGAGCCATGGATGCCAGCTGCGGAAGCAAGCTGGTAGAGGCGATCACAGCATTCCAGAAAGCGAATGGTCTGGATGCTGACGGATGGTGCGGAGCCAATACCTGGTACGCACTTTTCAACTAAGAGTAATTTTTTAACTAGCAAACCAAGTCTGTAACGCATAAGTAACAGCAAACCTTTTGGTCGAGGAAATAATATGTCACACACGCCCTGGGTATCTCCGGATGCCTGGGGCATTTTTTATTGTCTGAAAATCTAGTAAAATTCTGAAAAAGGCTATACAGCAAACAGTCTTTTTGTCAATGTGGTTTTTCCACAAATCAGCAAAGCTCCAGTTGTGCAAAATTTTGATTTCGCACGAAAATAAATTTTAGGATCTGATTATTGCCCGTGAAGAAAAAGGCGATCTGAGG
This sequence comes from Bariatricus sp. TF06-38A, assembly GCF_027690675.1. Taxonomy (NCBI): domain Bacteria; kingdom Bacillati; phylum Bacillota; class Clostridia; order Lachnospirales; family Lachnospiraceae; genus Bariatricus; species Bariatricus sp. TF06-38A. The sequence continues at coordinate 233,841 of NZ_JAQFCE010000001.1, forward strand.
CATTTTAGGCACATCCAGGCGAGCGAGTTTGTTCCTGAAAAAGGTCAAAATCCGGATCAGAAGCCCGGCATGGTTGAAATGCACAAAAACAGGTTCAGAAAACGTACATTATCCACAACGCACTGTGGAAAGTGTGGAAAAGTACCATAGTGCGTTATGTGACGTTCACTGTAGCATATACAGTGACTATCACAGTGATGTCACAGTGACATTTCACAAGTGACAAAAAGCATCAGATCCGGATCCTCGGCAAGAGCATTTTCCTGATCCCGGTAAAAAGGTATTCTCAACAAGTGTTAGGTGTTTCTTCCTTATATAATGCAAGCAGCCCGTGATTATCACAGTGATTGCTACAGTGATTATCACAGTGACTATCACTGTATACGCTACAGTGATTTTTTATCACATATATATTATTTATTATATATAAATATTATTTTTCTCTTTTCTTTGCTTCTTTCTTTTCTCTTTCGTGACGCTACAGTGAGCATCACAAAACCCATCCGGAAAAATATTTTTAATTATTTGCAGAACACGCCTTGACATAACGCACTACAGTGAGTTATACTTCAAGCATCAAGAAAAACAAACACACGAACGGAAAAGAGGAAAACGAAATGAAAAAATATAAAATCTATTTCAGAATAAACGAGTACCTGATGATTAACGATTACGAGGAAATCAAGGGCGATCTTGATTCAAGAGTAATCGCTGGCAAGGATGAAGACGATGCTATTTCAAAATTGAGAAAATCACTTGAAAGATACATGAAGGGCACAGAAACAAGGTCATATGATCTGGAGATCGGATCAGTCGAAGAAAGATAGGAGGAACACCATGAGATATAAAAACGAGGACGCTAACAGATACAGAGTAAATTTTATGATTGCTACAGAAAAGCTCATGGACAAGCTCACAGTCAGAGAATTTATTTCATACCTGGAAGAAAAAGCGGAATTTGAAGATACCACACACGAATACATTGACGGAAAAGTGGTTGAATGTAAAGCATATGACCTGAAAGAAGAAAACAGCAATCTTCACAAAGAATTTCTTGTAACAAGCGATGGCAGAGTGTTTTACTGGAGAACTTTGATGGATAAAATCGAGCTGATAGACGAAGAGGAAAGCAAACCGGCACCGGAGCAGAGAGCAAGAAACCTGATCGGATCCCTGGCAACATCACAGCTTCTGGATCAGTGGGAAATGACAACCACCATGACAGATCCAAACACATCCACGCTGAGAGGATGGTTCATGGACGAGCTGGAGAAAAGATTTCCGGATCAGTTCGACAAATGGTTAGACAGTGATTGCAGAGACGAAGATCTCAGAAAATTCATTTACGCATAATCGGGAGGTAGAGACATTATGGCAGCAACAATTATTCAGTTTCCACAGACACACAGCAACATCTTTTTGAACCTGACACAGCTTATCAATCTGGCATCTGACAACCAGGTAGTAGAGGAGTATGCAGAGATCATGGCAGTTTGCCATGAGGAGGGCGATTTCAAACCTGGAGAGATTGAAACGCTCCAGGAACAGATCCGGACAAGACGCCTGGAAAATGCAAGACCGGAAGAAAAGCCAGCAGTGATTCCGGAGAAACCGGGGCTGTACTGCTACACTCCAGAAATGGGAGAACAGAAGCCAAAGTGTCAGATCGAAGCAGAGCGGAGCTATTACGGCAGACATTACCACATCAACACTCCGCTGGAGCTGAAAGGCAGAGGGATCAAAAAAGATGGTGTGAAAGAGGCGAAGAACCTCAGACCAAATTATCAGTACATGGCTGGATGGTTTGAATACACAGTAACCGAAAGAGCTTTTGAAAAGCTCCAGGAACAGTACACAATCAGCCAGGAGTTGCTTCTGGATTGATTACATAGTGCCGACCGGAGGCGGCAGACCTCCGGAGATGGAGAGAGCATGGAAAACATGAAACCGATGTTGCTGACAAATAACCAGCGGAAAATGCACGGGTTACCGCTATGGAGAAAGAAAAACCGCAAAAAGAGACTTTATACACGTTGCGAGGCAGACGAGACAATCACGGCATTTATTGATTATTGCAATCAAGAGTAGGAGGTACGGAGATGGGAGGAGAAAAAAGAACACTTTCGTTTGGAATCACGGGAGAGTTTATTACTCAGATCGCTAGGGAGTGGTTTTACTCTGGGGAAAAGAGTATTGAGAAAATCATGGAAATCCTGGTGGACAGTATGACCGGAACAGACACACCGAAAGCTCAGATCCGGAGGTATGCAGAAGATATCCTGATGGGAAGAGCAGCACTGAAAGGCAATACTGCTGACGGAACGTACCACCTGGAAACATATGAGCCAGGAGAAGAGGAAGAGCTACCAAGTGGTATGAATGTCTGGAAGATACCTCAGTCGAAAAAAGCCTTGAAAAGTGATCTGGATAGAATGACAGAAAGGTTCAATGTGGCAATGGAACATCTTTCGGAAGGCGAACAAAGAGCAGTAAGAAAAGAGCTAGGAGAGGAAACGAACGAAGATAGAGAGCAGGCGAGACTTGACAGCTTCATAACCCGTATGATGGATGAAAAAGAGCATACAACCGGAGATTTCGGGTGGTTGGAGCCGAATGGAACTTTCCATGAAGTTGAGTGGGGAGAACACCAAGACTGGGCGAATAAATACGTGGAAGAGAATTACCCGGATCAGAGCGAAGATATATTTGACGCTGGAGGCTGGCTTACAGATCGGGGCTGGGTACTGCTTCACAATCCATCGCAGGGGATCGCATTTGCGACCGGAAGCCTGGTTAGAGACATGACAAAAGCACAGAAAGAGTTCTTGTATGATTATTACACGGAGCGAGATTGCAAGAAAGAAGCTAATGAAGTTTGGAAGGAGTAAAAATGTGGAGCATACCGAATGAGGATGAATACTGGGAGCGGAGACGTGAAGAGTATGAGAGAGTTCCAAAGGACTGGAAACCGGAACCAGAGCGGCAGATCCTGAGCCTGGATGACGAGCTAGATGATCTGGAAAAAGAATATGGTTGCAAGTTGGAAGATCTGAACGAGCCGGACATCGAGGAAATAGTATTCCGGATCCGTGGCGAATATCCGATGTCGGCAGAATACGATCCAGCATTTATAGCAATATTTTACAAAGTGGATCCGGATTGGAGGTACAATATATGGTAGAGAAAAAGGTAATAAAAAGACGTCACAAAGATATTTTGAATTTTTGTAAGCGATACATGAGCGAGAAGGGATTTCCACCGAGTGTCCGTGAGATCGGGGACGGGATCGGATTAAAGTCCACCAGCTCAACGTGTCATTACATGCAGGAAATGCGTGAAATGGGGCTGATTATTTCTGGCCCGGAGTTTTCTCCGAGAGCGTTTACACTTCCGGGGGCGAAGTATGTATTTGATGATGACCTGGAAGGAGGCACTGAGGCATGATTCAGAAAGCAGAAAATATAATCTTGAAGAAAAGATTGCGAAAGCGATCGGAAAAGCTAAAAAGGCAGAATGAACGCATCAGGAGGCGAGAGACAGAGAACCGGAACATAAAGAATAACATGAGAAGGACAGCCCAGGAGTTGGAGGACATCAAAGGTTCTCTGACAACTGGGTTTTGCCAGTACTGTGAGACACACAACATGTTTTCCTGGGATCCGGAGTGGGGGTTGGTTTCCTATTGCCCCCGTTGCGGAGCTAGAGTAATGCTGTGCCAGATGTGCGACAAGTCCGGATCTAGGTGCGATTATGACGCACGATTGGATATTTGCTCCGAAATGTAATATACGCCTTGACAAGCCGATCCTTCCTGGAGTATGCTATAGCAAACGGAGGGAAAGCCATGGAAGTGATTGAATATATTAAGCAGACAATGAAAGAAGAGGGCGTTACTCAGATGGAGTTAGGACGAAGAACAGGATTAACGAGACAATCGGTGTTTGATGTCCTGACTAGGGCAAATCCAAACTTTAACACCGTGAGAAGAATATTCAACGCACTAGATCGTGATATAGACATCAGGAAAAAAGATGGAGGTGAGTTGGATATTGATAAAAACTCACTGTACGCTGTTTTTGAACGGGAAGCACCTGGATTCGGAAAACTGAAAGCGATCCTGGAGGCTATGGGATATGAATTTCAATATGTGAGAAAATAAAGAAAAACGCACTGTTTTAGAGGCATAAACGCATGCCTCTAATTTTTTTACAAAAAAATGCAGAACACGCCTTGACATAACGCACTACAGTGAGTTATACTTCAAGCATCAACAGAAAACAAATGAACGACACGAACGGAAATGGAGATAGAAAGATATGAAAAAGAGCTTATCAAAAATGAACACAAATGAACTTAGAGACCTGGCTGCAGAACTGGGAGCTGACAGAAAGAAGTTATATGGAACCTCAAAACAGAGCCTGATCCTGACGATCGACAGACTGAGAAAAGAGGCAGCCAGCAAAGAGAATTACATCATCGTTGACGAGAACGACAACGTAATGTTTGGGGGACAGCACTACACAGAGGTTGGAGCTGATAAAGTCTGGAACATGTACAACGGCATCTACGAGGATGAAAACGGCGAGAGATACATCTATATCAAAAAGGTTGAGGAATAGGAGGAAGCGGATATGATTAAGAGATCCAGAGCAAACAGAACAGAAAGAGCAACCTTCCGGAATATCCGGAATGAGCACAAATTTATAGATGTGGTTCACCATGGAGACGGTCATTACTACATGATCCAGTACATAAAGCATGAGCTTCCGGAAAGAACAGTTGTCAATTATATGGGGACCAGATGTGGACATAAACAGAAGTTCCGGATCGGGAAAGCAACGCTTATGGGAATCCTGGAAGATTACAAGAAAGTTGAGGAGGACAAAAGCTATGATGAAGCATGAATTTGAGGAAAGAGTTGGAGGCGAGATCTCCGATCAGAATTACGAGATCATTGAAACAGTATACACCTGGCACCCGGCAATTAACGAAGTCGGTGGAAAAGATCAGATCGCTACTTTATACGAAACCGGAGGCATGCCACTGATCAAGAGCATGCTGGAGGCTGCAAACATTATGATGGATCTGGACAAAGAAAGACGGCAAGCAATGAGACGCATGGAGGAGATCCGGAGGAGAATTGAGACGGTAGCCAGTGGAGATCTGACAGAAGAACAGTGTCGGAGAGATGCAGTAGGAATGTTTGACAAGTCCAACACTCCGGAAGAATGGGGATACGCAAGAATGTTCCTGGCAACAAAATACGGCGAAGAGCTTGCATCAGAGATTATTGAGGAGGTAGAGAAATGATGGCAGACAGAAGCAATCAGAGACTGAATGAGGCAATCGAAAATATGATCCGGATGTGGGATGGCACGATCCACGGGCAAACGATCCGGAACATGTACGAAAATGGTTCCGACTATGAAAGCATCTGCGAGATCGCCGGGATCGAGTATGAAGATTATGAGGAGGAGTGAGAGTGGAAGATCTAAAGAAATGGATCGGCAGGAAGTTCCTGGACTTCTGTAAGTCCGATCCGGATGACGAGCGAGAGATCCATTACGAAATGATGACCGGAGACTTGAGTGAAAAACTGGAATTTACTTCCAGGGAGATCGTAAGCATGAAAACAATGGAACAGATCCGGAAGTCCATTATCAGAGATATCAAATTAACAGATAATTGGTGGCATGTGTCACTGGAATATAAGGAGGAAGCAGAAATGCAGGAAATTACAATGTCAAAAATGGAACGCCTGGAGGCAGAAAAAGAGGATTTTAAACAGATGTACGCTGAGTGCTTTCCGCATCTTGCGATCGTAGCGGATATCTTGAAAAAGTTCGGGGATGAAAGAGAGATCCAGACAGACGGAGCGTATATCTACATCACACCGAATGGCTACATCTCCATGAGTAATGTATCTGAGGGGTGGAGCCTTTCCAGATTGAACCATGAATCAAAACCGGAAATAAGATGCGAAGTAAGAGAAGAGATCGAGGAGGAGTAAACCATGAGCGAAAGAGAATTTGTAGTAATCAATGAAGAGGCTGCAAGAACAGCCCAGAATATGATGTCTTTTAATGAGTATCAGCTGGGATCCAGAACCAAAGAATACCAGGAGGACGTCAACGAAGTATATGATCTGGCAGAAGAAGTAGTTGCCAGAAGAGGAGAAGAATACCGAGAAAGAGCCTGGAGGCTGGCAACCAGATATGCAAAGAACCTGGGGAAATATTTCAATGAGGAGGCAAGAATCGGCTGCATGTGTCCGTCTGTGATGATCTCTGGAGCCGGAAACTTCCCGGTAAAGAAGAAAGAGAAACAGGTCAAAGCCTGGGATAAAAACCATGAGTTCTACAATTACTGCCAGTCGATCCGAGGAAAGCTGAATAACCTTCTGTACTCAAAAGAGGTTATCAAGAGTGATGACGAAAACGCTATTGAAGCCCTGGAGGAGAAAATTGACAGTTTGAGGGAAGTTCAGGAAAACATGAAGGAGATCAACAAGTATTACCGCAAGCATCATACGCTGGAGGGATGCGATCTCCTGACAGAAAAACAGCTCCAGAAGCTCCAGGGATCCATGGATCAGTTCGGGTATGACAGATCTCCATATCCGAGCTGGGCTTTACAAAACAATCTGGCAAATATCAAGAGATGCCAGCAGAGAGTTGATGAACTGAAAAAGACAAAAGAGAAAGGCACCTCTGAGGCGGATTATGGCGATTTCAAGGTAATTGAGAATATAGAACTGATGCGAATACAGATCGTGTTCGATGGAAAGCCAGATGAGGCAATCAGAAGCACTCTGAAATCAAATGGTTTCCGATGGGCCCCGTCTCAGGGAGCATGGCAGAGACAGCTCACATCCAATGGGAAGTATGCCCTGAGAAAAGTTATCGAAGAACTAGGAGCTGAGGTGCAGGCGTCATGACGGTAAGAAAAGCGGCAAAGGGAAGCTATTCCAGATACAACCAGAAGTACAACATAGGCTTCATCAATAGCGATGGAATGGAGGACGAAACACAGTTCGAGAGCGTGAAAACGCTCAAAGAGCTGTCGGATCTCTTCCGGGACTTTTGCAAAGAGAACGGATTCAAGATAAATACAGTTACATATGTGGAGGCAGTGTGATTATGGCAAAGAAAATTCAGAATAAGAGATATCTGGTAAACAGAGCAGTTTACAAGGCTGTAAAAAAGTACGATCATCAGCAGTTTGAGAACTTTTGCACCGATATTTATAAAAGCGGATGGGAGGACGGAAAGGCGTCTGTGAATGCCTTGGATGTAAAAGACATTGAGGCGGTAATCAGATCCGTAAAAGGGATCGGAGAGGTTCGGATCGGTAAGATCATGGAGGCAATCAATGAAAAATTCGATGAAAACGCCGGATCAAAAGAAACGGAGTAAACAGTTAGGAAAAGAGATCCAGGACAGCCGGAAGAGGTATGAAGATCTGAGAGTACACGGTGGATCCGATCCCTTCTGGTCGGATGGGGTAAACATGAATTTATGCAGGAGTCACGTCATGTACTTCCGGAAGCAAGTGGAGACAGAGCTGGATCCGGAAAATTATCCGGAGGAGTATTTCCTGGAAATTCCAGCTGAGGTAAGCGTCCATTATATGGCAGATCCGGACGGGATCCGGAGCAGGTCAACAGCTGCACTGGAGGTTCTGAAAGAGAATCAGGACTTCCAGTACCTAAGAAGTAAGCTCAGCGGAGACCTGGACAAAGAAACCAGTCAGTGTATGAACCCAGTACGCTATGTCCTGGGAATGGAAGATGCGATCCGGAGGGACGATCTGGTGGTAATGCGAAGATGCCAGGATCCGGAATATTACGTCAAATATTTGAGAGAAAGTCGGAAAAAGTTGGACGAAATCCTAGGATCGCCAATTTTGGAACCGGAGCTCCGGGAAGGACAGCTGACAATATGGGATTTTATAGGAGGACAATAGTATGCACACAGAAAATGAGTATCACAGAGGAGAGATCTTTTTTATCAATGAGGGCGAAAACTCCGGAAGCGAACAGGGGGGGGGCGAGACCTGGAATCATAGTAAGTAATGACGTTGGAAACAAACATGCTCCGATCGTGGAAGTAGTGTACCTGACATCCAGGGAGAAAAAACTGATGCCGACACACGTTAGGATCAAGAGCAGTCCGATCCCTTCCATAGCGCTATGTGAGCAGATCGAGACGGTATATAAAAAGCGGATCGGAAAATATCTTGCAAAAGCCACGATGGATGAAATGAAGCGGATTGACAAGGCACTTGCTGTCAGCATCGGGCTTGGTGGAAATATGAAGATGTCCGAATACGTGAGAGAGTGGGCGGAGGCATTCAAAGAGCCGGATCCGGATCCGATCGAAGAAAAAGCGATGCAGATCCTGGAAACAGCGAAACCAGTTCCGATCCAGATGCCGGAACGCCTTTTTGACAAAGAGAGGATCAAAGAGCTGGAAAAAGATTTGATCCGAGCGGAAGCAGAGCGTGATGTATTCCAGAAACTGTATAAAGAGCAGTTAGCAATCAGTTAAATGTGAGGTAAAGGATATGAAAAGAATCAAGCGCATGATATTTAAGCATTTTAACTGTATTCCCTGGTTCATTGTGGGAATACAGATCCTGGTAGACGGGGAAATCAGCCGCTGGCAGTATGCGATGTGCTGGATCTGCACCCTGGTAATGATCTGGATGTACGCACCAAATAGAGCACAAACGAAGGGAGGTGGGAAAGTTGCTGACATTGACGATCGAAAAAAAGTGGTTTGATATGATCCTGAGTGGAGAAAAGACAGAGGAGTACCGAGAATTGAAACGGTACTATGATTCCAGATTTAGAAATGCCGCTATGCTGAAAAATCAGGAATATCAGGCAAGCGTTTCCGAGTTCCGGAACCTGGCTGCAACAGTGGATCAGGATATCGGAACCGTGAAGTTCCGGAATGGCTATACCACGGATGCCTCGTGTTTCCTGGCGGATTGCAAATTGACAGTCGGGGAAGGAAAACCGGAGTGGGGAGCTGTTCCTGGGACAGAATATTATATTCTGAAAATGAAAAACGTGAGGAGGGAATAGCATGATTTTCCAGTACGGAGATCCGCTAGGGAGAAGGAAAAAGGAACTTTTATTCGACACAGGCTATAGAGCTGCTATTGACGATATGCAAGATAACTTAATCCGAAATAGCAGAACAGAAACTATAGACGGTAGGACAAGGCTTATCGTTACAGAAGATACAATAGAAACTATATGCAGAGAAATGAGAAAGAGGTGTAAATAGTATGTATTACGATTACCCAGAAGAGGAGTTTTACCCAGAAAGCGAGTATCAGGAGCAAATAGACGCCCTGAAAGAAGCCATCAAAAGCTCAGTAAAATCAGAGATTCTGGAAGAAATGAACAGATTAAGAGCAGAAAACGAAAAGCTCCAGGGCGTCAAGGAACATTTTGAGGAAGTAAAAAAGGATTACGAGAAAAAGAAAGACGAGTGCGACCGGATTATTCGTAATGCCGAGTACAACGCCAAAAAAATGAGACTTTCCGAATTGATGAAAGACCACAAGGTTGTAAAGTGGAAAGTTGATAGAGAACTCGTATACGGTCCGAAATGCTGCAAGTGTAATTCAAACAGATCAATAGAAGTGAGACTGCCATCTGGAAGAATTGCAGAGGACGAGTGCGAGTGTAAAACAAAGAGCAAGTATTATTATTACCCAAAGATGTATGTTCTAAGCGAGTTTACCGACAGATACAGATGCGGAGAGATAGTAGCCCACTACACAGAAGAAAGAAGCTCACATGGGGATGATGTATATTACGAAAGATATACATGCACAATTTGCGATAGCTCCACAGAAGAGGATAAGAAAGAAGCAATAAGAACACTTAGTGACAAGGTGAGAGAGATACTGTTTGACCAGGAAGAAAAGTGCCAGGAGGTATGCGACAGGCTTAACGATGGGCTTGGGAATTATTTGTATACATTTGAAGGTGAAAACATAAAAGAATATATCAAAGAAAAAAAGAGAAGGAAGAAGGTACGATAATGCAGAGAAAAATTCTGTTTAAAGCCAAATCGACGGACACCGGAAAGTGGGAGGAGGGGCTGCCGAACTATTGCAGCACGGACGGATCCGTTACAAAGATGGTAAGCTACGCTCCTGGATCATTTGAGGTGTTTTCGATTGAACCGAAAACTTTATGCCAGTATACGGGATTTACGGACGTAACTGGAAAGAAGATCTTTGAAAATGACGTTGTGCGGATCCTTGGAAAAGATAGCATGCTCAATAGGATAATTTTCGCAGAGAGGCCAATATACGACAATATTTGCGAGGAAGAAGTTGACAAGGTATCTGGATGGTTCTATGAAAGATATCCGGACAATGCAACCGGAGCCGTGCCACTTACAGCACATGATATAGAAAACTCGGAAATGGAGGTTATAGGTAACATAAGTGATGAATGAAAGAGAAAAAGAGGATCAAGAACAGTTGGAATACCTGAGAGAATGGAAGAAAAAACGCTCAGGAAGAGTAAAAGAAGAAAGTGCGATCAAGAGAATTTGCAAGAAAGGTAGGAAATTATGGACGGAAAAATTTTCAAGATAAGTGGTTACCTGGTAGATCCGAATGGAGAAAATGAAGCAGCCTGGATATGGGAGGAATTGAGGCATTTGAATGACACGTTCGGACAGCATGTACACGTCAAAGAGGCTGATATACCGGACTGGACAGATGAAAATCCGCTGAACTATGAAAATTGCGACCTGGCAGAGTGCGAGAAGTATTTCCATGACAAATATCCAGTGCGAGAAGATCGAAGCGTGGAAACCGGGAAAACCTACAGATATTTCAAAGGGAAAATCGTTGAAGTGATAGCGATCAGCCAGGACACGGAATCTCCAGGACAATACTACGTGGTCTATAAATGCGAGGACGGAGCTATCTGGAGTAGACCTTATGGAATGTTTGTTGGTAAGGTAGACCGGAAGAAATACCCGGATGCAGACCAGGAGTACAGATTCGAGGAGGTGCAGAATGGACATCAGGAATAAAAATGAGCTGAGGAGGCGTATCGACGCCTTCCTCCATGAGTATACACATGAAGAATATATCATCAATGAGGAGTTCTGCAAGGACACAATGCGGATGATGGCAGATTTCATCGGACATGTGAACGGAAGAATGGACAGCGAGCGAAAAAGGCTCACAGAGGCAAGAAGGAAGCTCAAAGAGGCATTATGGGAGAATAAAGTTCTACATGAATACAATTACAATGGATCTTCCGGAATCTGCCGGGCAAAACTTATGGGAGATATGTCTGGAACGTGGCACATTGGAAACGTAGTGTGCGTGGAAAATGGCAAATCATTCATGCTGATGCAGGATGGCTATTCGGAGGAAAACGGGTATCTGATTCTCAGGGCGATGGAAGTGATCCCAGAAACGATCCAGAGATTCGCTTGTGTGGAAGATATGACCGGGGAAAGGCTGTTTGAGGGTGATGTGATCTACAATCCGGAGCATAGAACAGTCCGAATGGAGATCTGCTACGGCAAATACGCCGCATATTGCCCGAACGATGAGGAATACATGGAAACTGTCGGCTTTTATATGGTGTCGAACACCACAGACGATGCAATGCCGCTCGGTCCGACAAAGGAATACGCACTTTTGTTGGGAAATGTGGTAGACAACCCAGAGATCAAGGTGGTATAATTTCAGTCAGGATGCACCGGAAAGGAAAGAAAATGAGTAAAAGAATCTTAGCAGCAATGTTATCATGTATACTGGTTGCAGGAATGACCGGATGCGGTTTTTCGGATGGAGCGAAAGACGGTATGAAGGATGCTCAGAACCAGGAAAGCATAAACGATTCTGATAAAAATGATAGCAAAAAGGATAAAAACGTGACCGAAACGGATAAAAATGATACCGAAAGCCGGGAAAACGTTTTAGAATCAGAAGAAAGCAAGACCGGAAATCCACTTCTGGATGCAGAGGTAATCGTATGCGATGTAATGAACGGAACTAAGACAAAGAAGTTGGGCGAATACGCCTATATCACAGTTCCATTGGAGACAATGAAAAAAGTCACGATGGAACAGTACGATGAATTTTGCGATCAGAAAGTCCAGGATAGCGGTTACAACTGGGTAACGATCGACTTTGGTAACGGATCCGGATTGCAGTTCCAGGGAAGTACACCAGCAGTAGCAACCTACGGTACACTTGATAATGAGGAGTGCATCGAAGAATCAAAAGGAACCGTAATAATGACTGGAGAGAATACATATGAGCATTCTGAGAATCAGTAAAAATCTAACAAATGTTAGAAATGGTGGTACACCCGTAATCATACGGGATGCGATGTTTATAGAATAGACGCAGAATCTGACAAATGTGAGGTTATGTCAGGGAGCAGGAAATCATAAGATATTAACCGGAGAACAGGATTGTTCAAGTCATGTACAACTTTGAAAAATCTTGTTCTCCGTTTTTTGTATAGGTTGGAAACGATTGAGTTTAAAAATCTTATTGAATGAATGTCTATAGAGAATGTTGTTTTATCTGGCGGAGATAAACGGTACAGCTTTGTCGATTTTGCAAAAATATAGTAAGATGATGTAATCGTCAAAAGTATGAATTATATAATAATGGAGCAATCCGGGCACATACTAAGACGAAAAAGGCTATAAAAACAAGATTGCAAAAGGAAACAGAGGATGGACTAAGCAGAATATATCAGAGAAAGAAACGAAAAAATAACTTTGGGAAATAAAGTCAGGTGGATATTCGTAATTTGTTTTGCTGTTTGATTTGGTTAAAAAGCGGACAGAAATGCATTGAGAATTGAGGAGTAGCAGAAATGGGCATATTTGAGGAGGCAGCAATTTTCCGGGGCGTCACGAAGGAGGACGCCAGACAGATGCTGAACTGTCTGAATCCGGTAGAAAAGACTTATAAAAAAGATGAAATCATTTACCATGCCGGGGATGAGGTTACTTCAATGGGCGTGGTTCTTTCCGGCAGCGTGTTCATTGAGAATGATGATATCTGGGGGAATCACAGCATTCTGGACCGGGCTGGAAGAGGCGAGATTTTTGCAGAAACATATGCAGCGATTCCTGGGCAGAAGCTGATGGTCAATGTAGTTGCGGCAGAAGAGGCAAGAATTTTGTTTCTTGATGTGGGAAGGATACTGAAAGTCTGTTCCAATTCGTGTGTGTTTCATCATACGTTAATTGAAAATCTGCTGAAGCTTTCCGCAGAGAAGAATCTCCGTCTGTCGAAACGGATTTTTCATATTTCATCAAAATCGATCCGGGGAAGACTGCTGTCGTATTTGTCTTATCAGGCTATGGAAAACGGGAAGAAAGAATTTGACATCCCGTTCAACCGGCAGCAGCTTGCAGATTATCTGAATGTAGACAGGTCCGCGATGTCAAATGAGCTTGGGAAGATGCAGAAAGATAGGCTGATCGAAGTAGACAGGAAACATTTCCGTATTCTTGACGAAACGGAAATATGAATGGATAAATAATGGAAATAAAACGGATACAGCAGTGAGAAACTGTATGTGGGTTAGGATAAAAGAAAACCATTGCAGGAGAGATGTGATTTCATCAGATCCTGTAATGGTTTTTTGTATACGATGAGTCAAGTATAAATTTGTGGAATTTATCTTTCCAGTCCGTGTATCCAGTCTGACTTTAGGAAATAAATCAGAAAAGCAATGGAACTGAGCGCCCAGGTCATCGGGTAAGCCCAGAAGATCATCTGAATGGACGGGATGAATTTTAAAATGATCACGATATAAGAAACGCGGATCAGACACCAGCATACCAGCATAACATACATCGGGACTGTGGATTTACCGGCTCCGCGCATGATTCCTGCCATACAGTGTGAAAAAGCAAGCAGGAAGTAGAAAAAGGTATCCGTATGAGCCTGCATGGCTCCGTAGCGGATAACCTCTGCGGTGGAACTGAAAGCAGATAGAAGCTGTGGAGCGGTAAAATGCACGCAGATACCGATCAGCTCAGAGATCGTAAGGGAACAGATCACACCGAATACAGCGCCCTTTTTAGCACGCTCATATTCTTTTGCTCCCAGATTCTGACTGATAAAAGTAGTAAGTGCCAGTGCAAAACAGGTGATCGGAAGGAATCCAAATCCCTGGATCTTCATATAAGAACCACATCCGGCAACCGCCATTTCCCCAAACTGGTTGATATTTGCCTGGACGAATACATTTGCCAGAGAAATGATCGAGTTCTGGAGTCCTGCGGGCAGACCATAAGAAATGATCTGGCGGAGCATATAGGAATCCAGATTGATCCGGTTCAGATGAAGCCGAAACTCCTCCGGACTGTGAAGCAGCTGTACCATACAGAGAATAGCACTTAAAAACTGTGAGATGACAGTTGCAAAAGCGGCAGCACCTACACCAAATCCAAGACCTGCGATCAGTACAAGGTCAAGAATGATATTCGTTACCGAAGAAACGATTAAGTAGATCAGAGGATGGGTACTGTCACCGACGGACTGCAGAATGCCGACAAAGAAGTTGTACATGACAAAGGCAAGTGAGCCGGTAAAGTAGATCCGGAAATAAGTAATCGAGTTTGGAAGTACCGCCTCCGGTGTTCCCATAAGTACCAGGATCTGTGGTGCGGCAATGATACCGACAATGGTAAGGATCACGCCGCAGATCAGTCCGAAACCAACGGTTGTATGGATGGATTTCTGTAAATTCGCAATGTCTCTGGCACCGTAATATTTGGCAACGATGACACCGGATCCGATGGCGATTCCATTAAAAAGACCGACCATAAGAAAGATCAGATTACCGGAAGAGCTGACAGCGGCAAGTGCAGAGCTTCCAAGAAAATTTCCAACGATCAGAGAGTCGGCGGTGTTATATAGCTGCTGAAAAAGGTTTCCCCAGAAAAGCGGGATCGCAAAAGCAACGATACGCTTCCAGATGGAGCCTTCGGTCATCAGTTTGGCTGAAGATTTTGACATAGAATATTTCCCCCGTTTCTTAAGTCATTACTTTTAAGTATAAGGTGCGGCAAAGGGAAAGTCAATGAAAATGGGAAAGCAGGTGAAGTTAGGAAAAGGACAAAAAGACAATAAACAGATGTAGTGAATGCGATCTTTATAAGACACCTCAAAAACCATGCTATTGGGATAACAAAAAGTTTGCGAAAGAATGCTATCCACAAATGGAAAAATGTAATAGATAAAATTTCAAGAGGACTTGTAAGACTAAAACCTTACAAGTCCTCTTCTTCATCTAACAGCTTATCCTTCATGAAACCGCGAAAGAAACTGTTTTGTTCTCTCTTCACTTGGATTTTCAAACACCTGACGCGGATCACCCTGTTCAACGATGCGTCCGTCGTCCATAAAGATCACATGATCGGCAACGTCGCGTGCAAATGCCATCTCATGGGTTACAATGATCATCGTCGTATTCTGGTCGGCAAGCTCGCGGATAACTTTTAATACTTCTCCGGTCAGTTCCGGATCCAGTGCAGAAGTCGGCTCATCAAAACAGAGGATGTCCGGTTGCAGGGCAAGTGCCCTTGCAATAGCAACTCGCTGGCATTGTCCGCCGGAAAGTTGATGCGGATAATTGTCCATCCGGTTATCCAACCCCATCTGTGTCAGAAGAACCTTTGCCTGTACCTCGATGGCGGTCAGGATTTCACGCTTTCTTTCTTTAAAATCCGGCTGCTCTGCGGCGAGAAGCTTTTTGGCAAGCATTACATTTTCCAGAGCGGTATACTGCGGAAACAGATTAAAGTTTTGGAACACCAGACCAAAATGCAGTCGTTTTTTACGGATCACGGATTCCTGAGTGGTTGCCGGGACAGAGGCATCAAAAAGTGTTTCGCCATTTACCCGGATAATTCCGTTATCCGGATGTTCCAGAAAGTTCAGGCAGCGGAGAAGCGTTGTCTTTCCACTTCCGGAAGATCCGATGATGGAAACAGCCTGTCCTTTTTCCAGGTTAAATCCAACGTCTTTTAAGACAGGAGTTTTATTAAAAGATTTACTGATATGTTCTACTTCTAAGATTGGCATAAATATGAATTCTCCTTATCTGAAATATTCCAGTTTCTTTTCAAGGCGTCCGAGAAGAACGGTCAGGATACCATTGAAAATAAGATAATAAACAGCGGTAAAGAACAGCGGCCAGATGGCACCGGAGATGCCATGTGAGCCTTTCATAAATGCCTGTCCTGCCCAGATGATCTCCTGCAGCGCGATAATACGTGCAAGAGAAGTATCTTTTACCAGGGTGATGATCTCATTTGACATCGGTGGTACAATGCGTTTGATCATCTGAAGGAGTGTGATCTTGAAAAAGATCTGATGCTTTGTCATGCCAAGTACAAGACCGGCTTCTTTCTGACCTTCCGGAACACCCTGGATTCCACCGCGGTAGATTTCTGAAAAATAACAGGCGTAATTGATGATAAAAGATACGGCTGCTGCAAGGAATCGTCCTGTTTCACCACCACCCCAGATCGGGTTATGTAAGACCAGCCCGGGGAAATAGTAGATGATCAGAAGCTGGATCATCAGCGGGGTACCACGGATCACCCAGACGATCAGTCTCGCAAGCCAGCTAAGAGGCTTGAAATGAGACATAGAGCCAAAGGCAATGACCAGTCCGAGAGGAAGGGCACCGATCAGCGTCACAATAAATAATTTTAAAGTTTGTAAAAAGCCGACATTCAGTGCGGACACTACGACCGGCATTTGTTTCATAATCAGATCCATAAAAAATTCCTGCCTTAAATATTATTTCTGCTCAATGATGGCATCCTGAACCCCATAGGTTTCAGCGCATTTCTTCATAGAACCATCATTGTAGCTTGTCTTGAAGAATTCGTTCAGTTTGTCTGCAAGGTCGGAACCTTTGCGGAATCCAACTCCATATTTTTCGGTAGTAAGCTCAACTGTATGAGTCAGATTTTCGTATCCGGTACCTTTTCCGACCATAGCACCGGCCATCAGAAGGTCGATGACTGCTGCATCAGAGGTTCCGGCTGCAACTTCCATCAGGGCATCAGACTGTGAAGAAACCGCAGTGTAGTCATATCCTTCTCCGCTTACAGCTTCTTCTCCGGCACTTCCGGATTCAACTGCAAAAGAAAGATCCTTCAGACTGTCTTTGTCCTGATATTTGTCTGCTTTATCAGAAGGAACAACCACTACTTGCGCATTGTTACAGTAAGCGGAGGTGCATGCCATTGCGCTGGTTACTTCATCAGTAAGTGTCATACCATTCCATACGCAGTCGATGGTTTTTCCATCCAGCTCCATGACTTTATTGTCCCAGTCGATCTCGACAAATTCAGCATCTACGCCAAGGCTTTTTGCAAATGCTTTTGCCATATCAGCATCAAAACCGATCCATTCATCGTTATCATCTTTGTAATCCATTGGTTCAAAATCAGTGATTCCAACTACCAGGGTTCCTTTGTCCTGAACGTATTCTACATCGCTTTTGGATGCTTTTTTTGAATCATCTGAAGTTTTTGTATCGGAAGATGAACCTCCGCATGCTGCAAGGGATAATACCATTGCTGAAGTAAGTGCAAGTGCTGTTATTTTTTTCATAATAATCTCTCCTCATATAATTTCAAAAAATGTCACGTCACTATATTATCAATCTACCATACTAAAGTCAACCAAAACTTGCTATTTACTTTCTTTTTTGATAAAGATACAATAAGAAATACAGAAATTACTGTAGAAAGAGTAAAACAGAGGAATATAAATATATGGAAACAAATGAGATTATTGTTCACCATGCGATGGAGAATAACCTGAAAAATGTATCCATCCGGATACCAAAGCATCAGATCACAGTATTTACCGGAGTATCAGGTTCCGGGAAATCTTCGCTGGTTCTGGATACTCTTGCGGCGCAGTCACGCAGGGAATTAAATGATACTTTCCCGAGTTTTGTGCAGCAATATCTTCCAAAATACGGAAGACCGCATGTAGAACGGATTGAGAATCTACCGGCAGCAATTGTAATCAATCAGAAA
The DNA here is from genome assembly GCF_027690675.1 of Bariatricus sp. TF06-38A. Taxonomy (NCBI): domain Bacteria; kingdom Bacillati; phylum Bacillota; class Clostridia; order Lachnospirales; family Lachnospiraceae; genus Bariatricus; species Bariatricus sp. TF06-38A. The sequence continues at coordinate 251,933 of NZ_JAQFCE010000001.1, forward strand.
AAGCCGTCGCCGAATCAGCGGTCGACGGTTGGAACTTATACGGATACCTATACCCTTCTGAGGCTTTTATTTTCCAGAGTGGGACAGCCTTTTGTCGGTTATTCGGACAGCTTTTCATTCAATCATCCACAGGGATGCTGCCTGCGGTGTAACGGACTTGGAGAAGTGACAGATCTGGATGTGCATAAGCTGGTGGATTTTGATAAATGTCTGAATGATGACGGGGTGATCCATTATGTGGCATTTGAGCCGGGGCAGTGGAGATGGATCCGCTATGCAAACAGTGGATTGTTTGATCTGAATAAGAAGATTAAAGACTATTCCGAAGAAGAATTGGAACTGTTTTTGTATTCACCGCAGATACGTCTTAAGAATCCACCGGAAGGATGGCCGAAAACTGCGAAATACGAAGGTCTTGTGCATCGGATGTACCGCAGTGTCCTAAATTCGGAAGAAGGAAAACTTCACAGGGAATTATTGGATCCGATCACCAGTCATGGAGTTTGTCCGGAGTGTAATGGGGCAAGATTGAATCAGAAGGTGTTGTCCTGCAAAATTGACGGGAAAAATATTGCTGATGTAATAAAACTTCCATTATCCGAGCTGTGTGCGTGGATTGACCAAATAGAAGATCCGCTTGCAAAAGATATTCAGGATACACTGCATACCAAACTGTCTGCACTTATAGATATCGGACTGGGATATCTGTCTCTGGACAGAGGGTTATCTACTTTATCTGGTGGAGAAATCCAGAGATGCAAGATTGCAAAATGCCTGAATTCCTCGCTTTCTGATTTGTTGTATATTCTGGATGAACCGAGTGCAGGGCTTCATAATCATGATATTGAGCGGATGCGCCGTGCACTGGAAAAATTGAGAGATGGTGGAAATACGGTTGTTCTGGTGGAGCATCACCGGAAAATGATCGAGATGGCCGATCACATTGTGGAAATGGGTCCGGAACCGGGAATGGCCGGTGGAAGAGTTTTATTTGAAGGCAGTTATAAGGAACTTTTAAAGAGTGATACGCCGACCGGAGAAGAGATGCGGCTTACTACTTCTCTAAAAGCAAAAGCAAGGGAAGCGAAAGGAATATGGCGGATGGAGCATATCAATCTTCACAATCTGAAGGACATTACCATCGAATTTCCAATAGGAAATCTGGTTGTGATCGCTGGTGTTGCCGGATCCGGAAAAAGTTCTCTGATGGAAAGCTTTTACCGCAGTATGGGAGAGGATGTAGTGTTTGTAAGCCAGCGCGCTGCAGGCGCAAGTCTCAGATCCACTCCGGCGACCTATCTGGGAGTCGCAGATGAAATCCGGAAAATATTTGCAAAGCGGTGCGGTCAGAAGGCATCTTTGTTTTCTTTTAACGGCGCAGGAAAGTGTCCGGCATGTAAGGGAAAAGGAGTGATCGTATCGGATATGGCATTTATGGATGACATCGAGACGACCTGTGATGTGTGTAAAGGACTTCGGTATTCAAAAGAAGTTTTGCAATACGAAGTAGATGGAAAGAATATTGCGGAAGTGATGGATCTGACTGTTGCACAGGCAGGGGAATTTTTCAGAGGAACAAAGATCAGCGAAGCGCTGGAGCCTCTGGAAAAAGTAGGACTTTCTTATCTGCACCTGAATCAGGCACTTTCTACTTTATCCGGCGGAGAGTTGCAGCGAATGAAGTTTGCTTCTTATCTCGGAAGTAAAGACCGTATTTTCATTCTTGATGAGCCGACAAACGGATTGCATATCAAGAATGTCCGGAGTCTGTTAAAGCTTCTGAACCAGATGGTGGATGAAGGGAATTCCATTTTTGTTATCGAACATAACATAGAATTTATCAAATCCGCTGATTATGTGGTAGAATTAGGACCAGAAGGAGGAGATGCCGGAGGAAGACTGCTGTTTGCCGGTACACCGTCTGAGATGAAAATGAGTGAGAAATCTGTCACGGCAGAATATTTATGATGATACCAGATTGCTCCATTTCCATTGCTACGCAATCCCCCTATTTATAATTATGAAAGATTTACAGAAACAGAAATATTTACCAAAAAGATAGAAGAAAAGGAGACGAACGTTATGAAACTAATGATTGCATCAGATATTCACGGATCCGCATATTATTGTCTGGAAATGCTGGATGCGATGAAAAAAGAATGTCCGGACAGACTGTTACTTCTGGGCGACATCCTGTATCATGGACCAAGAAATGATCTTCCGCTGGAATACGAACCCAAAAAGGTAATCAAAATGTTAAATGAAGTCAAAGAGAAATTATTCTGTGTACGCGGAAACTGTGACACAGAGGTAGACCAGATGGTACTGGATTTTCCAATCATGGCAGATTATGCAGTGATCCCGTGCGGCAACAGGATCATTTACGCCACCCACGGACACCATCATAACGTCATGACCCCAATCCCAATGCAGCCAGGCGATATTCTCCTACACGGTCACACCCACGTACCGGCCTGGGAACCATTCGGAAACGAGAACCTCTACTTAAATCCAGGCTCCGTTTCCATCCCAAAAGAAAACAGCGCCCACAGCTACATGATCCTGGAAGATGGTCTCGCCAAATGGAAAAACCTATACGGCGAAGTTTACCACGAACTTATGCTGTAGAAAAATCTACAATATTAAGAAAAAGTAGAACCGAAAAACTATCACAAATGGAAACATACAACACCTGAAAAAGTGAAAAACTTTTATCTTGGCGAAAATTTTGAACAAAATAAAACCCCATAAATTGTCGACATTCGCCAATGTACATCCGACAATTTATGTAATAAAATGAAACTAAGAAAAGCAAAGGAGAACCTAACAATATGAGAGCTTACGAAAGATTTTTAAACTACGTTCCGGTATGGACAACCAGTGATGAGACAAGCGATACTGTCCCGTCAGCAGACAGAGAGCTGGTACTGGCAAGAATGCTTGTAGAAGAGATGAAAGGTCTTGGAATCGCAGATGCAAGAGTGGACGACAAGGGATATGTATATGGACACATCCCTGCAACTCCTGGATGCGAAGACAAGCCGTCGCTTGGTCTGGTTGCGCATATGGACACTGTGGCAGATGCATCAGGGGAAAATATAAAGCCACAGATCATTGAGAATTATGACGGGAAGGACGTTGTCCTGAAAGGTTCCGGAGATATTCTGAAAGTAGATGAGTTCCCGTACCTTGCAGAATTAAAGGGCAGAACTCTGATTACAACTGACGGAACCACACTTCTTGGGGCAGATGACAAGGCGGGAATCGCAGAGATTCTTACCGTGGCAGAAGAGATCATCAAAGAAGGACTTCCGCATGGAAAGATCTGCATCGGATTTACACCGGATGAAGAGATTGCAAGAGGAGCAAAGCATTTTGATGTGGAAGGTTTTGGTGCTGACTATGCTTACACTTTGGACGGTGATGAGGAAGGCGAGATTCAGTTCGAGAATTTCAATGCATCGACTGCATTTATCACCATTCACGGTGTCAGCGTACATACGGGATCAGCAAAAGACGTGATGGTTAATTCACAGACCATTGCAACCGAGATCCACCAGATGCTTCCGGTAAATGAAAGACCGGAGACAACCGAAGGATATGAAGGATTCTATCATCTGGTCAGCGTGCAGGGAAATGTGACAACGACTAAGATGAAATACTTTATCCGTGATTTTGATCGCAGATCTTTTGACGCAAGAGCACAGAAACTTCGTGATATCGCAGAAGAGATGAATAAAAAGTACGGCGAAGGAAAAGTGAAAGTTGAGATTGTAGAATCTTATTACAACATGCGCGAAAAGATTGAACCGTGCATGCAGCTGATCGATTACGCAAAAGCAGCGATTGAGCATGCAGGTATTACACCAATCGTGTCACCGGTCCGTGGGGGAACAGACGGTGCAAGACTCAGCTTCAAAGGACTTCCGTGTCCGAATCTTGGAACGGGCGGACATGCATTCCATGGCGTATTTGAGCATATCACGGTAGAAGGAATGGATAAAGCAGTCCTTATTGTAAAAGACATCATTAGACAGTTTGCAGAATAAAGGGGAATTTAGTAGAATTAAAGGAAATGTATTGACCGGATTCCGGCAGAATACCGTTTTGTGAAAAATCAGAAGATCGCATACTTTTTTGGAGGATGGTGTTTTTTGTGACACTGATCTGTTGTATAATGGGAATGTATAACAAAAATCCATTTACCTTTGCAATGAATGTGATCACACCGGTAGTGCTGACTGCACTTGGAATTATCATGCTGAAGCTTGCCGAGTGTGAACGTGCAAAAGAATCTGGAAAATAAAGGGGCTGAAATGCCAGGAGGAACATTATGGAGAACCAGACAATTAAAGAACTCACATCATTTATAAAGAACTCGCCGACTGCTTTTCATGCAGTAAAATCAATCCGGGATATTCTTACAAAAGAAGGATTTCAGGAGCTGAAAGAATCGGAAAAATGGAAAATAGAAAAAGGCGGAAAATATTATGTGACCCGCAACCATTCCAGCATTCTTGCATTTAAAGTCGGAAACCAACTGGATGAGTACAGCTTTCATGTAACTGCGTCCCACAGTGATTCACCGACCTTTAAGATCAAAGAGAATGCAGAGATTGAGGTGAAGAAAAAATACACGGTTCTGAATACAGAAGGCTATGGCGGAATGATCTGCTCTACCTGGTTTGACCGTCCGTTATCGGTAGCAGGGCGCGTAATTGTAAAGACGGACAGTGGAATGGAGACCAGACTGGTCAAGGTAGAAAGAGATCTTCTGATGATTCCAAGTCTTGCAATCCATATGGACCGCGCAGTCAATGAAGGCCGTGCGATCAACAAACAGGTAGACATGCTTCCGGTTTTTGCTGGATCGGCAAAAGAACCGGGTGAGATGAAAAAACTGATCGCAGAAGAGATTGGCGTAGAAGAAGAGAAGATTTATGGTATGGATCTGTTCCTGTATAACCGAATGGAGCCATCTGTATGGGGAAGAGAGAATGAATTCTTATCCTGTCCACAGCTGGATGATCTGCAGTGTGCGTTTGCGTCGCTGAATGGTTTCCTTGCAGGAGAAAATGCAAAGAATATCAATGTTTTTGCCTGCTTTGACAATGAAGAGGTTGGATCAGGAACCAAGCAGGGAGCAGCATCGACACTGTTGTCGGATGTGCTTTGGCGGATCAACAAGGCACTGGGAAAGGATGAGGAAGATTTCTATCGTGCAGTTGCCGGAAGTTTTATGCTGAGCTGTGATAATGCACATGCAGTACACCCGAATTATCAGCAGAAGACAGATGTAAATAACTGTAACTATATGAACGAAGGAATCGTGATCAAATCTCATGCCGGTCAGAAATATACCAGTGATGCAGTAAGTATTGCGATTTTCAAGGCAATCTGTGAAAAGGCAGGTGTACCGGTGCAGTTTTTTGCCAACCGTTCGGATGCGGCAGGTGGAAGTACACTGGGAAATATTGCAATGGCGCAGGTATCCATGAATACCGTGGATATCGGACTTCCGCAGCTCGCAATGCATTCGGCTTATGAGACTTCCGGTGTAAAGGATACCGGTTATCTGATCGAGGCATCCAAAGAATTTTACAGCTGTCATATCAAGGCAGCAGGCGATGGTTTGTTTGAAATTGCATAAAGAAGTATTTGCAGAGAGTTCCGGAAGAACTCTCTGCAAGTTTTTCCGAATCTGGAAGAAGGCGTATTTCGAGGAACGATAGAAAAATAAAATTCAGAGTGCATTCTAATTTTTTTATAGACAGGAAAGAAACTGTCCTGTTATAATAATTATGGTGTCAGAGCACCGAAATGGCAGAGAATGAGTAACAAGGTTGGGTAAAAGGAATGGCAGAATTAATATATCGAACACTAAGAGAAAATATTGCAGATATTATCCGGAAGAGGATCATTTACCAGGAGCTGGAGCCGGGACAGAAGATTGTGGAACAGGATCTGGCAAAGGAATTTAAGACAAGCAGGGCTCCGATTCGTGAGGCACTTAGACAGCTGGAAAATGAAGGACTTATAGAATATGTAAGAAATGCAGGATGCTCTGTAAAAGAAATTACACTGGAAGAATCATTTGAAATTTACCTTATGCGGGCGAATTACGAAACCATGGCAGTGAAGCTGATGGGAGGAAACGTTCCAGAGGATACCATTTGCCGGATGGAAGAAGTGCTGGAAAAAATGAAAAAACTGGATGAAGAGCAGTTTGACCAGGTTTTTGTCTATGATAACCAGATGCATGGACTGCTTGTAGAGATGACTGGTATGACAAGGCTCTATAAAGCATGGAAAGAGCTGAATTATGGAAATATTGTTACGGGCTTCAGCCTGAGCACGGATAAAAAGCGTGTGTTAGAAAGACAGTATCCGATTCATAAAGAACTGGTGGATGCCTGCAGGGAAAAGAACAAGGAGAAAATCTGTCACGTTCTTTCCGAACATTACATGAGAACGATCCGAAGGCTTTTGAAAGAGCAGGGATTGTCGGAAGAGGATTCCGGATTTTCATTTGATTTTCTTGTCTAGGATACAGAGAGAGGTTACAGTCTTTAGATAGTAGTAAATGGATAAATATTAATAATGAAGAGATGTGGATAGTAATATTCCACATCTTTTTTTGCTGTGTTTTGTTGAATTATAACAAAAAAAGAGTGTAAGACATGAGCTGTATTGAAAAAGTGGTGAAGTTATGCTATATTACTTATAAAGGATGACGATTGTCGACAGTCGCCAAAACAGAAAGGAAATAAAAAGTAATGGGAAAAGCACAGACTAATGAAAAACATCCAAAAGGCTTTTATGCCTGTTGTATCACATTTATGTTTGAACGCCTGGCATTTTACGGAGCAAAGCCAATCTTGCTTCTATTCCTGATCACTGCAACTTTACAGGGTGGTCTTGGTATTGAGCGAACAGATGCGGCAGTCATGGCAGCGAATCTGACAGCGTACACCTATATGGCACCGCTGATCGGAGGAATTATCTCTGACAGATGGCTGGGAGCGAGATATGCGATCTCTCTGGGATATATTATCATGGCAATCGGATATCTGGTAGGCTGGAAGGCAACAGGTCCGGGAATGGTCAATCTGATGATCATTCTTGTATCGATTGGAACCGGTCTTTTCAAAGGAAACTTAAACGCTCTGATCGGAAGACAATATCAGAACAAAGAGCTTCTGGATGCTGCATTTTCCATTCAGTATTCTTATGTAAATGTTGGGGCTTTCGTAGGTTCACTGCTTACCGGATTTTTGTATCTCCACTTATTTAAAAAAGGCGATGTGCTTGGATTCCGTCAGTGCTTCTTTGTGGCATCGATCTGGTGCATCGTTGGTCTGGCATGGTTTGTGCTGAACTGGAAAAACCTTCAGGGACAGGGTGTGAAACCATTCAAGTATCTTACGGATGAGAATGGAAATGTGATCGGGTCTAACGAAAAGAAAGAAGATGGGAAGAACGACAAGCAGCCGCTTACAAAATTGGAAAGAAACCGTATGATAGCGATCATTCTTGTATCGGCACTCTCTGTTATCTTCTGGCTGTTCTACTATCAGCAGGATCTTGCGCTTGTCATTTATATGACCGATTATGTGAAGATGAGTATTGGCTCTTTTGACATTCCGCCGTCATGGGTTACTACTACATGGAACGGACTTTTGTGTGTCGTTCTTGGTGGTGTGATGGCAGCCATCTGGAAGAAACTTGCCGAGCGTCCGCAGGGCGATATGAATATGTTTAAGAAAGTAGCACTTGGCTTCCTTTTTGTAGGACTTGCGTTTGGAGTAATGGTTGTTTGTGAACTGGTTCGCGGAGTTGGCGTAGATGCTTCTGTAAAAGCAAGCGTTTTCTGGCCATTCCTGTTTGTAACGGTTATTACAATCGGAGAGATGTGTTTCTCACCGCTGCGTAATGCATTTGTAAGTAAGTATGCGCCGAAGAAATATCTCTCACTTTTGATGGGGGTTATCGCAATTTCTACATTTGGCGCAAACAAGTTAAGCCCGTTTGTACAGGCATTTATTGAAAAATTTGATGTGTTCCCTGTATTTGTTGGAATCACAGTCATTATGTTAGTATTTACAGCACTTATCTTCTTGGCTAACAAGAAGCTGAACAGCCTTGTTGAAGGGAAAGAAGAAGCTTAAATGATTCTGCCAAAAAGAGAAAAAAGAAGTCCGGTGATCGAAGGAAAGATCACCGGATTTTCTTTTAACCGAGCATTTCGATAAATGCCCCGAGTCTTGTATTGATCTGTGCCTGGTCACCAGAAGAATAGTCTGTATTGATTGCAATATACGGAAGTCCTTTTTCTTTGGTGACAAAGGTGCGGATCGCATCGGACTCAATGGCAAAGGTATGACATGCCTGCAGAAGGACCTCAACGACACCATCTACCTGATATTCATCAATCTGGGCATCAAGCGCCTCGAGACGTCCCGGGTTCGGACTCATGACCGAACAGTTTACACGAAGATATTTTTCGGCGATTGCAGTGATTGGATCCTTTGTCTCATCAATCGGATCTTTTTTCTCACGTGGACCGCAACAGTTCTCAAAGCCGACAACATCTGCTCCGAGTTCTTCAATCTGGCGTACAATTTTGTCGATCACGCCGGTGGTCGGACATCCGGTAATGAGAACTCTCGGACGGGATGGTTTGCCTTTATATTCCTTTTCATAAAGCTCTTTAAGCTCAGCGGTACGGTGTTCCAGGTATTTGATTTTTTCTTCCAGATCAACCGTGAATTCGTTCGAGGAAATAACCGTGTTGATCTCATAACCGGTAATCGGAGTCGGTTTTAAGCGTCCAATCTCAAAGAAGTCAAGGACGGCCTTGCGTTCCCGGTTGCGAAGATGGATTGCTTTGCGGATCTGCTCATCTGTGATCCTTATGTGATAGAAATCCTCCAGATCTTCTTTGACGCTGATTACCTCCTGTTTCCAGAATTCCAGCGCACCGCGGCCTGTTTTTCCTGGCGGAAGCTGCATAATATGGCAGTGCTTAAGCTCGGACATCAGTTCATACATTTTCTTTTTTCCATCGCAGGTTGTCTCTGCGAGTACCATGTCCGAAAAATAGAAGAATGGACAGCGGTCAGCGAGGGCGGCACCGTAGCTTGCCTTGATCAGAGGACAAAGGTTCTGTGGCAGTCTGGTCTCTGCGATCGGGATATTGTCATCTCCGATCCCGCAAAGTACAACTGCAGCTGCGTCTGCAGCTTCAATCAGTTCCCATGGGGTGTAGGTACAGAAAACTCCGACAATTCTGCGCCCGGACTCCTTCAGCTCTTTCATTTTCAGAAAAGCATTCTTTCTTGCTTCCGGATAGGTTTCAAAATCTTCCGGTAATTTTAAATTGGTCATTTTCAGATCTCCTTTTTTATAAATGATAGTTTTATCATAAGTGTTTTTAAACGAGATGTATAATTGATATTTTTTATAAAGAAGGAAATTTAAAGATGTTTTCAATAGAAATTCTTAAGAATTCATGATGCCAGGAGGATAGCATTGTGATTGGATTCAAAATAAGGTATATTGAAAACAGGAACGTAAAGTAGAGCGAAAAGAAAAGGAGAACATTTATGGGGGCATTGATTCATATAGAAAATATGAAGAAAATCTACAATCCGGGTGAGAATGAAGTCCGTGCACTTGACGGGATCGATCTGGATATCGAAAAAGGAGACCTGGTTGCGATTGTGGGACATTCGGGCTCGGGAAAATCAACGCTGATGAATATGCTCGGCTGTCTGGATACACCGACTTCAGGCAAGTATGTTCTGGACGGGCAGGATGTGGCGAGTATGACAGATAATCAGCTTGCAGATGTGCGGAATAAAGAGATCGGTTTCATTTTCCAGGGATTCAACCTGATCAGTAATCTGGATGCAGTTGGAAACGTAGAGCTTCCGCTGGTATACCGCGGGGTGTCAAAAAATGAGAGAAAGCAACTTGCGATGGAAGCCCTGAAAAGTGTCGGTCTGGAAGACCGGATGAAGCATAAGCCGAATGAAATGTCCGGAGGACAGCAGCAGAGAGTTGCGGTGGCAAGAGCGGTTGCCGCAAAACCGCCGATCATTCTTGCCGATGAACCGACCGGCAATCTGGATACAAAATCAACACAGGAGATCATGGAAATCCTGAAAGAACTGCACAGGTCAGGAAGAACGGTTATTATCATCACACATGATGAAGAGATTGCCAGTCAGGCACACCGGGTGATCCGGATACTGGATGGCAGGATTGAAGAAGATTATTGTAATAGGTAATGCACAAAGTTAAAGTTCGTTTTGGATTTCAACTAATCTTTTAAAATCTTTTAAAATGCAACATTTTCGTTTACCTTTCCAGGTAAATGCGGTAAAATAAAAGAAAAAGGAATCTGGCATCAAAAGCCAGATAAGACAGGAGGGTTTTTGTATGAAGATGATTATGGCGATCCTGCATAAGGATGATGAACTGGAGACGATAGAGGAACTGAATATTGCCGGATACATGGTAACAAAGCTGGCTACAACTGGTGGATTTCTGAAGAAAAAGAGTACCACGATCATGGTTGTAGTGGATGATGAGAAGGTAGCAGAGGCACTGAAGATCATCAAGAAGAATTCTGGCGAAAGAAAGACGATCACTTATGCAAACCCGGCATTGATCTCAGGACAGAGCAGCATGAGCGCAGCACCGTCCGTTCCGATCAATGTGCAGGTAGGCGGAAGTACGATTTTTGTACTGAACGTGGAGCAGATGGAGAAATACTAAAGTTTATGGAAATTGTAATCTTGAGTTTTACAGATGCAGGTTGTCAGATGGCCTGTAAAGTCAGAGAGAATTTCATACAAAGCGGATACCGTGTCAAAGTGTATACTTTGACACGGTTTTGCAGATTATACGGATTTCATGCTTTTCCGGAAGATAAGAAAAGCTGGATAGGCAGCCTCTGGGGAGAGAAGGCTTTGTTTTTTATCGGGGCGGCAGGAATCGCAGTGCGGATGATCGCCCCTCACGTGAAGGACAAATTTACCGATTCGCCGGTTCTGGTGATGGATGAAAAAGGAAGCTATGTGATTCCGCTCCTGTCGGGACATGTGGGCGGAGCTGTAGAGCTTGCAAAGGAAATTGCGGAGAAAATAAATGCGCAGGCAGTACTTACTACAGCAACGGATGTAGAACAAAAGTTTGCAGTAGATGTATTTGCAAAAAGCAATGGTCTGGTACTGACAGACCGGAAAAAAGCAAAGGAGATCTCAGCTGTGGTTCTGGATGGGAATAAGATTGGACTTTACAGTGTATTTCCAATAGAAGGAAAGTTTCCGGAGGAATTAAAGCTATGTGAAACAGAAGAGTTTCTCAGAAACTATCCATATGGAATCCGGATTGCAGGAAGAAGTGGTGAAAGGCGGGAAGAAGAGACGATTCTGGATCTTCCGCCGAAGAACTTGGTGCTGGGAATCGGATGTCGCAAAGGGATTTCCGAAGAAGAAATCCAAAGCGCGGTCAATGAGGCAAAAAAGATCCTTGGATTTACAGAAAAGGAAGTCATTGAGATCGACAGTATTGATCTGAAAAAAGAAGAGGAGGGATTACTTTCTTATGCGGCAAAGTGGAAGCTTCCATTTTACACGTTTTCAGCAGAAGAGTTGGGAAAGGTTAAATGTGTCAGCTCCCATTCGGAGTTTGTCAGGAAGGTCACGGGTGTGGACAATGTATGTGAGCGGGCGGCGATCCTTGCAGCCGGAGAGGATGGCAGGCTTCTGATGCCGAAGCAGTGCATGAATCGGGTGACAATAGCAGTGGCAGAAAAGAAGGTAAGGATCAGAATATGAAGCGGATTTTAATATTTTCAGGGACAACAGAGGGAAGGCGGATTACGGAATTTCTGGATGGAAGAAATGTAAAAGTTTATGTCAGTGCCGCAACCGAATATGGAAAAGAATGTACCGGAGAGCATGAGAATGCGGAAGTCTTTTTTGGGCGTATGGATCAGAAGCAGATGACAGAGATGATAAAGGAAAAGCAGATCGATCTGGTGATCGATGCAACCCATCCATTCGCACAGCTTGTGACTGGGGAGATAAGGAGAGCCTGCGAAATCTCCGGTGTGCAGTATCTGCGTTGCCTGCGGGAGAAGATGGAAGCAGTGCCGGATGAAGCGGATCGGGTGATCTGGGCGCAGTCGGTTGAAGATGCGGTGGAATATCTGCAAAATACAGAAGGAAAGATCCTGATTACCACCGGAAGCAAGGAACTGATAAAATATACAAAGCTTACGGAGTATAAAGAGCGCTGCTTTGCGCGAGTCCTCTCTACGGAGCAGGCGGTTATGGAGTCGGTCGCGCTTGGCTTTGAAGGAAAGCATCTCATTGCAATGCAGGGACCATTTTCAAAGGAGATGAACGTGGCTACGATCCATCAGACAGGCGCAAAATATTTTGTGACCAAAGAATCGGGAAAAGCCGGAGGCTTTGGAGAAAAGGTACAGGCAGCAAAGGAAACAGGGGCAGTTCTTGTTGCGGTAGGAAGACCAAAAGAAACAGGGAGAACATTTTCAGAAGTCTGTAAATGGCTGGAAAAGAATCTGTAATAAAAGTTCAGAAAATAGTTATGGGGAGATAAAGTCAGAGATCAGAAAGGCAGATGGGGAAGATGAATCTGACAGATTTGCATTATGTAGTTGAAATCGATAAGAGTGGATCAATCTCAAAGGCGGCGAAGGAACTTTATGTGGCGCAGCCAAATCTTAGTAAAGCGATCAAGCATCTGGAGCGGGAATTTGGAATTTCTATCTTTGAGCGGTCGTCAAAGGGAGTTAAGGCGACAAGAGAAGGACAGAAATTTCTGGAGTATGCCAAAAGGATCATTTACGAAATAGAGGAAATGAAAAGGGACTGCAGTGATCTGGGGAAAGAAAATCTCTCATTTAAGATTACTGTTCCGAGGGCAAGTTACATTTCCAGTGCATTTGCAGAGTTTATCGGAATGCAGAGCAAGGAAACGGCGATCAAAGCAGAATTTCAGGAAAGCAGTTCTATGCATGCCATTGAAAATGTGTTGCAGAACGGGTATTCCATGGGAATCATCCGGTATCTGTGCGAGAATGAACCTTATTTTCAGTCGCTTCTTGATCTGAAAGGGCTGGATGCAGAACTTCTGGCAGAGCTTCCGTATGTGATCTTAACTTCTGCGGATGGAGATCTTGCAAAGAGGGAGTTAAAGATAAGAGAAGAACTGGAAGATGGTGTGGAAATCCTGCATGGGGACTGGAAACTTCCGACCGGAGAATACACCGAGCTGAGTGAGAATGGAGAGTCGCTTCATCCACATAATAAAATTTATATTTTTGAAAGGGGAAGCCAGTTTGATATTTTGCGGGAAGTAAAAAACAGTTATATGTGGGTATCGCCAGTACCGGAAAAATTAAGGAAAAACTACAATCTGGTGCAGAAGCATGCCGGATTTTCCAGACAGATGATCCGGGATGTGCTGATCTACAAAAAGGGTTATCAGAAAAAATTGTACGAAAGAGAATTTATTGGGCATTTAAAAGAAACAATCCGTGAAATGATGTAAATGAGAGCAGAATGATATATCGGACCAAGATATATCCATTCTGCTCTTTTTGTGTATTTGATGAGCTGGGTACACATTTATCCGTCTATTCATAAATACTAATACTTTTGATTCTTGTATTATTATATATTGGAAAATATATAGCTATCATATATGAAACGTATAAACGAAAACTATAGATATATGTTATAATGTCATAAAAATAATAGAATAATAAGAAGGAAATGTACAATATGACGAAGGAGGAAATGGAATGTTAGATGCATCTTATTATCAGAAAACGGATGAGATCATTGCCATGCATACAAGGGAGGAACGCTCATTGATACCAATCATTCAGGATATTCAGGAGGAATACCGTTATCTTCCACCGGAACTGCTTACCTATGTAGCAAAACAGATCGGGATTACAGAGGCAAAAGCGTACAGTGTGGCAAGCTTTTATGAGAATTTTTCATTTGAACCGAAAGGAAAGTATGTGATCAAGGTCTGTGACGGAACAGCCTGTCATGTGCGTAAATCCATTCCTATCCTGGAAGCGCTGTATAAAGAGCTGGGGTTAAATGAGCACAAGCATACATCAGACGATATGCTTTTTACAGTAGAGACTGTATCCTGTCTTGGAGCCTGTGGACTTGCACCTGCGATCACAGTTAATGATGAAGTACATCCGAAGATGTCACCGGAGAAGGTAATCAAACTTCTTGAAGAACTGAGAGGTGAAGAAAATGAAAATTGAAAACAGAACGGAACTGAAGGAATATCGTATTGAATGTCAGAAAAAACAATCGGCTGACTGCAGAGTACTGGTTTGCGGGGGAACCGGATGTCTGGCAAGTGGATCAGGCAAGATTTATGAAAAGTTAAAAGAACTGACAAAAGATCATACAGGGGTAGAAGTAAAGATCGGGGAAGAAATCGCACATACAAAGGTTATGAAGAGTGGATGTCATGGCTTCTGCGAGATGGGACCTCTGGTAAGAATTGAGCCATATAATTATTTATATATTAAAGTAAAACTGGAAGACTGCGAAGAGATTTATAACGAAACAATCCTGGGCGGCAGACCGGTAGAGCGACTTCTCTACAAGATGGATGGAGTGACCTATCCGTCACAGGAAGAGATTCCGTTCTACGCAAAGCAGACCAGACTGGTACTGAAGAATTGCGGACATATCGACGCAGAGCATATTGGGGGTGCACTTGCAGTCGGTGCTTATGCCGGAATCGAAAAGGCACTCTTTGAGATGACACCGGAAGCAGTGATCCAGACAATCTATGATTCGAATCTGCGTGGACGTGGAGGTGCTGGATTCCGCACCGGCAGAAAGTGGCAGCAGGTTGCTTCCCAGAAAGAAAAGATCCGCTATGTGGTCTGCAATGGTGATGAAGGTGATCCGGGTGCATTTATGGATCGAAGTATCATGGAAGGTGATCCGCACCGTATGATCGAGGGCATGATGATCGCAGCATATGCAGTACAGGCACAGGAAGGCTATATCTATGTACGTGCAGAATATCCGCTTGCGATTGAAAGACTGAAGACAGCGATCAGCCAGGCAGAGGCAATCGGACTTTTAGGAGACAACATTCTTGGGACCAATTTCAGTTTCCATTTACATATCAACCGTGGTGCAGGTGCATTCGTCTGTGGAGAAGGCAGCGCACTGACGGCATCCATTGAAGGAAAACGTGGAATGCCGAGAGTAAAACCGCCACGTACAGTAGAGCAGGGATTATGGGCAAGACCAACTGTTCTTAATAACGTAGAAACCTATGCCAATGTTCCGATGATCGTAACAAATGGTGCAGACTGGTTCAAAGGAATCGGTACACCAGAGAGTCCCGGAACGAAAGCATTTGCACTGACCGGTAATGTAAGAAATACAGGACTGATCGAAGTACCAATGGGAATTACATTGCGCGAAGTTATTTATGACATCGGCGGTGGAATCCAGAATGACAAGAAATTCAAAGCAGTACAGATCGGTGGTCCGTCCGGTGGATGTCTGACCGAGGATCAGCTGGACAGTAAGATGGACTTTGATTCACTGGCGAAGATCGGGGCAATGATCGGTTCGGGCGGTCTGGTTATCATGGACGAGGATACCTGTATGGTAGAGGTTGCCAGATTCTTCATGAGTTTTACACAGAGAGAAAGCTGTGGAAAATGTGTTCCTTGCCGTGAAGGTACAAAGAGAATGCTTGAAATCCTGGAGCGTATTGTAGCAGGAAACGGAAAACCGTCCGATATGGACGAGCTTCGTGAACTGGCAGATATGATTGAGAGTACGGCGCTTTGCGGACTTGGAAAGAGCGCACCGAAACCGGTTATCAGTACCATGAATGCATTTGAAGAGGAATATCTGGAACATATCAACGAGAAACGCTGCCGGACAGGTGTCTGTTCAAATCTGCGTAAATTCCAGATCGATCCGGAGATATGCAAGGGCTGCTCGAAGTGTGCAAGAAACTGTCCGGCAGGTGCAATTGAAGGCGTGCTGAAATCTCCTTATCATATCAATCAGGAGAAATGTATCAAGTGCGGAGCCTGCATGGAACAGTGTCCGTTTAAAGCAATTCATATCGAAAAATAGGAGGAATGAGTCATGGGATATATGACAATAGATGGAAGGAAGGTAGAGTTTACAGATGAGCCGAATGTACTTTCTGTCATCCGTAATGCAGATATAGATATACCGACACTCTGCTACCATTCAGAACTGTCTGTGTATGGAGCCTGTCGTTTGTGTACCGTAGAAGATGAGAGAGGAAAGACGTTTGCATCCTGTTCAGAACCGCCAAGAGATGGGATGGTCATTTACACGAATACTCCGCGTCTTATGAAATATCGTAAGATGATTCTGGAGCTTTTACTTGCTGCACATTGCAGAGACTGTACAACCTGTATCAAGAGTGGAGAATGTCAGCTTCAGGCGCTGGCACACCGTATGGGCGTCACAACCGTCCGATTTGAAAATACAAAAGAACAGTATCCACTGGATTTCAGTTCACCGTCAATCGTGCGTGACCCGAATAAATGTATTCTCTGTGGTGACTGTGTCCGTATGTGCGACAATGTACAGTCTGTTAATGCGATTGATTTTGCATACCGGGGAACAAAGGCTCTGGTAACACCGGCATTTAACAAAAAGATTGCAGAGACAGACTGCGTAAACTGTGGACAGTGCAGGGTTGTCTGTCCTACAGGTGCGATCAGTATCAATACCAATATCGAAGTGATCTGGGATTTTCTTGCAGATAAGAATACAAAGGTGATCGCACAGATCGCACCGGCAGTCCGGGTCGCAGTCGGCGATCAGTTCGGCCTTCCAAGAGGGGAAAATGTGATGGGAAAACTCGTCAATGTGTTGCACCGCCTTGGATTTGATGAAGTTTATGATACTTCTTATGGTGCAGACCTTACGGTGATCGAGGAATCTGAAGAGCTTCTTGAACGACTTGCATCCGGAGAAAATCTCCCATTATTTACATCCTGCTGTCCGGCATGGGTAAAATTCTGTGAGAACCGTTATCCGGATCTGGCAAAAAATCTGTCAACCTGCCGTTCACCGCAGCAGATGTTTGGTGCTGTGATCCGTGAATACTATAAGGATCCGGAAAAGAATGGTGGAAAGAGAATCGTTTCTGTATCGATCATGCCGTGTACTGCAAAGAAAGAAGAGATTTTAAGACCGGAATCTTCCACGAATGGAAGACAGGATATTGATTATGTACTGACTACAACAGAGCTGATTACAATGATCCGGAAATCCGGTATCCGCTTTGAAAATCTGGAGATCGAAGCATCCGATATGCCGTTTGGTATCGGATCTGGTGCAGGTGTGATCTTCGGAGTAACCGGTGGTGTGACAGAAGCCGTACTCAGGCGCCTTCGTGAAGGACATAACCGTGTGGAAATGGATAAGATCAAATTCAGTGGAGTACGTGGAGAAGAAGGACTGAAAGAAGTAGAGTTTGATTACAACGGACGTACTATCCATGCAGCTGTTGTCAGTGGACTTGGAAATGCAGATGCGCTGATGAAGAAGATCCAGAAGGGCGAGGTACATTACGACTTTGTTGAGGTTATGGCATGCAGGCGCGGATGTATCATGGGTGGCGGACAGCCAGTCCCGGCAGGTCCGAGAAGCAGGATAGCCAGAAGCAAAGGCCTGTATGATACCGATATCAATACGCAGATTAAGAAGTCGAATGAGAATCCGCTGATCCTGTCATTATATGATGAACTTCTGAAAGGAAAGACCCACGAATTACTTCATCGTAATTTTGAGGCAGCGAAAAAATAAAATTGTACGAAAAAGAGTATAAGACAATGCAGTCGTCGATCTGGCGGCTGCATTGTCTTATTTCAGAGTATTTCCATACATTCACTGGCACTTTTTTCTCATTTCGATCCCCTTCGCTTTCTATATATAAATGAAGTAGGTCATGAAATTATGATAAACATATAGTCATTAAGGTGTCGATTTTGAAACAAAAACTTCCGGGATTTTTAATGGAGAGTTTGGAAAAAATAGGGAAATAAACCAGGAAAGATGACTCTTGTCAAGAAGAAACATATCTGTTATAGTGAGTAAGAATAAATAAAGAAACTTTTTCAGTGCTAGGCAGAAGAATTTCTGGTCGGCTTAAAAGGGAATCAGGTGAAAGTCCTGAGCGATCCGGTCACTGTAAATGAGGAGCAAAGCGGCGGCAAGCCATTGCATAAAAATGTGAGAAGGTGCAGCTTTGTTAAGATCCATAAGCCAGGAGACCTGCTGAAAGAGAGTAAATTGCTTCCGATGAAAGCGCGTTTACATACACAAAGAAATGATATCTTGCTTCATACTGAGTATGAAAGCAAGATTTTTGTGCTGCCATATATACGGAAAAGAGTTCCTGTGGCAGAGGATGTAGGTGAAGTCTGCTTTCAGGAAAAAGGAAGCAGATTTTTTTTGCATACGATGAGCCAAGTGCAGATTTATGCTTGCACGAGGAACTGAATTTGGCGAATGTACATCATCGAGCTGTCAAGCGACAAAAGATCAGGACATCAGGAGGAAGAGTTGGATTATGAAGAGGAATTCAAAACAGTTTCTTGCACTTTTCATGGCAGTTGCAATGTCGGTTACACCGGTTTCTTATGCTTACGCTGAGGACAGTGCAGTGGCAGGAGTAGAAAATACAGAATCAGGTCAGCAGACCGTAGAAGTAACAGACGGAAAAATCGGTGCGGCAGACGCAGCAGGTCAGCCGGCTGAAGAAGTGACTGGACAGGAAGAAGAAACGACTGCCGGACAGGGAACGGACGAGAATCAGAAGAGTCAGGAAGAGCCGAAAGCAGAAGAAAATGCGGTAACAGGGAATGTAACTGAGGCAGAGAAAAAAGAAGCGGGCGAAGACGGAAAGAGCGAAGAGAAGGCTGCAGAGGAGCAGAAGGTTAAGTCGGAAGAAACGGCGGAAAATGCCGGGGAAGTGAAGACGCAGGAAGCGAAAAATGTTACCAGTGATTTTGCAATGTTTAAGGTTGGATCGTCTTCTGTTGTAAAAGAAAATGATCACCTGAAAGTTTCGATAAAAACAGAGAGTAAAACTTACAATAAAATTTATATTGGAAGTAAAGCTGATACAGTTGAACGGAAAGAAGAAAAGGCGATAGTTGGAACGGGAACAAGCAAAGGGTATTTATTTACGTTTGAACTTCCACTGTCAGCAGATGGAACGGATGTTGCCTTTGTACCACATAGCCAAGAGAACGGCTGGGAGAGTAGGAAAGCAGACGGAGATTACACGCTTCATATCTCATCGTCAGCAGAAAATAAAAAAGACGACACAGAAAATCCTGAACAGGGAGGCAATTCAGGAGAGAGCAAACCGGGTACCGGAAGTGGCGAAAACCAGAAACCGGAAAATGAGGACAAGAACGTACTGGATACTGGAAAGTATGTAGTAGATGTTGATGCAGCTTCAGCTAGTGGAATGTTTCGTGTAGTAAATTGCGTGCTGACATCTGTTGGTGGCAAGATGCAGGCAGATATTACACTTAGTGGAACGGGATACGATAAGTTATATATGGGAAGTAAGGAAGCTGCGGCAAGTGCTTCGGAAGATCAACTGATTGGGTATTCTGTAAATGCAGAAGGAAAATATGTATTTACAGTGCCAGTAGAAAGTATGGATACCGGAGTCCAGATTGCAGCACATGGATTCAATAGTGGTAACTGGTATGATCGTACATTAATATTCAAGACAGAAGGAATGACCAAATATGTTCAGGTAAGTGATGGCTCTTATAAAGCAAACGTAACTTCAAGTTCATCCATGTTTAAAGTTACGGATTGCATCTTAACATCAAAAAATGGGGAGATGACTGCAAAAATTACACTCAGTGGTACAGGATATGATTATCTGTATGTAGGAACAAGTGCAGAAGCAGCACTTGCAGATAAGTCCAAGTGGATTCCTTATGTTGTGGACAAAAATGGTATGTATACCTATACGATTCCGGTTTCTTTATTAGACACAGGAATTTCAGTGGCAGCATTTTCTCATAAAAAGCAAGTATGGTATGACCGTACCTTGACATTCGCCTCAGCAGGCATGAAGAATCTGAACAATAGCAATTCCACAAATGGAACTACTGGAAATAATGGCAACACCAACCAGGGAAATAACACCAGCCAGAACACCAACTTTGGAACTGGCACCACTTCCGGCAACACAGGCACAAACCAGACCCCGGACAAAGAATCCAAATATGAGGCAGATTTAAATGGTGGAACTGCCCGTGTAAACAGTGCAACAACACTTGCAGATGGTGTCTATACACCGGATAAATTTTCTTGGTCAGGCGGAACCGGAAAGGTCAGTATCAGTTGTACCAAGATTACCGTGACAGGCGGTCAGGCATATGCTACCATTGTATTTAGCAGTGGTTCTTATGGCTATGTAAAGGCGAATGGAAATACCTATTATCCGACAACAACCGGAAGTACGTCTACATTTGTCATTCCGGTAGAACTGAACAAGAACAATACGATCATTGGTATGACAACCAAGATGTCAACAGCGCATGAAATCAGCTATTCGATTTTCATTTACCTAAGTGCTGCAGCAAAAGCAGACGGAACTACAGTAAGTGGGGAGACCAATTTAAGTGCAGATACACTGGATGAGAAAGCGCCGGAAATCATGGGACTTTCTTATCAGTCTGAGACAAAGGTAGAGCATGCTAAGTACTTCAAGATCTATCATTATGATCAGGGAATCACTCTTTTAGAAATCGATCAGAGAAAAGATGAGGATACAAAAGAGACCAAGACAAAGGATACAAAAGAAGATACAGATTCCGGACTGACACCGGCACAGGAAGAAAAGCTTGCGCTTTACAAAGCAAAGATCGTCCGTTATCTGATCGTTCCGGAAGACGCAGAAATTCCGGCAGGTCTGGATAAAGAAATGATCGTGATCCAGAAGCCAAAGAAGTCTGCATATGTAGGTTCAGAGGAAGTACTGGAAATCCTGGATAAGCTGAATGCAACAGACCAGATTACATCAGTAGGGGTAAAACAGAAGAACTGTAAGGTAGAAGGCATTGCAAAAGCAATGAAAGCTAAGAAGATCATTTATGCAGGAACCTATAAGAAACCGGAAAATAAAAAACTGATGAAGAGTAAGTGTGATCTTGCAATCCTTTCCAATAAAATTCTTCCGGATGAAAAGAATGAGAAGAAAATGTCGGTAGAAGATCAGCAGAAGAGATACGAAGAGCTGGCAGAAAAATTTGTTCTTCTGGATGTTCCGATGATCGTTGACCGGTCAGCAGATGAGGAAAAGGATGATGCAAAAGCAGAGTGGAGCAAGGTTTACGAGGCAATTTTCGCGCAGACAGACAGTACAGATTCTTCTGCAAAAAACTAGGTAGATTCTTTTTTGGATACAGAGGTAGAAAATGAAAAAGAGAACGATGCGTCTGGGGTGCATTCTTTTGAGTACAGTGCTGCTTGGGACGGCAGCACTGACCGGATGCGGGCAGACGAAAAAGAATACAACAGATACAAAAAAAACAGAAAGCAGCAGTACGAAAGAAAGTGCCAAAGAAAAAAAAGGTCCGGAGATTGACGGACTCACTTATGAATCCGCGATGGATCTGGAATATGCCGAAGGTTTTCAGGTATATTACTACAAAGACGGCTATAAGATGATCGATATCAAAGACGATGCAAAATTTCTGGTCGTCCCGGAAAATCAGGATGTGCCGGATGGAGCCGAGGAGGATTACGTGATCCTTCAGCAGCCGCTGGATCATATTTATCTTGCGGCGACATCTGCAATGGCACTTTTTAATGCGATCGATTCTCTGGATAATATCACAATGACAGGTACCCAGGCTTCCGGATGGTATATTGAAAATGCAGTCAAAGCGATGGATGACGGGAAAATAAAATTTGCAGGGAAATACAGTGAACCGGATTATGAGATGCTGGTGGACGAAGACTGTGATCTTGCCATCGAATCGACCATGATCCTTCACACACCGAAGGTACAGGAGATGATTGAATCTCTGGATATCCCGGTGATGATCGACCGGTCCAGCTATGAATCGCATCCTCTAGGAAGAACTGAATGGATCAAACTTTATGCAGCAATGCTGAATAAAGAAGATGCAGCGGATGCATTTTTTGAAAAGCAGGTGGAAAATGTCGATGCGCTCAAAGATTTTAAGAATACCGAGAAGACAGTTGCATTTTTCTATGTAAGCAGTGACGGAACGGTGGTAGTAAGAAGAAGTGATGATTATATTCCGAAAATGATCGAACTTTCCGGTGGAAGATATGTATTCGATGATCTGACTGGCGATGACAGTAATACTTCAGCAGTAAAACTTACAATGGAAGAATTTTACGCACAGGCGGCGGATGCAGATTATCTGATTTATAATTCAAGTATCGATAATCCAATCAACAGTGTAAAAGATCTGGAAGAAAAAGATGCACTTTTTTCTGATTTCAAAGCAGTCAAAGAAGGAAATGTATGGTGTACCGGTAAATATCTGTATCAGGCAACCGATATCGTTGGGGAACTGATCACGGATATGAATCTGATGCTGACAGGCGGCGATGAAAGCAAGATGACATTTTTATACCATGTAAAATAGAAAACGGAGAAGAAAATGGGACAGGCAGGAATGAAAAATAACTGGAAAAGGAATACAAGATATATGGGAGTCTTTGCGGTGCTGGCAGCAGTTTTTTGCATGATCGTAGTGCTGAACATCAATACCGGAAATGTACAGATCTCGGTTCCTGAGATTTTACGGATCCTGTTTCTGAAAAAAGGAACACAGGTGCAGATGAATATTATCTGGAAAATCCGTCTTCCGCGTGTCCTGATGGCAGGGATTCTGGGAGGGGCACTTGCCCTTTCCGGATTTTTATTGCAGACATTTTTTTCCAACCCGATCGCAGGACCGTATGTACTGGGGATTTCTTCGGGTGCAAAGATGATGGTCGCTCTGGCGATGATCATCTTTTTAAAATATTACACTTTGGTATCATCTTATATACTGATCATTGCAGCATTTATCGGATCTATGCTTTCAATTGGATTTATCCTGCTTCTTGCAAGAAAAATCCGGAATATGGCAACTCTTCTGGTTGGCGGAATCATGATCGGTTATATCTGCTCGGCAGTAACTGATTTTGTAGTGACTTTTGCGGAGGATTCAGATATCGTGAATCTGCATGGCTGGTCACAGGGAAGCTTTTCCGGTATGAGCTGGAGCAATGTAAAGGTAGCAGCGCTTATGGTAGGAATCACACTGATCCTTACCTTTTTCCTGTCAAAGCCGATCGGAGCGTATCAGCTGGGAGAAATGTATGCGCAGAGTATGGGGGTCAATATCCGTGTGTTCCGGGTGCTTCTGATTCTGCTTTCCAGTGTATTTTCCGCATGTGTGACCGCATTTGCAGGACCGATTTCATTCGTTGGAATCGCAGTTCCGTACTTGATCAAGCATCTTCTCGGGACGGCAAAACCGCTGGTTGTGATACCGGCAACATTCCTTGGCGGGGCGGTGTTCTGTATGGGATGTGATCTGATCGCGCGTATGGCATTTGCACCACTGGAGCTGAATATCAGTACTGTGACTTCGATCTTTGGTGCACCGATCGTAATTTTCATGATGATAAAAGGAAGAAAAGGGAAATAAATATGAGTGAGAACTATTTTCAGATGAAAGATCTTTCTGTCGGATATCATGGAAATGTACTGATCCATGATATCTGTACAGAGATTAAAAAAGGTGAGATATTGACACTGATTGGACCAAACGGTTCCGGGAAATCTACGATTTTAAAAAGTATTACCAAACAGCTTACGCTCATTGGAGGTAAGGTGACGATCGGTGAAAAGAATCTGAAAGACTTATCTTACAAAGAGCTTGCAACGAAGATGGCAGTGGTGCTGACACAGCGGGCAAAGCCGGAGCTGATGACCTGCTATGAGGTCGTAGCAGCAGGGCGGTATCCTTATACAGGACGGCTCGGGATATTAACGCGAGAAGATGAGAAAAAGACACAGGAAGCACTGGAAATTGTCCATGCAACAGAATACGCAGAAAAAAGTTTTGAGGCGATCAGTGACGGGCAGAGACAGCGGATCCTTCTGGCAAGAGCGATCTGCCAGGAACCGGAGGTACTGATCCTGGATGAACCCACTTCTTTTCTGGATATCCGTTATAAGCTGGAGTTGCTTACTATTTTGAAAAATATGGCGAAAGAAAAGCAGATCACGGTCATTATGTCACTTCATGAGATCGATCTGGCGCAGAAGATCTCGGATAAGATCCTGTGCGTTAAAGGAGATACAATTTTCGGTTATGGAGAGCCGGAGGCGATTTTTAAAGAAGATTTTATCCAGAAACTTTATGAGATCGACAACGGGCATTTTGATCCTGTGTTCGGAAGTGTGGAGCTTGCAAAGGCAGAGGGAGAGGCAGAAGTATTTGTGATCTCTTCCGGAGGCAGTGGAATCCCTGTTTACCGGAACCTTCAGAAAGCAAAGATTCCATTTTCGGCAGGAATCCTGTATACTAATGATATTGACTATCATCTGGCAGAACATCTGGCAGTCAGTGTAATCGAAGAAGAGCCATTTGAACCGGTAAGCGACCGTGCATTTGAACGGGCAAAGCAGATGATCAGGCAGTGTAAAAAGGTGATAAATGCAGGAATTGTGATTGGGACAACCAACCAGAAGATAAAAGAACTGCTTGTATTTGCAGAAGAAATGGGAAAGCTGGAATCATATGAAAAATAGACTTTTGCACATTTACTGTGGAGATGGAAAAGGAAAGACGACGGCGGCAACGGGGCTTGCAGTTCGCGCAGCTGGAAGTGGTATGCGGGTTCTGTTTGCCCGTTTTTTAAAAAATGAATTTTCGGGAGAATTGAAGATCCTGGATCGGATCCCGGAGATCGAGGTACTTCATCTGAAAAAAAGCTATGGATTTTTTAAGACACTTTCCGAAAAGGAACAGGAAGAAGTCCGAGAGATGTATGGCAGGCTGTGGAATACGATCCGGGGGAAAATCAGTACAGGGGATTATGATATGCTTGTGATTGATGAATTTATGGCGGCATACCGGTATGGACTGATCCCGAATAAAGAGGCGGTGCAGTTCTTAAAAGACAGACCGGACAATCTGGAAGTGGTTCTGACCGGACGGGATCCGTCAGATGAGCTTCTGGAGCTGGCAGATTATATTTCGGAAGTAAAGATGGTACGGCATCCTTTTGAAAAAGGAATCCGGGCAAGGAAAGGCATCGAATACTAAGGAGACGAAATGGAAATGGACAAGATGCAGGTCGTGTGGAAAAATCAAAAAGAACTGCGGTGTGGATACACAACAGGAAGCTGTGCTGCGGCAGCAGCAAAGGCGGCAGCGGCAATGCTCTTTTCCGGGGAGGAAATCCGCCAGGTATCTCTTATGACGCCGAAAGGGATCGAACTGTATCTGGAAGTAGAAAAGATCCAAAGAGAAAATGAATCTGTCAGCTGTGCCATTCAGAAGGACAGCGGAGATGACCCGGATGTGACGAACGGGATCTTCGTTTACGCCAAGGTCACGAAAAAAAGGGAAAAAGGAATGACCTTAGATGGTGGGATCGGAGTAGGGCGGTTCACCCGGAAGGTGCTGGAGCAGGAAGCCGGGGAAGCGGCGATCAATAAGGTTCCGCGGCAGATGATCCGGGAAGCGGTGCAAAGCCAGATTGAGAAATATGACTGGGATGGTGGCGCGGACGTTCTGATCTATGTTCCGCAGGGCGTGGAGATCGCGAAGAAAACGTTTAATCCAAGACTTGGGATCGAAGGTGGGATTTCGGTACTCGGAACCTCAGGAATCGTAGAACCGATGAGTGAACAGGCACTGACGCAGACTATTTTCCTGGAAATGAAGATGCTTCGTGATGAAGGTCACCGGTATTGTTATTTGACACCGGGAAATTATGGAAATG
Source organism: Bariatricus sp. TF06-38A (assembly GCF_027690675.1). Classification (NCBI taxonomy): domain Bacteria; kingdom Bacillati; phylum Bacillota; class Clostridia; order Lachnospirales; family Lachnospiraceae; genus Bariatricus; species Bariatricus sp. TF06-38A. Next base: position 278,044 of record NZ_JAQFCE010000001.1, read on the forward strand.
ATTTTTTAAGGCAGACACTTGGGTACGACCAGGAGCTTGCGGTGAAATGCAGCAATTATATCGGGGATGCGATTGATGACGGCGTGCGGCTGAAGATGGACGGACTGCTGCTTGTAGGACATATCGGAAAGCTGGTCAAGATCGCTGCAGGTGTAATGAATACCCATTCCAGACAGGCAGATGCAAGAATGGAAGTGCTTGCCGTCCATGCGGCAATGGCAGGGGCAGACCGTGAGACAGTCTGTGCTCTGATGAAGTGTTTTACGACGAAGGAAGCATTGGACATTCTGGAAGAAAGAGGACTTTTGGAAGAGACGATGCGGACCGTGATGGAGAAGATCGAGTATCATTTGGCGAAGCGTGCCGGCGAGAAGATGAAGGTCGGGGCGCTGATGTTTTCGGATGAACTCGGGGTTCTTGGGAAGACATCTCTTGTGGACAAACTGAGGGAAAAGATCGGATAGGTAGAAAGGTATGACAAAAAATGGCAGGAAGATTTGACCTTGCGGGTGTAGGTCCGGGAGATCCGGAACTGATGACGATAAAGACAATTCGTGCGATTAAGGCGTGTCAGGTATTGGTACTTCCAATTGGCAGTCCGGAGTTAAAGAAACCGGAACTGGAAGAGGGGGAAGAAGAGACATTTGCAAAAGAATGTCTGGCATATCGGATTGCGTGTGAGGCAGAGCCGGAGACGAAAAAGAAGCTGCGGCTGTATCTTCCCATGCCAATGATCAAGGGAAAAAAGCTGCTGAAAGAGATACACGATGCAGGTGCAAGAAAGGCGTCAGAGCTTCTGGAGAAAGGAAAGAATCTGGTTTTTCTGACGATTGGAGATCCGACCGTGTATTCGACAGGAATTTATATTTATAAAAGACTGAAAAAGATGGGATATCAGGGGGAGATTTTTTCCGGGATTCCGTCTTTTTGTGCTGCGGCAGCAAGGCTGGAGATCTCGCTTGTGGAGAACCGGCACGAGCTGCATGTTCTTCCGGTGTCCTATGGAATTGAAGAAAAGTTGAAGCTTCCGGGGACGAAGGTTCTTATGAAGACCGGGAAAAAAATGGCGCAGGTCAAAGCTGTTCTGAAAGAGGAAGGACAGCAGGCGAAAATGGTAATGAACTGCGGAATGGATGGAGAAAAAATTTACAAATGCACAGAAGAAATACCGGAAGATGTGGGATATTTTTCGATTGTAATAGCAAAGGAGAAAGAAAAATGATTCATTTTGTTGGAGCAGGAAGCGGTGCTGTGGATCTGATCACAGTACGGGGGCAGAAGCTTTTGGAGGAAGCAGATATAGTGGTGTATGCCGGTTCACTGGTAAATCCGGAGCTTCTTAAGAATTGTCAGAAGGACTGTCAGATCTACAACAGTGCGAAGATGACGCTGGAAGAAGTGATGGAAGTGATGATTTCCGGAGAGAAGCAGGAGAAAAAAGTTGTCCGGCTGCATACGGGTGATCCGTGTCTGTATGGTGCGATCAAAGAGCAGATGGATCTGCTGGAAAAGGAGAATATTTCTTATAAAGTGTGCCCGGGAGTCAGCTCCTTTTGCGGAGCGGCATCTGCACTGAATGCAGAATATACTCTTCCCGGGATTTCACAGTCTGTGGTGATCACACGGATGGCAGGAAGAACACCGGTTCCGGAAAAAGAATCCATTGAAAGTTTCGCTGCGCACCAGGCAACGATGGTAATCTTTTTAAGTACCGGGATGCTGGAAGAACTGTCGAAGCGTCTGATCGAAGGCGGTTATCAGCCGGAGACTCCGGCAGCGATCGTCTACAAGGCAACCTGGGAGGATGAAAAGGTGTGCAGATGTAAGGTGAAAGATCTTGCGGTGACAGCAAAGGAGAATGGAATTACAAAGACAGCACTGATCGTGGTTGGTGAGGTGCTTGGCGGAGAGTATGAACGGTCACTTTTATATCATCCGGAGTTTACAACAGAGTTCAGGCAGGGCAAAGGAAAAGAAGGTGCAGGAAATGTGTAAAATTGGAAAAGTCTATGTAATCGGTCTTGGACCGGGTGCTGAGAAAGAAATGACATACCAGGCGTCCACGGCACTGGAAAAAAGTGAGGTTATTATCGGGTATACCGTATATACGGGACTGATACGGGAAAGGTTTCCGGATAAAAAGTACCTTTCCACACCAATGCGGCAGGAAGTGATCCGCTGTGAGATGGCAATGGATGAGGCGATGAAAGGAAGTACGGTAGCTATGGTATGCAGTGGGGATGCCGGAATTTACGGAATGGCAGGTCTGCTCTATGAGATGGGACAGGGCTACCCGGAGGTGGAGCTGGAGGTCGTGCCGGGGATCACGGCGGCAAATGGCGGTGCGGCAGTTCTTGGTGCACCTCTGATGCATGATTTTGCAGTGATCAGTCTGAGTGATCTTCTGACACCGTGGGAGAAGATTGAAAAGAGGATTCGCGGAGCTGCGATGGCGGATTTTGTGATCTGTCTGTATAATCCGTCCAGCCGGAAACGGGCAGATTACCTGAAAAAGGCATGCGAGTATATCCTGGAGTACCAGAGCCCGGATACAGTCTGCGGTTATGTGCGGAACATCGGACGTGAAGGCGAAGATGCACATATTCTGACACTTTCTGAGCTGAAGGATACGGAGGTCGATATGTTTACAACCGTTTATATCGGCAACAGCCAGACGAGAAATGTGGATGGGAAAATGGTGACACCGAGAGGCTATCGATTGGAGGAATAACTGTGGAAAACCGAAAATGCCAGGTAAATCTTGCCGGGATCGGGATGGGAAGCAAAGGAACGCTTACGGAAGAGGTCAGAAAGATCATTGCGGAAAGTGATGTGCTGATCGGAGCTACGCGGATGCTGGAAGGATTCCGGGAAAAAAAGAAATGCTGCTATGCAGAGTATCTGCCGGAAAAAATCAGAGCAATCCTGGATGAGCAGGAGGAAAAGACCAGATGTACGGTGCTGTTTTCCGGGGATACCGGATTTTACAGCGGGGCAAAAAAGCTGGCGGATATTCTGAAAAAAGACGGATATGAAGTACGGATTTTTCCGGGGATTTCATCTGTAATCTATCTTGCGGCAAAGCTTGGAAAAAGCTGGGAGGATGCGAAGATTCTCAGCATGCATGGAAGAAGTCAGAATTTTATCCATGTAGTTGCAAACCATGAAAAGACATTTCTGATCCTTGGGAAAAGTGCGGGAAAAGAGATCTGCGAAAAACTGAAATATTATCATCTGGAACAAGTAACCGTTTCGGTTGGAAATCATTTGTCTTATCCGGATGAAGAGATTGTAATCAAAAAAGGAAACGAGCTTCAGGCAGAAGATTTTGGTGATCTTACCACTATTCTGATCGAGAATCCAAAGCCGGAAAAGAGAACAGGAATTCATCTTGCAGATGAGGAGCTGATCCGTGGAAGTGTTCCGATGACGAAGGAGGAAGTGCGGACAGTCAGCATTGCAAAATTGAAGCTTACAAAGAATGCAGTAATATATGATGTGGGGGCCGGAACCGGTTCAGTGTCTATAGAGGCTGCTCTTCAGGGAGAGAATCTCCGCGTTTATGCAATAGAGAAGAATCCGGAGGGTGCAGAACTGATCAGGAAGAATATGCAGAAATTCCGGGCAGACCAGATTCAGGTTATAGAAGGAGTTGCACCGGAAGCACTGGAAGCACTGGAAATGCCGACCCATGCTTTTATCGGAGGCAGTACAGGACAGTTAAAAGAAATTATTCAGTGCATAAAGAAAAAAAATCCGGACGTCCGTATCGTGATCAATGCAATTTCGCTGGAAACCGTGAAGGAAGCGATGGAGGCGATGGAGGAAGGACTGCTTGCAGATCCGGAAATCATACAACTGAATGTGGCAAAGTCAAAGAAACTTGGAAGATATCACATGATGACCGGGTTAAATCCGATTTATATTATTTCAGACGGAGGAGATACAGAATGAAAATTCCCGGAATTGTAATCGCGGCATCTGCCAGTGGGAGTGGAAAGACAGCGGTGACAATGGCAATGATGAAAGCATTTAAAAATGCCGGAAAGAAGGTACGCGCCTGCAAATGCGGACCGGATTATATTGATCCTATGTTTCACCGGGAGGTGCTGGGAATTGATTCCGAGAACCTGGATCTGTATTTTTGTGACCGGGAGCGCTTGAAAGAGCGGTTTATGCATCATGCGGAAGGTGCGGAGCTTGTGGTGACAGAAGGTGTGATGGGGTACTATGACGGGATCAGTCTGGATTCGGATCAGGCAAGTACTTATGACGTTGCGAGAACCCTGGGACTTCCGGTAATCCTGGTTGTTCCGGCAAGAGGTATGGCATCGACAATCCTGGCAGTATTGAAGGGAATGATTGAATACCGGAATGACAGTAATATCCGGGGAATCATTCTGAACCGGATTTCCCCGATGCTGTATCCGAAGATGAAGAAGATGATCGAAGAGGGATTGCAGACAATGGGATTCCAGGTTCAGGTGGTTGGTTATGTGCCGGAGGAGGATGCTTTTCATCTGGAGAGTCGGCATCTGGGACTGATGCTTCCGGAGGAAATAGGGAACCTGAAAAAACAGATTGACCGGGCAGCAGAGATTCTGACAGAGACACTTGATATGGAATCGGTGCTGAAAATTGCCTGGGAAGCAAAAGAAATGGAGTATCATCCGGTGAAGGCAAAACAGGAAGCAGCCGGACGAAAAGTGCGTATCGGCGTAGCGCGTGACTTGGCCTTTTGTTTCTATTATAAGGATAATATGGAGCTTTTAAAAGAGCTTGGATGTGAGATCATTCCGTTTAGTCCTTTGGAGGATACAAGGCTTCCGGAACATTTAGACGGACTTTTATTTGGTGGTGGATATCCGGAACTTTGTGCGAAACATCTGGCAGAAAACAGAGCTATGCGAAAAGATGTAAGAAAGAAGATTGAAAATGGAATTCCATGTATTGCGGAATGTGGAGGATTTCTATATTTGACAGAAGAGCTGGAAGGGGAAGATGGAAAGCACTATCCGATGGTGGGGGCACTTCCGGGAAAAGGGATCAAAAAAGGGCGACTTACCAGATTCGGATACATTGAGCTGACTGCGGAAATGAACGGAGTGTATATGAAAAAGGGAGAGAAGATCCGGGCGCATGAGTTCCATTATTGGGATTCTACGGAAAACGGAGAAGATACACTTGCCGTAAAGCCGGATGGTGTGAGAAAATGGCAGGCTGTTCATATGAAGGGGAATCTGTTTGCGGGATTTCCGCATTTATACTTTTATTCCAACCCTAAAGTGGCCAAACGCTTTGTAGAAGCGTGTAGAACCTACAGAAGCAAGTAAAAAGCTGACAAAGACAAATCGAAAAGACAGGAGATTAGACTTACAGATGGAAGAGACCAGATGGAAAGAGAAAATAAAACCACTTGATGAAAATGCAATGGAAGAGGCGCGGGCTCACTGGATGACGGTAGGGAAGCCGCTGTTTAGTCTGGGAAGTCTGGAGGATGCGGTGATCCAGATTGCCGGGATTAAGGGGACTTCAGATTTTGAACTGCGAAAGCGCGGGCTGATCATTATGTGCGCGGACAACGGTGTGGTAGAAAAAGGCGTGACACAGACCGGCCAGGAAGTAACGGCAATCGTGGCGGATAATTTTACAAGAGGAGAGACAAGCGTCTGCATCATGGCAGAAGAGGCAAAGGTAGATCTTTTCCCGGTGGATGTAGGAATGGCAACAGATGTGCCGTCTGTGACAAAGAAAGAATACAAAGTGATGTATGGCACACACAATTTTGCAAAAGAAGCGGCGATGACAAGAGAAGAGGCAGTTGAGGCGATAGAAGTTGGAATTCAGATGGTAAAGAAGTGTGCCGAAGCGGGATACGAAATTCTTGCGACAGGTGAAATGGGGATTGGAAATACAACGACCAGCAGTGCGGTTGCCTCTGTATTGCTCGGAGAGGATCCGAAGGTCATGACAGGAAAGGGGGCAGGTCTGACGAAAAAAGGTCTGCGAAAGAAGGTACAGGTCATCCGGGAAGCGGTTGAGCGGATGCAGCCGGATAAGACAGATGCGATCGATGTACTTTCCAAGGTTGGAGGACTTGACATAGCAGGACTTGCAGGTGTATATCTTGGTGGGGCAATCTACCGGATTCCGGTGCTGATAGATGGCTTTATTTCTGCAGTGGCTGCACTTGTGGCGGTACGGATGGTTCCGGAATGTGCAGGATATATTTTACCATCCCATTTGTCTGATGAACCTGCGTCAAGAAAGATTTTAGATGCTTTAGAAAAAAAACCATTTCTTACATGTGGCATGTGTCTGGGGGAAGGAACAGGAGCAGTGGCAGCGATGCCGCTTCTTGAGATGGGACTTCAGGTGTACCGTAAAATGGGAACTTTTGATGATATTCACGTAGAGCAGTATGAAGTACTGGATGGGAAGGACGAAAGATGAAATTTTTAGAACCGATGATCGTTGCGTTTTCTATGTATTCAAAAATACCGATGCCGCGCATTGAGTGGAACAAGGAAAATATGAAATATACGATGTGTTTCTTTCCGCTGATCGGTGTTGTGACCGGAGTACTCATTTATCTGGCAGGAATGTTTCTTGATGGAAATATTTTTCCGAAAGTAAACAGTGGAAGACTGATGTTTGCTGCGGTTATGACATTGATACCGGTTTTTGTAAGTGGAGGGATCCATCTGGATGGATTTATGGATACGATGGATGCACTTGGATCCTGGGGAGATAAAGAAAAGAAACTGGAAATCCTGAAAGATTCGCATAACGGTGCTTTTGCGGTCATCGGAATCTGCTGTTATTTTACCGTAAGCCTTGGCGTATGGAGTGAAATCCGGACGGAGATGCTTCCGGTAGTAGCAGCAGGATATGTAATTTCAAGAGCGCTCAGTGGGATTGCTGTAGTGACATTTCCGGCAGCAAGAGGAAGCGGTCTTGTAAAGACTTTCCAGGATGGAGCACAGAAAAAGGCAGTAAGGATCACAATGATTGTATACCTGGTCCTGGCGGCAGTATATTTGTATTTCTGTTCGCCGGTTGGTATGGTGGTACTTCTTATAATTGCAGGAGTAGTATTTGGATATTATTACCGGATGAGCAGGAAACAGTTTGGAGGTGTTACCGGGGATCTGGCGGGATACTTTCTGCAGATTTGTGAGCTGGCATTATTAGTTGGGGGATTGATTGTGCAGGGAATCAAATGAAAAGCAGGGAATCAAATGAAAAGCAGAGAAAGGAAGAGGAGATGTATAGAAGATGGAAATCGAGCTGATTCGGCATTTTGCGACGGAAGGGAATTTGGAGAAGCGGTATATTGGGGTGACAGATGAAGAAATAAAGGCAGAGTTCGTTCTGGAGCATACTCTGAAAAAAGAAGAAAATGGACGTGAGGAGTGGAAGCCGGAGCTTGTGATTGTCAGTCCGCTCAGGAGGTGCAGGCAGACGGCAGAGATTCTTTTTCCGGGAGCAGAGCAGGTTGTCTGTGAGCAGATGCGGGAATGTGATTTTGGCCTTTTTGAGGGGAAGAATTATCAGGAGCTGACTGGGAATCCAAAGTATCAGAGCTGGATTGATTCTGGAGGTACAAAGGCATTTCCGGGAGGAGAAGATCCGATGGAGTTCCGGAAACGGTGTGTCTGCGGATTTGAACAGATGATGGAAAAGATGATAAAGGGAAAAAGAAAGAAGATTGCCTTTGTGGTTCATGGGGGGACGATCATGTCGGTGATGGAAGCATTTGATCCGGAAAAGAAAGAATTTTATCACTGGCAGGTGAAAAACGGAAAAGGTTTTCATTTTCAAATTGAGGAAGAAAAATGGCAGCAGGGAAAGAGACAGTTTGAGGAGATTGAGGAAATATGAGTTCTTTGATGGCATGTATAGCAGGAATGGCGCTGGATGCGATTTTCGGGGATCCGGTATGGCTTTACCACCCGGTACGGATCATTGGAAACTGGATTTCGATACTGGAAAAGTGGCTGCGCGTATTTTGTAAAAATGATGAGAAAAAAGAAAGAATCGCAGGATGTGTTTTATGGTTTTGTGTGGTGATCGCATCGGTCGGAATTCCGTGGGGACTTTTGTATCTTGCCGGAAAGGTCAGCTTCTGGCTTCAATTTGCACTGGAAACTTTCTGGTGTTATCAGCTTCTTGCCGGAAAATGCCTGAAAGATGAAAGCAGGAAGGTTTATGTACGGCTCGTAAACCACAATCTGGAGGGGGCAAGACATGCGGTATCGATGATCGTGGGGAGAGATACCGGAAATCTTTCTGAGGCCGGAGTGACAAAGGCAGCGGTAGAAACGGTAGCCGAAAATACATCGGACGGAGTGATCGCACCGCTCATTTTTATGTTGATCGGTGGGGCACCACTTGGTTTTTTTTATAAGGCTGTTAATACAATGGATTCTATGGTAGGATATAAGAATGAAAAGTATTTACATTTTGGTCGGTTTGCGGCTAAAATGGATGATGTATGGAATTATATTCCGTCCAGGATATCAGCACTTCTGATGATCGCAAGTGCATGGATCTTCCGGATGGATTATAAAAGGGCGTGGGCAGTCTGGAAAAGAGACAGGCGAAAGCATGCCAGCCCGAATTCCGCGCAGACAGAAGCGGTATGTGCAGGTGCACTTCAGGTGCAGCTTGCGGGAGATGCCTATTATTTTGGAAAATTATATCCGAAAGAGACAATCGGAGATGATGTGCGTCCTATCGAGCCGGAAGATATTTTAAGAGCCGGTAATCTGATGGACGGAACAGCACTTCTGACACTTCTTGTCTTTGGATTACTGAAATATTGTATGATACTGATGTAAGGGGAATAAAAGGTTATGGAATATGTACATGGTGGAGATATTTATACACACAAAGGAATGACAGATTTTTCTGTGAATCTGAATCCGTTCGGACCTGGAAGAGCTGTAGTGGAAGCGGCAAGAAAGTCAATAGACCAAATTGGAAATTATCCGGATGCCAGCTGCAGGAAACTGAAAAGTGCTCTGGCGAAAAGACTGGAAGTTCCGGCTGAGCATATTATCTGTGGAAATGGGGCGGCAGATCTGATTTTTACGGCAGTACTTGCGGACTGCCCAAGGAAAGCGCTGATACCGGTTCCTGCATTTGCGGAATATGAACAGGCACTGCGTGCGACCGGGTGCGAGATCTGTTATTATAAGAAAAGAGAAGCGACTGGTTTTCAACTGGAAGAAGATTTTCTGGATCTTCTGAATGAAGATATTGATATGGTATTTTTGTGTTCACCGGATAATCCGACCGGAAAGCTGATCGACCGGAGTATGCTTTGGAAGATTCTTGCAAGATGCGAGACTTACGGAATCCGGATGGTATTGGATGAATGTTTTATTGATTTCGCGGAAAATGCAGCTACGGCATCCATTCTTGCAGATACTAAGAGATGGAGAACGTTATTTATCCTCCGTTCACTGACTAAGATGCACGCGATTCCGGGAATCCGTATCGGGTATGCCGTTACTTCGGATATGGAATTTCTGGAGAAGATGGAACAGTCCAGACAGCCATGGAGCGTATCGATACCGGCACAGGCGGCAGGCATGGCATCTTTAAAAGAGCGGATGCGTGTGAAACGGACCTGTGATTTTACGAACCGTGAAAGAATCTGGATGGAAAATGAATTAGACAAGCTTGGAATTACCCATTATCCGTCAGATGCCAATTTCATTCTGATGCGAAGCGGTATAAATTTATATGAGAAACTGAAAAAACAGAAGATCCTGGTTCGGGATTGCAGCAATTACAAAGGTCTCGGAGAAGGATATTATCGTGTTTGTATGCGGCAGAGAGGAGACAACCAGAAACTGATCGATGCGCTGGGAGAAATTCTCTATGCAGGTCAGGGAGAATTTTAATATGGCAAAGTCGATTATGATTCAGGGAACCATGTCAAATGTCGGAAAGAGCCTTCTTGCGGGAGGGCTCTGTCGTGTTTTAAAGGAAGATGGAATCAAGGTTGCACCATTTAAGTCACAGAACATGGCACTCAATTCTTTTATCACGGCAGATGGTCTGGAAATGGGACGCGCACAGGTTATGCAGGCAGAAGCTGCTATGATCCGGCCGGAAGTTTATATGAACCCGATTCTTTTAAAACCGACCTCCGATGTAGGAAGTCAGGTAATTGTAAACGGAGAAGTTGCGGGAGTCATGCCGGCGATGGAATATTTCCGTAAAAAGAAAGAATATATTCCGGCTATTTTAGAAGCTTATCATAAACTGGAAGAAAAGTATGATGTGATCGTCATTGAAGGCGCGGGAAGTCCGGCAGAAATAAACCTTAAGCAGAATGATATTGTCAACATGGGACTTGCTGAGCTGGTGGATGCACCGGTTCTTCTTGCCGGAGACATTGACCGTGGTGGTGTGTTTGCGCAGATCGTCGGGACGGTTATGCTGTTGGAAGAAAAAGAGCGGGCAAGGATCAAAGGTACGGTGATCAATAAGTTCCGCGGGGATGTGAAAATTCTGGAGCCAGGTATCAGGATGCTGGAGGAGCGGACAAAGATACCGGTATGTGGCGTGATGCCATATATTTATGCGGATATTGATGATGAGGATAGTCTGTCAGAAAGGTTTGAGCGGAAAGAAAAGGCGGCACTTCTGGATATTGCAGTGATCCGTCTGCCGCGTATTTCCAATTTCACAGATTTTGCGGTACTGGAATGCAGGGAAGAAGTTTCGCTTCGGTATGTGTCAAAGGCAGGAGATTTCGGGAATCCAGATCTGGTAATTCTGCCGGGAAGTAAAAATACGATGGAAGACCTGTTGTGGCTTCGTCAGAGCGGACTGGAAGGGAAAGTGCTGCGCCATGCCTCATCAGGGAAACCGGTATTTGGTATCTGTGGCGGTTACCAGATGCTTGGAGAAGAGATCCTTGATCCGGAAGGGGTAGAACGTGGTGGAACCATAAAAGCAATGGGACTGCTTCCTGCAGTTACTGTATTTGAAAATACCAAGAGAAGAACCCGTGTTACCGGAAGGTTCGGAGAAGTTAACGGAATCTTAAAAGCAATGTCCGGTGCAAAGCTGGATGGATATGAGATCCATATGGGGAAAACTATTTTTTCTGATAAAGATGCTGCAGATCATAAGATGATGGTACAGATCTGTGATCAGGTGACAGGTGAGAGCCGGTGGGACGGAGCGCAGAAGAAGAATGTGTACGGCTGCTATGTACATGGGATTTTTGATGACCGGGAAGTAGCGGATGCACTGATCGGGGCACTTCTGGAAGAAAAAGGATACGGCGAGGAAGCCATGCACTCCATGGACTACCATGCTTACAAAGAGAAGCAGTATCAGATTCTTGCAAATGCAGTTCGTGAGAATATGGATATGAAGAAAATATATGAGATTATCGAGAAGGGAAATGCAGCAGAATGTTTCATCTGATCACAGGTGGCAGTGGAAGTGGTAAATCCGAATATGCAGAGCAGAAGCTTATGGAATATGCCAGCCATTCAAAAAGAAACAAAAAACGCTACTATATAGCAACTATGATACCTTTCGGGAAGGAAACGGAAGAGAAAATTGCACGTCACAGAAAACTTCGTGCGGGCAAAGGGTTTGAAACAATCGAATGCTATACGGATCTTAAAAAAGCTGCAGAAATCCTGCAGACAAAAGAGACAGGAAGTGTTCTCCTGGAATGTATGTCCAATCTTGTGGCAAATGAAATGTATGATCCGTCAGGAGCAGGTGAAAATGCAGAAGAGTCCATTCTGGCGGGGATCCATAAGCTGCAGAAGGTCAGTGATGATCTGGTAGTTGTTACAAATGAAGTATTTTCAGACAGCATGACAGATAATCCGGAGATGGAAGAATATCTGAAGCTTCTCGGAAAGCTAAATCTTCGGATGGGAGAGAGGGCAGATCTGGTGACAGAAGTTGTGTACGGAATTCCGGTTGAAAGGAAAGATATAAAAAAATGAAAATGATAATCGGCGGTGCATATCAGGGGAAGCTTGCGTATGCAAAAAAGCAGAACCCATACATTCATTGGACGGATGGGGAACTATGTGAAGGAGATAATATTTTTGAGGCAGAAGGAGTCTTTCATTTTGAAAAATATATCCAGAGCATGATAAAAAAAGAAAACTGGTCGGAAAAAGAAGCAATTGATTTCGCATCGAAACTAACAAAAAAGTGTCCGGATATTGTAATTGTGACACAGGAGATCGGCTATGGTCTGGTTCCGGTAGACGCATTTGATCGCAGATACAGGGAACTGACCGGAAGGATCTGTACCGTACTTGCGGCAAATTCAGATCAGGTAGACCGGGTAGTATGCGGGATCGGTGTGACGATCAAAGGAGGAAATATCAAGTGAAGATAGAACTGGAAAATGTAAAACCTGCAGAAATAGAAAAACGCAGTTTTGAGATCATAACAGAAGAACTGGGTGATACGCATCTGATCCCCGGAACAGAACCGATCGTCAAACGCTGTATCCATACAAGCGCAGATTTTGATTATGCCAAGAACCTGATGTTTTCAGAAGGTGCAGTAGAAAAAGCGCTGGATGCTATCCGAAATGGTGCAGTCATTGTAACCGATACCCAGATGGGAAAAGCAGGTATCAACAAACGGAAGCTTGCAGAATACGGAAGCGAAGTTCTTTGCTTCATGTCCGATGAAGATGTAGCAGAAACTGCCAAAAAGAACGGAACCACGCGTGCCGTTGCAAGCATGGAAAAAGCAGCCACCCTCGATAAAAAAATCATCTTTGCCATCGGAAATGCCCCGACAGCCCTTGTAAGACTCTATGAACTGATCCAGGATGGCAAATTAACCCCAGAACTCATCATCGGAGTTCCTGTAGGATTTGTAAATGTTGTCCAGTCTAAAGAGTTAATCCTTTCACTGAAAGACACACCATATATCGTGGCAAGAGGCAGAAAAGGTGGCAGCAATATTGCTGCATGTATCTGCAATGCACTATTGTATATGTTGTAGATAGATAAGATGTTGGGGTCAAAAGGTATTTTGCCCCCTTTGATACCAGATTGCTACGTGCGTTTTGCATCGGTTTTCTGACCTTTTGCCCCTGGTATCTATATAATAAACAACCCTTATTTAATGAGGTTTTTGCATTCTAACTGTCTTTGCGATAATCAAAAAATTAACTATATTGTCAGAAAATAGACACAATTCAGTATTGAATTCTGACCTGTACTCTGCTATTATAATCGTATGCTAGTTGAAGGACAGCAGGAAGGAGAAATTGATTATGGGATTTTTAACAGGAAAGACTGCAATTATCACAGGCGGCGGAAGAGCTGTATTAAGTGATGGAAGCTGCGGATCTATTGGATATGGAATTGCAACAGCTTACGCAAAAGAAGGAGCGAATCTGGTAATTACCGGGCGTAATGTAAAGAAACTCGAAGATGCCAAAGAAGAACTGGAGAGACTCTATGGTATCAAAGTATTACCTGTACAGGCTGATGTCAGCGCGGGGGCTGATAATGAAGCAACAGTACAGAACGTAGTAAAGCAGGCAATTGATACATTCGGAAGAATTGATGTCCTGATCAATAATGCACAGGCATCCGCATCTGGTGTTACGATCGCAGATCATACAACAGACCAGTTCAATCTGGCAATGTATTCCGGCGTATATGCGGTATTCTATTATATGCAGGCATGTTATCCGTATCTGAAAGAGACAAAGGGATCTGTTATCAACTTTGCTTCAGGTGCCGGACTTTTCGGAAATTACGGACAGTGCGCATATGCAGCGGCAAAAGAAGGAATCCGTGGACTTTCCAGAGTAGCTGCAACAGAGTGGGGACCAGATGGAATCAATGTCAATATCGTATGCCCGCTCGCATGGACAGCACAGCTTGAGAATTTCCAGAAAGCTTATCCGGAAGCATTCAAGGCAAATGTAAAGATGCCGCCGGCTGGACATTACGGAGATGTAGAAAAAGAAATCGGACGTGCATGCGTACAGCTTGCATCACCGGATTTCAAATATATGAACGGAGAGACGATCACCTTAGAAGGTGGAATGGGACAGAGACCTTAAGAAAAATCCATAAAAGCCAAAGGGAGTGCCTGTGCGTTTTTTGAATCGTACAGTCGCTCTCTTTTTATTTCATAGGGAATTCCGAAGAAACTTCCTATGAAATAAAAGGCACTACGTGCCGGAGATGCGCACTCTTTTTAGCTTCTCCGTCTTGACATCTTTAAAAACGTCATTCAAAATAAGAACGGAAAGAAAATTTAAATCATTTAATCGAGGCTAAAAAGGTATGAAAGCAGTTATTTTTGATATGGACGGTGTTCTGATCAACACAGAACCATTACACTATCGTTGCTGGAAAGAAATTTTAAAAGAGAAGAACGGAATCGATCTTGACTATGAGGTTTACCTTCCGTGTATCGGTTCTACCCGTGGATTCTTCATGGATTTGATCAATGAGAATTATGGGCCGGTTTTTGATGATGTGGATAAGATGAATGCGCTCATGAAAGAGAAAAAAGCGCAGATTACAGAGGCAGAAGGATTTCCGGAGATGCCGGGAATTAAAGAAGCATTGAAGCAGTTAAAAGACGAAGGATATCTGCTTGCAGTAGCGTCTTCCTCTCCGGCTTATGCGATCAAAGATGCATTAAAGTCTCTGGATATGGAGAAATATTTTACAGTGGTCATGAGTGGAGATTATGTAGAGCATCCAAAACCGGCACCGGATACTTTCCTTGTAACGGCAGAGAAACTGGGAATGGAGCCGGAGGACTGTCTGGTAGTAGAGGATTCGACTAACGGTGGAGGAGCTGCCAGAGCAGCCGGTATGAAATGTATCTGGTTCCACAACCCGGATTCCGGAAGGCAGGATATCCCGGATGCGGTACTGGAATTTCCGGCATGGACCAGCGAAAATGTAGAAAAAATGCTGAAAATATTAGGAAAAGAGGGAGAGTAAAGATGAGAATAAGAACAGCAGATCTGAGTGATCTGAAAGAAATTGCCCGTGTGGAGGCAGCGTGTTTCCCGGCAGCAGAAGCGGCAACAGAAGAAGAATTTGAAAAGAGACTTACTTTTTATAAAGATCATTTCTGGCTGATGTTTGAAGAAGAGAAGTTGATCGCCTTCGTGGACGGTATGGTGACGAATCAGGAAGATCTGACAGACGAAATGTATGAAAAAGCGGAAATGCATGATGAAAAAGGTGACTGGCAGATGATTTTTGGTGTAAATACGCTGCCGTCTTACCGGAAACATGGATATGCAGGAGAATTGATCAAAAGAGCGATTACAGATGCAAAAGAGCAGGGAAGAAAGGGACTTGTCCTTACCTGCAAGGACCGGCTGCTATCTTATTATGCCAGGTTTGGATTCAAAAATGAAGGTGTCTCAGAATCAGTACATGGAAACGTGGTCTGGAATCAGATGAGACTTACATTTGATGAAGGGCTGGGTGAATAATGTGAAAAAAAATAAGTTTGAAATTGATATGTGCAACGGCTCCATCATGGACAAGCTGATCTCTTTTTCACTGCCGCTTATGGTTTCCGGAATTCTGCAGCTTGCGTTTAATGCAGTGGATATCATCGTGGTAGGAAGATTCTCCGGGAGTCAGGCACTTGCTGCAGTCGGCTCCACAACAGCACTGATTAATGTGTTTACGAACCTGTTTATCGGAATTTCACTTGGTGCCAATGTTCTTGCAGCCAGATTTTATGCAGCGGGCAAAGACCGGGAGATGTCGGAAACAGTACATACTTCGATCACACTTGCGCTGATCAGTGGAATTATGATGGCAGTTATCGGGGTGCTTCTTGCAAAGTGGGCACTTGAAATTATGGGAACGCCGGATGATGTGATCGGGCAGTCTGCCTTATATATGCGGATCTATTTTATGGGAATGCCATTTTTTATGTTATATAACTATGGGGCGGCCATTTTAAGGGCGATCGGTGATACAAAAAGGCCATTGATCTTCCTGATCATTTCCGGAATTGCAAATGCCGCGCTGAACATGATACTGGTTATTCTTTTTCATATGGGAGTTGCCGGGGTTGCAATTGGAACAATTATTTCACAGCTGATTTCCTGTGTGCTGGTACTGACCTGTCTGTACCGGTCGGAAGGAAGTTATCAGCTTCGTTTCTCCAAACTGAAGATCAATGGTGCCTACATGGAACAGATTTTCCAGGTGGGAGTTCCGGCGGGAATCCAGAGTACGGTCATCAATTTGTCAAATGCACTGTTGCAGTCTTCGGTTAATTCATTTGGATCGATTGCGATGGCAGGCTATACAGCAGCGAACAATATACTTGGGTTCCTTTATATGTCAGTGAATTCGATCACCCAGGCATGTATGAGTTTTACCAGTCAGAATTATGGTGTGGGTAAGCTGAAACGAATGGATAAGGTGCTGCGTGACTGTGCGATTCTGTCTATATCGATCGCGGCAGTGCTTGGTGGTCTTGCCTATAGCTTCGGACCGCAGATTCTGACAGTTTATACTTCAGATCCAAAGGTTATCAACTGCGGAATGGAAATCCTGGCGTATACATCGATCACTTATTTTCTGTGTGGGATCATGGATTTGTTTCCGGGTGCGCTTCGTGGAATGGGATATTCAGCAGTCCCGATGGTGCTTTCAGTGATCGGAACGGTGGGAACAAGAATTGTGTGGGTATTTGGAATTTTTCCGAACCACAGATCTTTATCCGTACTTTTTGTATCCTATCCGGTGTCATGGATCCTTACTATTGTACTTCAGGTTATGTGCTTCTATTTTGTGAGAAAAAGGGTACATCAGAAAGAAAAAAGATTGTTATAAACAGAACGAAATTGTGAAAATCGACAGTAGGGCATTGTGAAAAACAGACAGATTTATCTGTCTGTTTTTGTATATATATAATAAATGTGCTTGCAATAGAAAGACACATGTGTTTGTATCCGCTACAAAAACATGAATATGTAAAATGTTTGTGCATCACGGAAAAGTAGATTGAAAAGAGAAGAAAAATAGGGTATCCTAAGTATAGAAAGACAAAAATAATAAAAAGTCCGCGTTAAACGGACATATGTGTCATGCGGAGGTAATGAAGATGAATGATAATAAAATGTGGGCGTTAGTAAAGGAAAAACCGGAACAGGGACTCTGGCTGAAAAGAGTACAGATTCCGGAAGTAGGACCAAATGACGTAAAGATCAAGATCCATAAAAATGCAATCTGTGGTACCGATGTACATATTTACCAGTGGAATGAATGGGCACAACATACTATTCCGATCGGACTGACCGCAGGACATGAATATGTCGGGGAAGTTGTAGAAGTCGGTGCAGGTGTACAGGGATTCAAGGTGGGCGATCTGGTATCCGGTGAAGGACATATCACTTGTGGAAAATGCAGAAACTGTCTGGAAGGGCACAAAGAGAACTGCAAAGATGCCAAAGGCGTTGGGGTAAACCGGAACGGTGCGTTTGCAGAATATCTGGTTATTCCCGCTTCAAATGTATGGCCGTGCAATCCGGCAATTGATGAAGAATTATATGCGATCTTTGATCCATTTGGAAATGCAACCCATACTGCATTATCTTACGACATGCTTGGTGAAGATGTGCTGATCACAGGTGCAGGGCCGATTGGGATCATGGCAGCGGCGATCGCAAAATTTGCAGGAGCAAGACATGTGGTAATCACGGATATGAACCAGTACCGTCTGGATCTGGCAGCAAAAATGGGTGCGACCAGATGTGTTAATCTGACACAGGAAAAACTGACGGATGTGATGCATGAGATCGGAATGACAGAAGGCTTTGATATCGGACTTGAAATGTCCGGAAGCCAGCCGGGACTTTCTGATATGATCCATAACATGAAACATGGTGGAAAGATCGCACTTCTCGGATTGCAGAGACAGGATGCAACCGTAGATCTTGAGACAGTGATCTTCAATGGGCTGAATATCCGCGGAATTTATGGAAGAAAAGTATGGGATACCTGGTACAAGATGTCTACGATGATCCAGGCGGGACTTGATATTTCACCGATCATCACACACCATTTTGATATCCGCGATTATGAAAAAGGATTTGAGGCAATGATCTCAGGACAGTCAGGAAAGGTGATCCTTGACTGGGCACATATTAACGATTAGGAAAAGCAGAAGAAGGAGAGAATAAAATGGCAAGAAAAAATGATATTTTAAGTATTTATACAAAAGAAGTAGAACAGATCAAAGCAGATGGTCTTTTCAAAGGGGAAGCACCGTTCGTATCTCCGCAGGGCGCAAAGGTTGTAATGGAAGACGGAAGAGAGCTTCTTAATATGTGTGCCAATAACTATCTTGGACTTGGGGACAATCAGAGACTGATCGATGCAGCGAAGAGAACTTATGATGAAAAAGGATATGGGGTTGCTTCTGTCAGATTTATCTGCGGAACACAGGACATTCACAAAAAACTGGAAAAGAAGATTTCCGGATTTCTGGGAACAGATGATACGATTTTATATTCTTCTTGCTTTGATGCAAATGGTGGACTGTTTGAAACAATCCTGACTGCGGAGGATGCAGTGATCAGTGATGAACTGAACCATGCTTCCATCATTGACGGAGTTCGTCTCTGTAAGGCAAAAAGATACCGCTACAAAAATAACAACATGGAAGATCTGGAAGCACAGCTTCAGGCTGCAGATGCAGCAGGAGCAAGAGTCAAACTGATCGCTACAGACGGTGTATTTTCAATGGATGGAATCATCTGTAACTTAAAAGGTGTCTGTGATCTTGCTGATAAATACAACGCACTGGTTATGGTGGATGACAGCCATGCAGTTGGATTTGTAGGAGCACACGGCAGAGGAACTTCCGAATACTGTGGCGTAGAAGGAAGAGTGGATATCATTACAGGAACACTCGGAAAAGCACTCGGTGGGGCTTCCGGTGGATATACATCCGGAAGAAAAGAGATCATCGATCTGCTTCGTCAGAGAAGTCGTCCGTACCTGTTCTCCAACTCTCTTGCACCGGCAATCGCAGGAGCAAGTATTGAGATGTTCAATATGCTGGAAGAAAGCACCGAGCTTCGTGACCATCTGGAAGAAGTAACCGCATACTACCGCAAGCAGCTGGTAGAAAATGGATTTGATATCATCGAAGGAACCCATCCATGTGTACCGGTTATGCTTTATGATGAAAGACTTGCCGGAGAATATGCAAAGAAAATGATGGAAAAAGGGGTATATGTGGTTGCATTCTCTTATCCGGTTGTACCGAAAGGAAAAGCAAGAATCCGCACACAGGTATGCGCGAGCCATACAAAAGAAGATATTGATTTCATTATCAAATGTTTTAAAGAGACTAGAGAAGAGATTGGAAAATAAATTGCTACAGGATAGAAAAATGCCGGACAGTACAAAATGTTGCCCGGCATTTTGTGATGATATAACAGAGAAATTTGACTAAAAAATGTTACAGGAAAATTTTCGGAGGCGTTAAATAAAAATAAAAGAATATTTTTGGAATGTAATCATGGTAATTATGTAAACCCTGAAAAAATGGAGAGAAAAGCTTGTGGGAAAGGCAGGAATACTATAAAATAAACAGGGAACAATAAAAAGATGAATGGGGTGTCATCTGACAGAGGAGAGAAAAGATGGAACAAAAAATATACAATGAATATGTGGAAATTTTAAAGGAAGAGTTGCTTCCGGCGATGGGATGTACAGAGCCGATTGCAGTAGCTTACGCGGCAGCAGTTGCAGTTCAGGCTCTTGGGGAAAAGCCGGAATCTGTAGAAGTAAATGTCAGTGCAAATATTATTAAGAATGTAAAAAGTGTCGTTGTACCGTGCACAGGAGGACTTCGCGGAATCGGTGCAGCAGTCTGTGCAGGAATTGTAGCCGGATGTCCGGAAAAAGAACTGGAAATTCTGGAAGAGATCACAGGGGAACAGAAAGTAGAAATGAAAAAGATGCTGGATACTATGCCGATGACAATCCGGGAATCCGATAAAGAATATATTTTCGACATCCAGATCAAGGCATGTGCAGGCGGACACAGCGGATACGTAGAGATCGCAGGTTTTCACACTAATGTGATCTGTGTAAAGAAAGATGATGAGATCATCAGAGAAAAGGCATATGAAGAGCAGGGATCCAGCTGTGCGACGGACCGTTCTCTTCTGACTGTGGAGAAGATCATTGAATTCGCAGACTGCGTAGACGTTGCAGACGTAGAGGAAGTTCTGCAGAGACAGATTGATTATAACTGGGCAATTGCCGAAGAGGGCATGACAGGAAACTGGGGGGCTGCCATTGGAAAGACTTTGATGGAAGCATATGGAAACAGTGTACATAACCGTGCGAAAGCGATGGCAGCGGCCGGATCGGATGCAAGAATGAACGGATGTGAACTTCCGGTTGTCATCAATTCGGGAAGCGGTAACCAGGGAATGACAACTTCTCTTCCGGTGATCGTCTATGCAAAAGAGCTGAATGTCTCAAAAGAGATGATGCTCCGCGCGCTGGTTGTGTCAAATCTGATCACAATCCATATGAAGACAGGAATCGGAAGACTGTCTGCATATTGCGGCGCGATCAGTGCAGGATGTGGTGCAGGTGCAGGAATCTGTTATCTGTATGGCGGACGTGCATATGAGATTTCTCATGTAATTGTAAATGCAGTTGCCATTAACTCAGGTGTTGTGTGTGATGGAGCGAAGGCAAGCTGCGCGGCAAAAATCGCATCAGCTGTAGAAGCAGGGCTTCTGGGACTTCAGATGCAGAAAAATGGAAAGCAGTTCTATGGCGGAGACGGACTTGTAGAAAAAGGTGTAGAAAACACGATCCGTAATATTGGAGAGCTTGCAAAGAAGGGAATGCGTGAGACGGATAAAACGATCATCCAGATCATGACAAGATAAGAAAAAGAGAAAAGAACTGGTAGAAGAGGCACTTGCATTTAACGGACTTAAGAAAAATATGACTAATATTGAAAAAATAAAACATCTGCGGTATGCATATCGCAGATGTTTTATTTTTGAACGTTAGCTATTTATACTTTTTATTTTTGAATATACTTCTTCAACAACAAAAGCGTATTCTTTACCCCATCCATATGGGATCTTTCATAGTTATGTGATGCATACACCCCAGGACCAACCAGACCATGGCGGATATCATATCCTGCCCGAAGAGTTGCCTCTACATCAGAACCGTAATGCGGATACACATCGATCGCATAATCCAATCTTTCTTCTTTTGCAGTTTCGGCAAGAGCAGATGTTACGTCGTAGTTGTAAGGACCGCCGGAATCTTTTGCGCAAATAGATACCATGCGTTCGGTACATCCGAGATCGGATCCGACGCAGCCCATGTCAACAGAAATCATCTCTGTTGTATCTTCGGCAACAAAACTTCCGCCGTGTCCGACTTCTTCATATACAGTGAAAAGAAGAGAAACTTTGCGGGAAAGCGCAATAGATTCATCTTTTACGCATTTTGCCAGACCGAGAAGGATGGAAGCAGAAAGCTTGTCATCTAAGAAACGGCTTTTGATATAACCGCTCGGTGTGATCTGGGTACGCGGGTCCATGGCGATGATATCTCCAGGCTGTACGCCAAGTGAAAGAGTTCCTTCTTTAGTGTCCACATTTTCATCCAGAAGGATTTCCATATTTTCTTCTTTTGTCTCAACAGCAGAATCTGCAACATGAACAGAAGGTTCAGTATTTAGTACTACACCGGTATAAACGCGTCCGTCGCGTGTGTGGATCGTGCAGTTTTCCCCATCAGCGGTACTCCACTGGTGTCCACCGAGAGTAGTCGGACGCAGTCTTCCATTTGCTTTGACAGAACGCACCATGGCACCGAGGGTATCAACGTGTGCTGCAAGTACCAGCGGATTCCCCTCTCCGCCGATCGTTACGAATACGTTGCCTTTGTTAGAAAGCTGTGGTTCATATCCCATATCTGATAAAGTCTTCATCAGGTATGCAGCCACATCTTTGGTATAACCGGATGGGCTTGGAATAGAAGTTAAAGCTTTCAGTTCGTTTCCGATAAATTCAAGATAATTTTGCATAGAAAATTCCCCCAAAAAATTTATAGTATATATCATAATAGTTTAATAGAAGAGGATGGAAAATGCAATATACATTGAAGGATAATTTAAAAAGGTTATAATAATTGATGAAAAAATAGATTTATGATTTATTAAAAAAGAATCAAATATTGTTTCCGATATATTTGCTGGTGAATTAACCGTATCAGGAGTATAATAGACTTAAAATATTATAGGAGGACAAGTTTAATTATGGGGGAAACATCAAACGCTAATCTACTGACAACGGGATCTATTCCGAAAAAGATTATTATGTTTGCGATTCCGCTTCTATGGGGGAATTTATTCCAGCAGTTGTATAATGTGGCGGATTCGCTGATCGTGGGAAATTTTCTTGGGAATAATGCACTTGCAGCTGTCAGCTCATCAGGGAATCTGATATTCCTGATGGTAGGATTTTTTGGGGGAATTGGCGTGGGAGCCGGTGTTGTCATTGCGAGGTATTTTGGAGCCGGAGAATATGAGAAGCTGAAAAAAGCAATCCATACGGCACTGGCATTTGGTGGCGTATGTGGAATTTTTCTTACGGTTGCCGCGTTGATCCTTGCACCGCAGATTTTAAAACTGATTGGTACGCCGGAAGAGGTACTGCCGAAATCACTGGTTTATTTCAGGGTGTATTTTGCAGGTTCACTTGGATTTGTAATTTATAACTTTGGAATGGGGATTTTGCAGTCACTTGGTGACAGTAAGAGTCCGGTCATCTATCTGATCATTTCAGCGTGTCTGAATGTGATTCTGGATCTGGTGCTGATCGGAGGTTTAGGATTTGGTGTAGGTGCAGCAGCTTTTGCAACGATTGTTTCACAGATATTAAGTGCGGTTCTGTGTATCAGAAAACTGCGCAGGGAACCAGAGGCGTTCCGGTTATCTTTTCGTGAACTTCGGATGGATGGGAATATGCTGCGGCTGATCGTGGTAAACGGAATACCGGCAGGAATCCAGAATTCCATTATTGCGGTTGCAAATGTATTTGTACAGTCGAATATTAATCAGTTTGGGGCTCTGGCAATGGCCGGGTGTGGGTCATATTCCAAAATTGAAGGATTTGGATTTATTCCGGTTACCTGCTTCTCACAGGCACTCACGACGTTTATTGGACAGAATCTGGGAGCAAAAGAGTATGACCGGACAAAAAAAGGGGCATTGTTTGGAACCATTTGTGGAATCGGGATAGCAGAAGTGATCGGAATAGCAGTTTTTTTCTTTTCACCATACCTGATCGCTGCGTTTGGAGGAGATCAAAAAGCAATTGAATATGGAATTGCAGAGGCACATACGATCGCTCTTTTCTATTGTCTGCTTGCGTTTTCGCATTGTATGGCAGCAATTCAGAGAGGGGCGGGAAGAAGTATTGTTCCGATGTTTGTTATGATGATTGTATGGTGCGGAGTCCGGGTAACCTATATTAGTATTGTTATCAGGATTATTCCGGTGATCAATGTAATCTACTGGGCATATCCACTTACCTGGTTTATCAGTTCGGTGATATTTTTGATTCTGTTTCTTAAGACAGACTGGATTCACGGATTAGAGAAACAGTGACAGGGCGCATAAAAAAGAAAGCTGTACACTGCTTATGTAGTGTGCGGCTTTCTTTTTTTGTATTTTTTCCTGAAATTACAGGGAAAGAGAATGAAGTTCCGTAAAAAATGAAGGATAAGATACATCTACACACTGACTATCCTGGATTTCAGTATTTCCCTCGGCGGCAAGGGCTGCGATGGAAAAGGCCATTGCGATCCGGTGATCCAGATAACTGTTGATCTGTCCTCCATGAACCGGATTACCGCCACGGATGATCATGCCGTCGTCGGTTGGTGTTACATCAACGCCCATGGCAAGAAGTCCTTCTGTAGTTGTTTTGATACGGTCAGTCTCTTTGACCTTCAATTCGGCAGCATCCCTGATGATCGTAGTTCCTTCGGCGAAAGCAGCCATCACTGCAATCATCGGAATCTCATCGATCAGTGTAGGGATGATTGCACCTTCTACGGTGGTTCCGTGAAGAGTGCTTGTACGTACAAGAAGATCGGCAGTTGGTTCACCACTGTCACAATTTTCATTTAGATAGGTAATGTCTGCCCCCATTGCCCTGCATACTTCAAGGATTCCGGCACGGGTCGGGTTGGTACCTACATTCTTTATCAGAAGTTCAGAACCTGGAACCAGAAGGGCAGCAGCGATGAAGTAAGCAGCAGAAGAAATATCTCCGGGAACCAGGATCTTCTGTCCGTATAATTCCTCACATGGGAGAATAGATGCAGTTGCACTGCCATCAGAATGTACTTCTGTCTGTACGTTGGCACCGAAGCCATTCAGCATCAGTTCTGTATGATTACGGGAAAGTACAGGTTCTGTAACCAGGGTTAATCCGTCTGCATAAAGTCCTGCCAGGAGTACGGAAGATTTAACCTGAGCAGAAGCTACTTTTGAGTGATAGTGGATTGCGTGCAGGGATGGATTCTGACCGGCAGGAAGCAGGCTGTTGATCAAAAGTGGTGCGCACCCGTTCCCATTCTGGCTTAAAATATCAGCGCCCATCATCCCAAGAGGCTCCATGATCCTCTTCATCGGGCGGGAGTTCAGAGAAGCATCGCCGGAAAGAGTGGTGGCAAACGGCTGACCGGAAAGAATACCGGAAATCAGTCTTGTAGTGGTTCCGCTGTTCCCTACATCTAAAAAAGAAGAAGGTTCGGAAAGTCCGTGAAGGCCTTTGCCGTGAACCAGGATACGGTCAGGTGTGTCTTCGATATTGATTCCCATGGCACGAAAGCAGCCGATGGTAGAGAGGCAGTCGGCACCGTGAAGAAAATGTGTGATCTCAGTAGTTCCTTTTGCCAGTGCACCGAACATAATAGAACGGTGGGAGATGGATTTATCGCCGGGAACAGATACTTCCCCGCGAAGCTGTTTAACAGGTTGGATTTGCATAATATAGTAACCTCTCATTCGTAAAATTCTATTTTCAAGCATTGTGACCAATTTACACAAAGTTCTGAAAAGATTTTTTGGACTGTCTTGCATTTAATGATGTGAGTGTCAAAAGTCCTCTTGCAAGCAAGCTTGCATCGGATTTCTGACCTTTTGACCCTGGTATCATCATTTAATTATTAACGCTCATAAACAATATAACGATGCTTCTGCAAAAGGGCTACTGCCTTCTCGCAGGAGATGCTGTCATAGAATTCGATGCGGAGTACGCCTTCTTCAAATTCACGGTTATGAACAATTCCGATGTTCTTAATGCTGAGTGCATTAGAAGCGAGGATGGTCGCAATGGTGGCGATCACACCGGCTTCATCCGGGATGTCACAGTAGATCTCGAATGCACGCTTGATCGGGCCGGCAGAACCGTTTGGCATGGAATTGCGGTAGTTCCGGGAATGGTCGAACATATCGTAGATTCCCTGGGAGTCTCCGGCATCAACCAGTTTTTTCGCTTCATTTAATGTTTCGATATAATTTCCAAGGATCTGGGAAATATTACTCTGATTCTGTGCACAGATATGTTCCCACATGGTCGGTGAGGAAGAGGCGATTCGCGTAATGTCCTTAAAGCCGCCGGCGGCGAGGGTTTTCATCAGCTCATCCTTGGTGTCGGTGTCTCTGACAAAGTTGACCAGACTTGCGGCAATGATATGTGGCAAGTGGCTGATCGTGCCGGTGACGATGTCGTGTTCATGATAATCCAGTACGATTGGAAGTGCACGCAAGGATTCTACGAAGGATGCGTATGCATCAACCTTTTTTTTCGCTACTTTGGCGGAAGGGGTGAGAACAAAGTAAGCGTTCTCAATCAGGATTGGTTTGGAATTGGCAAAACCACTCTTTTCGGAACCGGCCATCGGGTGTCCTCCGATAAAGTAATCCTCCAGTCCCAGCCGGATGATCTCGTCATGGATCGGAGTTTTGACACTTCCGACGTCAGTCAGGATCATATCATCATGCAGGTAAGGCATCATCTGCTTTAAATATGCAGTATTGAAAGCAACCGGGGCACATAAGAAGATGTAGTTGCAACCTCGGAAATTATCATCGATTGAGGTACAGGCCACATTGATGATGGATTCTTGTGTGGCAAGTGCCAGAGTTTCTCTATTCTTGTCGAAAGCGACAATCTCATAATCCGGATAATATCGCCGGATCGCCTTTGCAATAGAGCCCCCAATGAGTCCGAGTCCGATAAATCCGATTTTTTTCTGTTTCATAATTTTTCGTCCTTTCGTGATAGTCTACCTTTCATAATATAGGAAAACAGGCTATCTGTCAATAAAGCAATACTTTAAAGTGCAAAAGCGAAAGTTTTTGTTGAAATTCTATAAAATAGTTGTGTTTTTATAGAAAGTTTAGTACAATATATCCATGAGAAACTTTAGCAAGGAGGCAGCAAGCATGAAGGTTTACAGAACGGATGAAATTAGAAACGTGGTCCTTTTAGGACATGGGGGAAGCGGAAAGACCAGTCTGGCAGAAGCGATGGCTTATGTATCTGGAGCAACAAATCGTATGGGATCTGTTGAGAACGGTAATACGATCAGTGATTTTGATAAAGAAGAACAGAAACGTAAATTCTCACTTAGCACAAGTCTGATTCCGATTGAATGGGAAAAAGCAAAGATTAATATCCTTGATACACCTGGATATTTTGATTTTGTCGGAGAAGTGGAAGAAGCAGTCAGCGCAGCCGATGCAGCTGTTATCGTTGTTTCCGGAAAAGCCGGTGTGCAGGTAGGAACTGAGAAAGCATGGGAGCTCTGTGATAAGTATAATCTTCCGCGTATGATCTATGTTACTGAGATGGATGTGGATGATGCCAGCTTCCGTCAGGTTGTTGAAGATCTGACCGCAAGATACGGTAAAGTGATTGCACCACATTTCCAACCGATCCGTGAGAACGAGAAATTAGTAGGTTATGTCAATGTTATCAAGAATGCAGGTAGAAGATACACCGGACTTGGACAGAGAGAAGAGTGTGAGATTCCGGATTACTGTCTGCCGAACCTGCAGATTTACAGAGAGAAGCTTCTTGAAGCAGTGGCAGAGACCAGTGAAGCATTTATGGAACGTTATTTTGAGGGAGATGAATTCTCGGTTGAAGAGATCCGCTCTGCCATGAGAACAGAAGTTATGGACGGAGATATCGTTCCGGTAGCAATGGGATCCAATGTTCAGGCACAGGGTGTTGCAAACTTACTGTCTGATATCGTAAGATTTTTCCCGAGTCCGGAATACCGTGAATGCGTAGGCATCAACCGTAAGACCAATGAGATCTTTGAAGCACATCATGATTTTGCAGCCGCAAAGACCGCATATGTATTCAAGACCATGGTAGATCCGTTTATCGGAAAATATTCTTTCGTAAAAGTATGTTCCGGTGTATTAAAGGGGGATGATGTCCTTTACAATCCGGAGTCAGATGCAGAAGCAAAGATCGGCAAGATCTACACCTTATCCGGCAACAAACCGGTAGAAGTTCAGGAACTGTTTGCAGGTGATATCGGAGCGATTGCAAAACTGACAAGTACAAAGACAGGGGATACCCTTTCAACAAAAAATACACCGGTATCTTATGGAAGAACCGAATACTCCAAACCGTATACATATATGAAGTATGTAGTGAATAACAAAGGTGATGAGGACAAGGTATCACAGGCTCTTGCGAAGATGATGGCAGAGGATGTGACACTGAAAGTGGTAAATGACAGTGAGAACCGCCAGTCACTGATTTATGGAATGGGTGACCAGCATCTGGAAGTGACAGCAAGCAAGCTGGCAGAGCGTTACAAAGTCGGAATCAGACTGGAGACACCAAAAGTTGCGTTCCGTGAGACGATCCGCAAGAACTCGGATGTAGATACCAAGTATAAGAAACAGTCCGGAGGACATGGACAGTATGGACATGTTAAGATGCGTTTTGAACCATCCGGAGATCTGGATACACCGTATGTATTCCAGGAAGAAGTAGTCGGAGGTGCTGTTCCGAAGAACTACTTCCCGGCGGTTGAAAAAGGATTGCAGGAATCTGTATTAAAAGGACCTCTCGCCGGATATCCGGTAGTTGGTGTGAAAGCAACTCTGTATGATGGATCTTACCATCCGGTAGATTCTTCTGAAATGGCATTTAAGACTGCGACGATCCAGGCATTTAAGAAAGGATTTATGGAAGCAGGACCGGTTCTTCTTGAGCCAATCGCATCTGTGAAAGTAACCGTTCCGGATGATTATACCGGAGACGTTATGGGAGATCTGAACAAGAGACGTGGCCGTGTTCTTGGAATGAATCCACAGTCAGGCGGATATCAGGTAATTGAAGCGGATGTACCGATGACAGGCATGTTTGGATATTGCACAACACTTCGTTCTATGACAGGTGGACGAGGAAGCTATTCGTATGAATTTGCCCGTTATGAACAGGCTCCGGCAGATGTACAGGAAAAAGAAATTGAAAAGCGTGCAGCTGAAGAATAAGAATAAGGAAAAGCCGGGAGAAAATCCCGGTTTTTTCTATTGTACTTTCGTACTAAAAGTGGTATACATATTATGATGGTGGCAGCTTCGGCTGTCCCATTGGTATTTTATACAATTTTAGTATTAAAGGCTTAGTATTAAGAGCAAAAGTAGAGGAAAAGAAAAATGAAAATTGTAATTATTGGGGACGGGAAGGTTGGTCATAAACTGACCATACAGTTATCCGAAGAAAATTACGATGTGGTTTTGATTGACCAGAATGAGGGGAAATTAAAAGAAGCACTGAATCAGCTTGATATTCTCTGCATTACCGGAGATGGTGCAGATGCGAAAGTGCAGAAAGAAGCAGGAGTGCCGGGTGCTGATCTTGTTGTGGCATGTGCATCGACAGACGAACTGAATATGCTGAGCTGCCTGCTCGCAAAGAGACTGGGGGCAAAGCACACGATCGCCCGTGTAAGGAATCCGATCTATTATCAGCAGATCGATCTTTTGAAAGAGGACTTAAGACTGAGTATGGCTGTCAACCCGGAACTTGCGGCTGCATTTGAGATTTCCAGATCGATCCTTCTTCCGGATACTGCAAAGGTAGAGACTTTTATGAAGGGAAAAGTCGAAATGGTAGAATTCATTGTCAAAGAAAGAAGCCATCTGGGCGGAGTATCGCTTGCTGAGCTTTACCGCAAGTTCCAGATCAAAGTTCTGGTATGTGCTGTAAGACGTGGATCGGAAGTGATCATCCCGAATGGTGATTTTGTCATCCATGATGGAGACCGGCTTCATATTGTTGCATCCCACAAATATATTGAAGAATTTTTCCATCTGATCGGAAAGCGGAAAGAGCCGAAGAATATTCTGGTTTGTGGTGGGGGAAAAGTCGGATATTATCTGGCAAAACAGCTTTTAGGACTTGGTATGCAGGTTAAGATCATTGAGCAGGACTGGAAGAAATGCGAAGATCTCTGCGACCAGCTTCCGAAAGCGACGATCATCTGTGGGAATGCCGCAGACCATGATCTTCTGATCGAAGAAGGAATTGAACAGGCAGATGCCCTGGTCAGCCTGACCGGTATGGATGAGGAGAATATTATCCTTGCACTTTTTGCAAAGACAAAAGGTGTGGACAAGATCGTGGCAAAGGTCAACGAAGACGGACGTGCCCAGCTTGTCGAGGAACTTGGGATCGATCTGATCGTATCGGCAAAGACTGCAACAGCAGATGCGATTATGAGTTATGTGCGTGCACGCCAGAATTCTCTCAAGAATGTCAATGTTGAATCTATGTATCAGCTGGTTGGCGGAAGAGTAGAAGCACTGGAATTTATTATCAAAGAAAAAACAGAATATACAGATATCCCGTTTAAGGATCTGGAACTGAAGCCGAACAATCTGATCGCATGTATCGGAAGAAAACGGCAGATCATTATTCCGGACGGGGATGAATCCATTCAGGTGGGCGACAGTGTTGTAATCGTTACGACCCAGAAGAAAGTTAAGGATATCACAGATATTCTGGCTGAGCAATAGGGGTGAAAAGAAATGAATGTGAAAATGATACGCTATATCATCAGTAAGATGATGGGAGCAGAGGGACTGCTGATGCTGCTTCCGATGATGGTTGGAATTATTTATGGCGAGCACACATCGGTTTATTTTCTGATTACAGCTGCGATCCTGACGGCAATTTATCTGCTGTTTGGCAGAAAATGCCCGGAGAACATGACGATTTATGCCAAAGAAGGTCTGATCATTGTTGCAACGGCCTGGATTTTCTGGTCACTTGCAGGTGCACTTCCATTTGTACTCAGTAAAAGTATTCCAAGCTATGTGGATGCTTTTTTTGAAACAGTATCCGGATTTACGACGACAGGTTCTACGATCCTGACTGAGATTGAAGGACTTCCGAAAGGAATTCTTTTCTGGCGTTCCCTGACACATTGGGTTGGTGGAATGGGAGTGCTGGTATTTGTTATGGTACTTACCTCTCTGGATGAGAAGAATTCCATGCATCTTATGCGTGCGGAAGTTCCGGGGCCAGAGGCAGATAAACTGGTTCCAAAGGCAAGAGGAACCGCAAGGATTCTGTATGGAATGTATTTTGCACTGACTACAATTGAGGTAGTTTTTCTTCTGGCAGGAGGGATGAACCTGTTTGACGCAGTGACACATGCATTCAGTACTGCCGGTACCGGAGGATTTTCCGGCTACAATGCAAGTGTGGCACACTTCAACAGTGCCTATATTGATGGTGTGATCACCGTATTTATGATCCTGTTTGGTATCAATTTTAACCTGTATTTCTTTCTGCTTTTGAAAGAATTTAAGAGTGTATTTAAGAATGAGGAGCTGCGTGCTTACCTGGGAATCATTGCAGGAGCAACCGTTGTGATCACCTGCAATATCGCCGGAGGTTATCATTCTCTTTTAAAGGCATTCCGCTATGCGGCGTTCCAGGTGGCATCCGTGATCACGACAACTGGATTTGTGACGGCAGATTTCAACAAGTGGCCGGAGCTTTCCAAATGTGTTCTGCTTCTTGTGATGGTAATCGGTGCTTCTGCCGGTTCAACAGGCGGTGGTATCAAAGTATCAAGACTTCTGATCCTGGTAAAAAGCATCCGCCGGGAGCTGAAAACTATGATCCATCCGAAAGCAGTCAATATCGTAAAAGTAAATGGTAAAAAAGTGAAAGAAGAGACGATGCGGGGGGTATATATATACTTTATTGCGTATATACTAATCCTGATCGTATCCGTGCTTCTGATCTCGATCAATAACTTTGATTTTACTACTTCATTTACCGGAGTGCTTACTACACTTAATAATGTAGGACCGGGACTGAATCTGGTAGGACCGGTGGAAAATTTTGCGAAGTTCTCAGACTTCTCGAAGATTGTGTTCTGCGTGGATATGCTGATCGGACGACTGGAGATCTTCCCGTTCCTGATGCTGTTCTCGCCGTCACTTTGGAGTAGAAAATTCTAAGACAGCTTTGGTAAGGCAAAACGATGAAAAGGAGAATTTATGAAAAAGAAAAATATAGCGATCAGTTTTCTGCTGCTTTTAGTGGCAGCAGGAATCTGGTATTATGTATCACTGCCGGCTTTTAATATCCATTCTTCCGGAGTGTGGTATTTTGTGCTTGTTCTGGTGCTTGCGGTCGGTCTTGTGCTTGCAGGAAAAAAAGGCTTGCGATACGGAGCGATTGATCTGAAGGAGATGAAAGAATCCAAAGGTTTCAAATGGTGTGTCCGTCTTTTTATTCTTTTGTTAGTGATTTATCTGGCTGGAACCATTCTTTCTTCACCGATTGTGAATGCGAAGAAATACCAACAGCTTCTGAAGGTAGAAGAGGGCGAATTCACAAAAGATATCGAGGAGCTTTCCTTTGACCAGATCCCGCTTCTGGATAAGGAGTCTGCGCAGCTTTTAGGAGACCGGAAGATGGGAAGCATGTCAGACATGGTATCCCAGTTTGAGGTGGACGATATCTACAGTCAGATCAACTACAAGGATCGTCCGGTCCGTGTGTCACCTTTGAAATATGCGAATCTAATCAAATGGTTTACCAATCGGAAAGATGGACTTCCTGCATATATCCGGATCGATATGGCAAGTCAGACAACGGAGATGGTAAAGCTGGAGCAGGGAATGAAGTATTCGACCAGCGAGCATTTTGGAAGAAATATTTACCGTCATCTTCGTTTTGCGCATCCGACTTATATTTACGGAGACCTTAGTTTTGAAATTGATGATAATGGTGTTCCATACTGGGTAGCACCGGTCAAAAAGTATAATATCGGTCTTTTCGGAGGAGAAACGGTAGGGCATGTGGTGCTCTGCAATGCGATCACCGGCGAAATGCAGGACTACAGGATCGATGAAGTCCCGGAATGGATCGACCGAGCCTATTCGGCAGATCTTCTGGTACAGCTTTATGATTATTATGGCACGTTAAAGCATGGGTATTTTAACAGTGTACTCAGCCAGAAAGATTGTCTGAAGACAACAAACGGATATAATTATCTGGCGATTGATGATGATGTATGGGTGTACACGGGAGTAACTTCTGTAAACAGTGACCAGTCCAATGTGGGATTTGTGCTGATGAACCAGAGAACTATGGAGACAAAGTATTATCCGGTGGCAGGTGCGATCGAGGATTCTGCGATGGCATCGGCAGAAGGACAGGTACAGAACCTGAAGTATCGGGCGACTTTCCCGCTGCTGCTTAACATTTCCGGGGAGCCGACTTACTTTATGGCACTTAAGGATGATGCAGGACTTGTGAAAAAGTATGCAATGGTCAATGTCCAGAAGTACCAGGTTGTTGCGATCGGGGATACGGTAAGTGTATGTGAAGAATCCTACAATAATCTGCTTCTTACCAATGGAATCAAGGAAAAAGAAGAAGTGAAGATGGATACCGGCACGATCGAAGGAAAGATCACGAAAATCGCCCAGGGCGTTATAGATGGAGATTCTCATTACTACATTATGCTGGAAGGATCAGATGAGATTTTTGATGTATCGGTAGTCGATTTTATTGAGATCATCAAGTACAATGTGGGAGATGATGTAAAACTGGAGTATGCAAAAGGGGATAAGGCAAATACGGTTTTGTCTTTGAAATAGCATGTTTTTGACCCTGGTATCATAGCATAAAAAGAATGTGCTCTGTCACATTTGGAAAACCATAAAAGGAGGGATGAAGATTTACAGAAAATCTTCATCCCTCCTTTTGGATAATGTCTATCTTAGTTAAGGAGTGTACAATCTTCAAAATCTACATTACCAAGCTGTTCATTCGTTGCACTGATGCTGACATAAAAATCTACATCATTTTCTTTGGAGATCTTTTTCAGTGTTTCGATGAAAGAAGGAATGTTCTCAAGTGTGATGTCGGCGTGCTTTAAAATACCGTCGATAAAGATTGCTTTGATATCATGGTCTGCGCTTAACATACCGTAAATAAATCCAAGATATTCATCGGTATTGGTGATTACATCATAGTCATCCATGCAGATCGCTCTGATGTTGAAAGATAAGCTGTATGTATCTCTGTGGCTCTTCTTGATGAAGAATACGTTTCCTTCACATGTCTTTACAGCTTCGTTAGCACGTTCGATCATTTGCTGGGTTTTTCCGCTTCCTTTTGGGCCTGTCAATAAATTAACCATATTATCAAGTCTCCTTTGTTTATGAATTTGTACTAAAAAAGTACGAGATTTTATAAAACTATTATACACTAATCACAATGCATTAACAAGCTATTTATTTGCATCTTTTAAAGAAATGTGATACGATATAGCTCGGAAACAATTTGCAGTTAGAAAAGGCTAATTTATGAAATTATAATAATAAGAAAAGAGGAACGAAAAATGACGAAAGTTGATATTATTTCTGGTTTCCTGGGAGCAGGAAAGACAACATTCATCAAGAAACTGATCGAGGATGTATTTCCGGGAGAAAGACTGGTCCTGATCGAGAACGAATTTGGGGAGATCGGTATTGATGGCGGATTCTTAAAAGATGCCGGCGTTGAGATCACAGAGATGAACTCAGGATGTATCTGCTGTACACTGGTGGGGGATTTTAGCAAAGCACTTCAGAAAGTACTTGTAGATTATACACCGGATCGTGTCATCATCGAACCTTCAGGAGTTGGAAAGCTTTCTGATGTTGTAAAAGCAATCGAGGGTGTCAAAGATGAGGCAGATATTGAGATTGACGGAAGAATCACAGTTGTTGACGGTAAGAAAGCAAAGATCTATCTCAAGAACTTCGGAGAATTCTTCAATAACCAGGTAGAGCATGCATCTACGATTGTTATCAGCCGTACCCAGATGATGACAGATGAAAAGGTAGAAGAGTGCGTGCATATGCTGCGTGAGAAAAATGCAGAGGCAACCATTATTTCCACACCTTGGGAAGAACTTGGAAAAGATGCCGTTTTGCATGCCCTGCAGCATGGTGCTGAGATCGAAGGTATCCTGGAAGAACATGCACATGAGCATGACGACCACGAACATCACCATCATCATGATGACGAATGTGGCTGCGGTCATGATCATGATCACGACCATCATCACGATCACGAAGAGCATGAGCATCATCATGAACATGATGAGAACTGCACCTGCGGATGCCACGATCATGACCATGAACACCATCATGATCACGACCATGAAGAGCATGAGCATCATCATGAACATGATGAGAACTGCACCTGCGGATGCCACGATCATGACCATGAACACCATCATGATCACGACCATGAAGAGCATGAGCATCATCATGAACATGATGAGAACTGCACCTGCGGATGCCATGACCATCACCACGGACACGAAGGACATCATCATGCAGATGAAGTATTTACAAGCTGGGGCAAGGAGACTGCTCATAAGTATACAGAAGAAGAACTGGATTACCTGCTGAAAGCATTATCTGAGACAGATGCTTACGGAACCGTACTTCGTTCCAAAGGAATTATCCAGATGGCAGACGGTTCCTGGAAGCAGTTTGATATGGTTCCGGAAGAATATGAAGTCCGTGAGGGACAGGCTGATTACACAGGACGTGTATGCGTGATCGGAACAGATCTCAAAGAAGAGGATCTGATTAAGTTATTCCATATCTAGGAGGAGCAAGCGGCGATGACAACACCGGTATATATCTGTACAGGATTTCTGGACAGTGGAAAAACAACATTTATCAAGGACACACTGATGAAGCAGGAATGGATCGAAGAAGGTCCGACATTGCTTTTGCAGTGTGAAGAGGGAGAGGAAGAGTACTCGGAAAAATATCTGGATGAGAACGGACTGTTCCTCTTCAATATAGAAGAAAGAGAAAAGTTAAATAAAACTTTCTTTGAAAACTGTGAGAAGATCTATCATCCGGTCCAGGTGATCATTGAGTACAATGGAACCTGGGATCTCCAGGAAATCCTGGATGAAGATTTTCCACGCAACTGGGAGATTCAGGGTGTGTACTCAACGGTTAGCGGTGAGACGCTGGACATGTACCTGAAGAATATGCGGAATATGCTGATGAACCAGCTTACAGAATCTGAGTTGATCATCATCAACCGTTGTGGGGAAAATACAGACCGAAGTGCGTTCAGACGTGCCCTTAAGATCCAGAACCCACAGGCACAGCTGATCTTTGAAGGCGTGGATGGCAATATTATCCCGCAGACAGAAGAGGATCTGCCATATGATCTGAAAGCAGACCATATCTTCATTGATGATGTGGACTTTGGTACCTGGTATGTGGATGCATATGAGCATCCGGAGCGCTACGAGCACAAGAAGATCACCTTCCTTGCACAGCTTTTCCGTCCGAAGGGAATGCCGGCAAATATGCTGATTCCGGGAAGACAGATCATGACCTGCTGCGCAGATGATATCCGTTTCTATGGATATCCATGTAATCTTGGAAGGGCAGCGCAGATTACACAGAGAAGCTGGAAAAAAGTAACCGTCAAGTTCGAGTACGAAGCGTACCGTCCGATGGTTCCAAAGCAGCCGGTTCTTTATATGCTGGAGATGGAATCCGCAGAAAAACCGGAAGAAGAGGTAGTATATCTTGGATAAATTTCAAGTATTAAAGCAATTTTTTGGCTATGACGGATTCCGACCGGGACAGGAGAAACTGATCGATGCGATCCTGTCCGGCCGGGATGTACTCGGCATACTGCCAACGGGAGCCGGAAAGTCCATCTGTTTTCAGATTCCGGCGCTGATGATGGGAGGTATTACACTTGTGATATCTCCCCTTATTTCTCTTATGAAGGATCAGGTGGCATCCCTCAACCAGGCAGGGGTTCATGCAGCCTATCTGAACAGTTCCCTGACTATGGGGCAGTACCGGAAGGCACTTGCTTTTGCAAAAGAAGGAAGATATAAGATTATCTATGTGGCACCGGAGCGGCTGGAAACTGCAGAGTTTATGGATTTTGCTATGAGCGTGGATATTTCTATGATCGCAGTCGATGAAGCACACTGTGTTTCCCAGTGGGGACAGGATTTCCGGCCAAGTTATTTAAAGATCACAGAGTTTGTAGAGTATCTTCCAAAGCGGCCGGTTGTGAGTGCATTTACTGCAACAGCGACGAAAGAAGTAAGAGAGGATATGATCGATATCCTGATGCTGGAGGATCCGGAAGTAGTAATGACAGGTTACGACAGACCGAATCTGTTCCTTGCGGTACAGTTCCCAAAGAATAAATATGCCGCACTCAAAGCATTTATTGAGGAGCATCCGGATCAATGCGGGATCGTCTACTGCCTGACCAGAAAGCAGGTGGAGGAAAATTGCGCACTCCTGGAAATGGATGGGTTTTCCGTAACCAGGTATCATGCGGGACTGACAGACCGGGAGCGGCGTGATAATCAGGATGATTTCATTTATGACCGGAAACAGATCATGGTGGCGACGAATGCATTCGGGATGGGAATTGATAAATCCAATGTCCGCTTTGTCGTACATTACAATATGCCGAAGAATTTGGAATCCTATTATCAGGAAGTGGGACGCTGCGCCCGAGACGGTGAGCCGGGGGAGTGCCTGCTTTTATATAGCGGACAGGATGTGATCACAAACCAGATGTTCATTGAGAACAACCGCGACAATCAGGAACTGGATGAACTGACGCGCCGGATCGTGATAGAGCGGGATCAGGAGCGCTTGAAAAAGATGACTTATTATTGTTTTACAAAGGAATGTCTGCG
The DNA here is from genome assembly GCF_027690675.1 of Bariatricus sp. TF06-38A. Taxonomy (NCBI): domain Bacteria; kingdom Bacillati; phylum Bacillota; class Clostridia; order Lachnospirales; family Lachnospiraceae; genus Bariatricus; species Bariatricus sp. TF06-38A. The sequence goes on from NZ_JAQFCE010000001.1 coordinate 315,396, forward strand.
TGATTATATTCTGCGGTATTTTGGGGAATACGGAAGCAATTACTGTGGGAACTGTTCAAACTGTAAGACGCAGTTTGATACCGTGGATATGACGGCAGAGGCAAGGATACTTACCATGTGTGTAAAAGAAAGTCATCAGCGTTATGGAATTAATGTGATTCTGGATACGGTGCATGGAGCAAATAATGCGAAGATCCGGCAGTATGGCATGGGTGCCAGTCCGGCTTACGGGGTACTTTCTAAGACGCCATCGTGGAAGCTCAGGCAGATATTCAACCAGCTTCTGGCAGAAGGATATCTGAAGACCACGCCGGATTCTTATATGATTGTGAAGCTGACTGAAAAGTCGGAAGCACTGATTGCAGGGCAGGAGACATTTACAATGAAGATGGCAAAAGAACCGGAGAAAGAGGCGAAGACAACACCGAAGAAAAAAGTGAAGAAAACGGCCGGACTGGTTCTGAATAAAGAGCAGGAAGAGTCTTTTGAAATCCTGCGCGCTCTGCGGGCAGAGATAGCGAGAGAAGAAAAAGTTCCGCCTTATATTGTATTTTCCGATAAGACCCTTGTGCAGATGTGTATCGAAAAACCGACAAATAAGAATGCTATGCTGAAAGTTTCCGGTGTGGGAGAGTTCAAGTTTGAAAAATATGGAGAACGCTTTCTGGAGGTGATCCGGTCGTGGACATAGAATATCATCTGATCCGGTCAGACAGGCGCAGTATTGGAATCGAAGTTGACCGGGAAGGAAAGGTGACGGTCCGTGCACCCTATTCCTGTGAGAAAAAGTGGATTGACCGGTTTCTTCTGGAAAAAGAGAACTGGATCCGACAGAAGGTAAAGCTTCAGAAGGAAAATGCAATGAAGCGGCAGGAAAAGAGAGAGATGCCGGAAGCAGAAAAGAAATATTACCGGAATCTTGCAAGAGAAGTATTAGGTGCAAGGACCGGATACTATGCCCGGAAAATGGGTGTGACCTATGGGCGTATTTCCATCCGGGAGCAGAAGACCAGGTGGGGAAGCTGCAGCAGCGTAGGGAATCTCAATTACAACTGGAAGCTGGTGTTGATGCCGCCGGGAGTTCTGGATTATGTTGTGGTGCATGAGCTGGCACATCGTAGAGAAATGAATCATTCCGCTGCATTCTGGAAGGTCGTGGCGACGTGGATGCCGGACTATAAAAAATATAGAAAATGGCTGAGAGATAACGGAAATCAATTTTAAATGGTAAAAATAATCAAGAATTCGTAAAAAACAATCAAGAATCTCTTGACGGAACTTGTATTTATTTTTATAATAACAAGGTATATGAAAAAAACAAGGATAAGGATCAGTAAAAGATTAGAGTCTGTACAGAGAACTGCCGGGCGGTGCAAGGCAGCAGATCAAATCTTTGAACTCGCCTTTGAGTTCTTCTGCTGAACGGTTTTCAGATAGGCAGAAGCGGGAATTCCCGTTATAGAATCACAAGTGCGCTGCACCGTAAGTTATGTTACCGGGATGCGGCGAAGAAGAGTGGTACCACGGAATTTAATCTTTCGTCTCTTTGAATTTATCAAAAGAGGCGAAAGATTTTTATTTAACAGGAAATCCTGATGGAATTTCCTGTTAAATAAAAGGTTAAGACACTTTTTTTCATACTGAAACAATACCAGGAGGAAAGAAAAATGGCAGTACCTTACAATCATAAGGCAATCGAAAAGAAATGGAAAGAAAAATGGGCTGAGAATCCGGTTAATCCGAAAGTGGATGAAAACGGCAACCCGAAAAAGAAATATTATTGTCTGGACATGTTCCCGTATCCGTCAGGAAACGGTCTTCATGTAGGACACTGGAGAGGCTATGTTATCTCCGATGTGTGGAGCCGTTACAAACTGCTTCAGGGATATTACATTATTCATCCGATGGGATGGGATGCATTCGGCCTTCCGGCTGAAAACTATGCGATCAAGATGGGAACTCATCCTGCAAAATCGACAGCAGCAAACATCGCGAATATCAAACGTCAGATCAATGAGATCTCAGCGCTTTATGACTGGGATATGGAAGTTAATACAACAGATCCTGATTTCTACAAATGGACACAGTGGATCTTTGTAAAGATGTTCAAAGAAGGACTTGCATACGAAAAAGAATTCCCGATCAACTGGTGCCCGTCTTGTAAGACAGGTCTTGCAAACGAAGAGGTTGTAGGCGGAAAATGCGAACGCTGCGGTGCTGAAGTTACAAAGAAGAACCTTCGTCAGTGGATGCTGCGTATCACAAAATATGCAGACCGTCTGTTAAATGACCTGGATAAGCTTGACTGGCCGGAAAAAGTTAAAAAGATGCAGACAGACTGGATCGGTAAATCTTACGGTGCAGAAGTAGATTTCCCGGTTGAAGGAAGAGAAGATAAGATCACTGTATACACAACAAGACCAGATACGCTTCATGGAGCAACCTTCATGGTACTTGCACCGGAACATAAGCTTGCAGCAGAGCTTGCAACACCGGAACACAAAGAAGAAGTAGAAAAATATATCTTCGATTCTTCTATGAAGTCTAATGTAGACCGTCTGCAGGACAAAGAAAAAACAGGTGTATTTACAGGAACTTACGCGATCAACCCTCTGAACGGAGCAAAGGTACCGATCTGGCTTTCTGATTATGTACTGGCTGATTATGGTACAGGAGCCATCATGTGTGTACCGGCTCATGACGACCGTGACTTTGAATTTGCAACCAAGTTCAACATCCCGATCGTCCAGGTTATTGCAAAAGACGGTAAAGAAATCGAAAATATGACAGAAGCTTACACAGAGGCTTCCGGAACGATGATCAATTCCGGAGAATGGAATGGCATGGAAAGCTCTGTCCTTAAGAAAGAAGCTCCACATATCATCGAAGAAAGAGGAATCGGACGTGCAACTGTAAACTACAAGCTGCGTGACTGGGTATTCTCCCGTCAGAGATACTGGGGAGAACCAATTCCGATTGTACACTGTCCGGAATGTGGCGCTGTACCGGTACCGGAGGATCAGCTTCCGCTGAGACTGCCGGATGTAGAATCTTATGAACCGACAGGAACAGGAGAATCTCCACTTGCGGGAATCGATGAATGGGTAAATACAACCTGTCCTGTTTGTGGAAAACCGGCAAAACGTGAGACAAATACCATGCCGCAGTGGGCTGGATCTTCATGGTATTTCCTGCGTTATGTAGATAATCACAACAACGAAGAACTTGTATCCAGAGAAAAAGCAGATGCAATGCTTCCGGTAGATATGTATATCGGTGGTGTAGAACATGCAGTACTTCACCTTCTGTATTCAAGATTCTATACTAAATTCCTTTGCGATATCGGTGTGATCGATTTTGATGAGCCGTTTGTCAAACTGTTCAACCAGGGAATGATCACAGGTAAGAATGGTATCAAGATGAGTAAGTCAAAAGGAAATGTCGTGTCTCCGGATGATCTTGTAAGAGATTATGGATGCGATTCTTTAAGAATGTATGAACTCTTCGTAGGACCACCGGAACTGGATGCAGAGTGGGATGACAGAGGAATCGATGGTGTATACCGTTTCCTTAAGAAACTCTGGAACCTGCTTATGGACAGCAAAGATAAAGATATTAAACCAACCAAAGAGATGATCAAAGTACGTCATAAACTGGTTTATGATATCACAACCCGTCTGGAAAGCTTCAGCCTGAATACCGTTATTTCTGCATTCATGGAGCATACAAATACACTGGTTGCGATCGCTAAGAAGGAAGGCGGAGTAGACAGAGATACTCTGGATACCCTTGCTGTATTACTGGCACCATTTGCACCACATATGGCAGAAGAAATCTGGGAAGAACTTGGCAACAAAGAAAGCGTATTCCGTGCCGGATGGCCAAAATACGATACAGAAGCCATGAAAGATGATGAAATCGAAATTCCGGTACAGATCAATGGAAAAACAAGAGCAGTCATCAAGATTTCCGTAGAGGCTACAAAAGAAGAAGCAATCGCTGCCGGAAAAGAAGCAATCGCAGATAAACTTACAGGAAATATCGTAAAAGAAATCTACGTTCCGAAGAAGATCATAAACATTGTGCAAAAATAGGCAGTGCAAATAAGGAAAGCCGAGGTCAAATCCTGCTAGCAGGAATTTGACCTCGGCTTGAGTTATTTATAGGGCGTACGCCCGTCAATCGAACGAACTATGTTCGTGAGATTGTGCACTGCCGTAAATTTGCGACAAAAGTAATCCATTCAAGGCGTACGCCCGTCAATCGAACGAACTTGTTCGTAAGATTGGAGCACTGCCGTAATTCTGCGACAAAGTAAATCATTCAAGTATAAGTCCGTCAATTTTCCGGTAATCCTTTACGGATTCCAAAAGTGGATGCAGGGAAAAAGGGAATACAGCTGATCAACCGGAATATGGTCAGAAATATTACATTTGATAACAAATAAAAATATGCTATACTGTTCTTGAACTTTGAGTAAGGAGGAACAAACAGATGGAAAATGTACACAGTATAGACGTAGAAGAGGATCAGTTTGCATACCGTTATGATACGCAGCTTTTGATTGACAGAAGAGATGAAGATCTGGATGAAGATGAGATTGCAGAATATATATCCGAACATTTTGAGGGAAACTGCCTGATCGCGGTAGGAGATGAAGACCTGATCAAAATTCATTTCCATACAAACGAGCCATGGAAGATTCTGGAATATTGTAACAGTATCGGCGAGATCTACGATATTGTAGTGGAAGATATGATCCGGCAGTCAGCGGGACTGAAAGGATAGCATGTACCTCATATCGCTTTATTTTGACGAAGGGACAAACAAGAAGATCCAGTTATATATGGAACAGATTGCGCAAAGAACGGGCAATATGGCGATGATTGACGGAAAGGTTCCGCCACATATTACCTTGTCGGCATTTGATATGGCAGAAGAAGAGAAAGCAATCGCCGGCTTTATGGCAATGGAACAGGAATTTGAAAAAGGACAGATTTTCTGGTGCTCGGTAGGGATGTTTCTGCCACATACAATTTATTTGTCACCGGTTTTAAATGCATATCTGCAAAAGCTGTCAGAGTCTGTTTTCTCAAAGATCAGATATCTGGAGGAGGTACGGATCCAGATCAGATACCAGCCGTTTTCCTGGTTCCCGCATACAACACTGGGAAAAAGACTGAACCAGGCGGAAATGCGGGAGGCATTTGTTGTGATGCAGAACCAGTTTGCACCGTTTACAGGTGAAGCGGTTGAGATTGGGCTTGCGAGGACGAATCCATACAGGGATTTATGTAAGATAAAGTTAAAATAAAAAGAAGATTTTCGCGGATCTGAATCGATACGTGAAAATCTTCTTTTTCGCTATCAGAGGAACTATCCGAGTACAGTTCTACTAAAGTTTTCCCTCTGGAACCCTGGAAATGATCGTCCGGTTGATCCGTACCAGGAAGAAGGAGGATACCATAAGTGAAATGACCTCCGCAATCGGGAATGACCACCACACTACATGAAGACCGCCAAGCTTTGCAAGGATATATGCGGCAGGAATCAGTACAAATAACTGACGCATAATGGAGACGATCATACTGAAAAATGCTTTTCCAAGAGCCTGAAATACTGTTCCTGATACAATACAGAACCATGCGATCAGATAGTGGATTCCGATGATCCGAAGGGCAGGAACTCCGATGGTGAGCATCTCGTCCGATGCATTGAACATACCCAAAAGTATCTGTGGGATTCCTTCAAAGCAGAGGAATCCGATGAAGGTGAGGCAGAAGGCAACCAGCATACTGAGCTTGATCGTCTTGAGCATACGTTTTCTCTGACCGGCACCATAATTGTAGGCAATGATCGGAGTAATCCCATTGTTGAGACCGAATACCGGCATGAAGAAGAAACTCTGTAGCTTAAAGTAAACGCCGAATACAGCAGTTGCGGTTGATGAAAACTCGATCAGGATGCGGTTCATGCAGTAAGTCATAACCGATCCGATGGACTGCATAATAATCGTTGGAATTCCAACTGCATAAATGGTGCCGATAATATGGAAATCGAGTCTGAATCCATGAAACTTCAGTTTCACATCATGATTGTACCGGTGGTTACAAAATCCGGCGACAAGTGCGGCAACGCATTGTCCGATCACGGTTGCAACAGCAGCTCCGGTCACACCCATTTTCGGAGCTCCGAGAAGTCCGAAGATCAGGATTGGATCAAGAATGATGTTAGTGATTGCCCCTGTCAGCTGGGAAGTCATACTGAAGATGGTTCTTCCGGTTGAAGTAAGAAGACGCTCAAAGAAGACCTGTGCAAGCAGCCCGAAAGAAAAAATCATGACGGTGCTTAAGTACTCAATTCCGAGTTCCATGATCTCCTGGTCAGCATTTCCAATCTGACTTGCGTAAAAAGGACGGACAATCGTAAAGCCAAGAATGAAAAATACGAGATAGCTGAAAAAATATAAAACGGCAGCGTTGCTTGCAGTTGCATTTGCTTTTTTGAAATTTTTCTCTCCAAGTGATTTGGAAAGGAGTGCATTCATGCCGACACCGGTTCCGGTTCCAACTGCAATAAGCAGTGTCTGGAGTGGAAAGGCAAGTGAAACGGCGGTCAGTGCATTTTCCGATAATTTAGCGACAAAAATACTGTCTACGATGTTGTACAAAGCCTGTACCAGCATAGAAATCATCATAGGCAGAGACATATTAAATAATAGTTTTCCGATGGGCATGGTACCCATTTTGTTTTCTGCAGGTGCAGATGTATTTTCCTGATTCATTTTCTTATTCCTTTCTGTTCTGATAAAAGAGTAAAAATATTGTAAAAACAGCCACTAAACACATATGATATAGGAAAATACGAAGATAATCAAGTGGAATAAGAGAGTATAAATTGACTTCTTTTGGACAGACGGGTATAATTCTTGTTATATGGAGAAATAGGAAAGGGATATACTAGAATGAGTAATACAAATCAGAAAATCGAAACTTTAAATAAACTGCGTACTGTAGAGGCAATTTATGTACTGATGTCATCCTGTACAAGAATGCCATATGTGGTCTGCGATCCGGAGACATTTGATGATGAGATCCTTCTTTACTACACAGAAGCGGAAGCGAAAGAAGAGGCTATGAAGCTTCAGAAGGAGGGAAATCCAATGCAGCTTGTCAAGGTGGATGAAAATTCCCGCCTGTCATTTTTTACCGGGTTGTTTCCAATGGGAGTCAACTGTATTCTGGTGGACAAAGGTTTGGACGGACAGATTACTGTGCAGCTTGACGAATTGATCACGAGACCGAAGGATGAAGAACTGCCAGAAGGAAAAATACGTGTAGAGAATCCGGAACTGGTGCTGACTGCAGCGTATTTTATGCAACAGATGAGAAAGCCGGATAAACCGGAGATGACGGATGAGTTAAAAGAACTGAACGAAGAAATGCTTGCCCATTATCAGGAGGGGCGTTATATTGTGACTGTTCAGGAGGACAAAGGAATTCCGATTCTGAAACAGAAAGATGGGAAAGTGTATCAGCCAATCTTTACGGATGTGCAGGAAGTTAAGAAATTCCAGAACCTGAACAAGGGTGTGACATTGAAAACTGCTGTTGTAGAAGGAAGTAAGATTCCGGAAATTCTTTCACCGGAAGCATTTGGCGTTGCAGTCAATCCGTTTGGGGTGAACCTGCAGTTGCAGATAAACAGAAAACCGGCGAAAACGAAAGAAAACGAAAACAAAACACAAGAATAATCGAAAATAAAAAAGAAAAAATGAAAATTGCAAGAGGAATCCTGATCTGCGGAACAGGTATCGGGGTAAGCATTGCTGCCAACAAAGTTCCGGGAGCTTATGCAGCACTGGTTAACAATGTATATCAGGCTCAGAGAGCACAGCTCAGTAATAATGCCAACATTATCACACTTGGTGCACAGGTTACAGGAATTGAGCTCGCAAAATGCCTCGTAAAAGAGTACTTAAGCGTAACTTTCGATCCGGAATCCCGTTCTATGCCAAAGGTGGCAAGAATTACAGAATACGAAAAAGAAGGTAAATAATCTGAGTTATTCAGAAAGCGTAAAGGGCAGTCCATCAAGGGCTGCTTTTTGCTATAGAAAAACACGATAAGGATATACAATTATAGTATAAATGTATTTGAGATAGAAGGGAAAATGTGATAACATTAGATAGCAAAATTCAAAAAGGGGAAAAGGAAAAAGAGATGAAAAACAAGAAGCTATGGATATTTGGGGGAATCATCCTTTTGATTGTGATCCTGAATCATATTTTTGACTGGTCTTCTTACATAAGTACTGCAGAAAATCTTGAATTTATGAAGCGGATAGTGCAGAATAATCTTCCTCTGGCAATTCTATTGTATATGGTATTGACAGTTGTTGGGTGTGTGGTGCTTGCGCTTCCGGGAGTGACGTTTGCGATACTGGCAGGACTTCTCTTTGGACCAGTAATCGGTACGATTTGTTGTTCTCTGGCAACAACGATCGGGGCGGTTCTTGCATTTATTGCAGGACGTTTTTTCTTGAAAGACAGTATTGGACCAGTGGTTGCAAAAAACCGTATCTTGAAAAAATGGTTGTTTGACGATACTGGCTGTAATGAATTATTTGTTCTTATGATTACACGTCTGGTTCCGGTATTTCCATTTAATCTGCAGAATTTTGCGTATGGTATTACAGATATCCGTTTTAGTACGTATGCAATTGGTTCGTTGATATTTATGCTACCTGGTACAGCGATGTATACGGTTGGTACAGCAGGCCTTGCGGATAAGGAGAATAGGTTGCTTTATATTGGAATAGCAGTAGTGCTGGCAGTTGTAGTCACGATAATCGGGATAATCCTGAAAAAATGTTACCTGAAAGATGACCTGGAAGAAAATAAGGAATAAGGAGTAAAAAGTATGGAAAAAAAGAAAAATATTTGGGTGGGGAAAATAGTAGTGATCGTTTTGATTATTGTATCAATCGGAAGTTATTATGTATTTCCGTCCGTAAAACATGTGATGAATCAGGTATTTAAGATGTTTGCTAGTGGAGACTTTGCAGTGGTCAGAGACTTTGTAGCATCTTATGGGGCATATGCGGCATTGATTTCATTTTTGCTTATGATTTTTCAGTCGATTGCAGCGCCACTTCCGGCATTTCTGATTACATTTGCAAATGCGAATCTTTTTGGATGGTGGCAGGGAGCTATTCTGTCATGGAGCAGTGCGATGGCAGGAGCAGCGGTATGCTTTTTCATTGCAAGAATACTTGGACGTGATGTGGCAGAAAAGCTTACGAGTAAAGCTGGAATGCAGCAGATAGATACATTTTTTGAAAAATATGGAAAGAATACAGTTCTGATCTGTCGTTTGCTTCCGTTTGTTTCGTTTGATATTGTAAGTTATGCAGCAGGACTTACTTCGATGTCGTTTATATCTTTTTTTGTGGCAACTGGTGTAGGACAGCTTCCGGCAACGATTGTATATTCTTATGTTGGAGGAATGCTGACAGGAGGAGCGAAGCTTCTGGTGACAGGACTGCTGATCCTGTTTGCTCTGTCGGCACTGATTTTTATGGGGAGAAAGATCTACATGGACAGACAGAATAAAAAAGCAAAATAAATGATATAAAAAAGTCATTATCTATGGATAGGATAATGACTTTTTCTGTACAATCTTTAGAAAAAATTTACACAATCTTTCTTGAATCCCATTTCATCAGGTACTATAATGGACGTTATTAAGGAAATTTGGAGGATGCTATGCTGTTTCAAAATACAGGACTGACCAGGGCGATGTATCAGTTTTTTCAGACACTCATTTACGTTGCCCCTGCCACACTATTTGCTGTTTCGCTGCATGAATTTGCACATGGATATGTGTCATATAAACTCGGGGATATGACACCAAAATATGACGGAAGACTGACCTTGAATCCATTTAAGCATCTGGATGTGTGGGGAACGTTATGTCTGCTTGTCTTTCATGTGGGATGGGCAAAGCCGGTAAGGATCAATACCAGGAATTATAAGAATAAAAAAAGAGATACAATTCTTGTGGCAGCAGCGGGAGTAGTCATGAATTTCCTGCTTGCGTTTGTCTGTATGATTCTGCACGGGCTTTTGTATAAGTATGGATCGAGTGGGTTGATTCTGAATTATCTTTATGTGCTTACTTATTATGGAGCAGTGCTGAATATTGGACTTGGTGTGTTCAATCTGATTCCGATTCCGCCCCTTGACGGATCGAATATTCTTGCTGAGATTTTTCCGAGGGTAGCAGAGTTTTACTGGAAGATCCGACCGTATAGTATGTGGATTCTGCTTCTGTTACTTGGAACAGGAATTCTGGATGTGCCGATCAGTCTGCTGAATTCTGTAGTAATCAATGGAATGTGGAGTTTTGTGAAAGCAATTCTGAGAGTTGGATTTGTGACGACCGGTGGAGGAACGGTGATTTAAGAGAAAGGTGAAAAAGAGCCGGGAAACGGTGTAAGTGAAAATAGAAAATTGCGTATAGGAAAATGCAGGTAGTCGAGAGGATTACCTGCATTTTTTGTATACATTGTAAAACTGAAAAGAAATAAGGAAATATTACGAAAGACATTCAATAAAAATGTCTTTCGTATAATATGTAAGGCATTTAGAATGGAACATCCATTTCATTTTCGGATGTATCGCTTTTGGATTCATCAGACGCATCAGGGGTGGAAGACTTTGGAAGTCCTCCGGATACGGCAGTCTTTGCACTGATTCCGTTGATCTCAACGCGGTCGTCAACGACAATGACCAGGCATTTCTGACCATCGATAATACGTGTTTCTACAAGATCCGCGCATTCCGGGTTTACCTGAATGGTGATGTCCGGAGTTTTGATCTCGAATTTTTTGAGGTTTGCAATATTGGAGGCAAGGAGTGTACTGTGCTCTCCGGCAGCAGAATCGTACTGCTCATCGAATGTTTCCAACTTTTCTTCTTCGACACCGCTTTTGGCAAGGAGGTATTTAACTTCTGCTTTGTCAAGGGCAAGTGGTTCCGGATTTTCAGAATTCTGTTCAATCATTTCATTTAAGTTTTCGTGGATATTTTTGACCGTATCGTAGTCGCAGTCATCACCGAGCGTTTCTTCGATTAGTGTACGGAAAGTATCCTTCTGATCTCCGGCGGTGAGTGGCGGAACACATCCAAGAAGCAGATCGGTCAGACCGTTTCCGAGATTCTCTGCATTTTTTGAATAATAAAGCAGATTGTGAATATCGGTGCTGCGGTCATTAAAAGCAGGGAAGAGGAAACCGGCATCCGGCATCTCTACGATCCAGTCACGGATACGCTCATGGAAGCTGTTTTCTTCTGCGTGATAACTGAGTCCTGGCTTGGAAAGCTTGACCGGACAGAAGGTACACATGATGTAATCATAGACTTCATCGGATGCATCGAACATTTCACTTCCGTCCGTTGATTTTCCCGGAATATCGTAGGCTGCATGGATGAGCAGGATCAGATAGTTCTCGGCATAATCATAGGAATCGATGACGCGATTATAGAATTCTTCCAGAAGAGCGTCGTCAGTAAGCCGGCTGTTTCTTAATTTGAGAAGAAATTCCTGTGTACCACCTTCCGATTCGGTCTCCAGAGGAAATTCCATATTCAGAAGATTTTTTCCGATCGTACCGGACAAGGACTTTCTGAAAATGTCAAAATACTTGAACATTTCCTCTTCCGGAAGAGAAAGGAAAGCATCTTTCATCTCCGTTTTTTTCTCTTTTTCACCATCTACATAGCATCCGCAGATACGGGTGATCGCACAGTTGGATGGTGTGAACTGCTTTTTGATTTCAGTAACTTCTTTTTTATTCATAGTAAGTAAATCCCCTTTTGGTAATTGTGATTTTGTAAAAGACTGATGCTTATGAATTATAACATATTTTGAGGAAGAGTGTGATTAGGAGAGAAAAATATTTGATTATTTCCAGAACAATGTATATACTAAGTATATACATTATATGGAGGTGAATTTTATGCAAACACAGGTAAAAGCATGGGGAAATAGTCAGGGAATCAGACTTCCAAAAGATATTTTACAAGAGGCCAATGTAGAAATAAATGATATGCTGGAAGTAAAAGTATCGGATGGTATGATTATGCTTGTTAAGACCTTCAGGCATCAAAAATTAGAAGAAAGAGCTGAAAAGTTTGGTGGTAAGTTAAATCTTGATGGAGAATATGAATGGGATAAGCCGGAAGGAAGAGAGGTGTGGTAGAAAATGGAGATACAGCAGGGGGATGTTTTAAAAGTGGAAAAAATTAAGGATCCTGTATTTGTTGCAAGTAAAAATTTTTTTAATCAGTCGGGAGAAATAATTGGCTGTCCAATATTAGGAGAGAGTACAGAAAGCCCACTTCACATTTATGTTGAAATGGATGAAAATAAAGGTTATATCCAATGTGAACAAATGAAAATGTTAGACTTGAGAGTCAGGGGGTATAAAATAATAGATCGTGTAAAAATGGCAGATGTAATTAATGTAACAGACGCAATACAGAGTATATTCGACTATATATAAATGCAGGGAACCAATCCGGAACCCTGCATTCATAATATCTGTTATTAAGCCATCATTCCTGTGAGAATATCATTCACAAGCTTTCCGTCAGCTTTTCCTTTTACTTTCGGCATCAGTTCTTTCATGATACGTCCTTTATCCTTTGGTGTCGGAGCATCAATTCCAAGACCGGAAAGGACACCTGCGATCACTTCTTTGATCTCAGCTTCGTCCATCATCTTCGGAGCATACTGTTCAAGAACAGCGATACGTTTCTCGCATTCTTCAATAATGTCCGTACGATCAGCAGGAGTCATCTCCAGAGTTTCTTTTGTCTGTTTGATCTCTTTTAAGATAACCTGAACTTCTTCTTCTTCGGTAAGATCGGCACGTTTGTCGATGGCTTTGTTCTTAAGGGCTGCAAGAAGAGCAGATAATGTCTCTTTTGTGTCCTTATCCTTTGCTTTCATGGCTGCGACCATAGCGCTTCTTACTTCATCAATTTTACTCATTGTATATTCCTCCAAACTTGAGGCAAAATGCCTGTCTGCACTTTATTGTAGCAGATGGGAAAAGAATTTTCAATCTCTGGAAGAGGAAAACTTGGGTGGCTATTTTTCAAAAAGTGCGGTATACTGATAGGAATGAATTAGGGATAGATGAGAGGTTACGCGATAGGATGAGTGGCTGTACATTATGTCCGCGGATGTGTGGGGCGGACAGGGAGAATGGGAAGACAGGTTTTTGCGGAGAGACAGGGGAGATCCGGGCGGCGAGAGCGGCGCTTCATATGTGGGAGGAGCCCTGTATTTCCGGAAAGGAAGGATCAGGGACGATCTTTTTTACGGGATGTACTTTAAGATGTGTGTTCTGTCAGAACCATGAGATTGCGGGAAGCAAGGTTGGCAAAGTGATTTCAGAAGAGCGGCTGGCGGAGATCTTTCTGGAACTTCAGGGGAAAGGTGCGAATAATATCAATCTTGTGACGCCGACGCATTTTGTGCCGCAGATCATCCGGGCGCTTCAGAGTGCGAAGGAGCAGGGGATGTATTTGCCGGTTGTTTATAATACAGGCGGTTACGAGAGAGTGGAAACCTTGAAAATGCTGGATGGTCTGGTGGACATTTACCTGCCGGATTTCAAATATTTAAATACAGATCATGCGAAAAAATATTCGATGGCGGAGGATTATCCGGAGGTTGCGAAGGCGGCTATTGCTGAGATGGTAAGACAGGCAGGGAAGCCGGTATTTGATGAGCGCGGAATGATGAAGCGTGGCGTGATCGTGCGTCATCTGCTTTTGCCGGGATGTCTTGCGGATGGAAAAAGAGTGGTGAAATATTTGCATGAAACTTATGGAAACCGGATTTATATGAGCCTGATGAGCCAGTATACGCCACTTGAGAGTCTGGATGCGGCAAAATATCCGGAGCTGAATCGAAAAGTGCCGGAGTATGCGTATGAGAAACTGGTGGACTATGCGATCTCGCTTGGTGTGATGCAGGCGTTTATACAGGAAGGGGATACGGCAAAGGAGAGCTTTATTCCACCGTTTACACTGGAAGGAGTATAGGAAAGGAGATTGATATGAAAAGACAGGTGACAATGGAAGAAATTTCAGATGGAAAATTATATGCCAGCAATGATCTGGTAAAAGCAGACTGTGGCGATTGTGAGGGATGCCACGCCTGTTGTACGGGGATGGGAAGCTCGATTGTGCTGGATCCGCTGGATATTGTCCGGATTTGCAGGGGAACAGGAGCGGCTTTTGAGACTTTGCTTGCAGGAAAGATTGAACTGAATGTGGTAGACGGAATCATTTTGCCGAATCTGAAGATGGCAGGAGCGGAAGATGGCTGTGGTTTTCTGACTGAGGAAGGAAGATGTGGAATTCATCCATTTCGTCCGGGAATCTGTCGGCTTTTCCCACTTGGAAGATATTATGAGGAAAATGGTTTCCGCTATTTCCTTCAGGTACATGAATGTCAGAAAAAGAATCGGGCGAAAGTAAAGGTCAAAAAATGGCTTGATACACCGGATCTGAAAAAGTATGAAGCGTATATTGCCAGATGGCATGGATTACTGATTCAGTTACAGGAATACATTGCAGCACATCCGGAGAGTGCGAAGGCGGTCAGCATGGATGTACTGAAGAGATTTTACCTTACTCCGTATCGGACGGAAGAATTTTACAGTGAGTTTTTCCGGAGAATAGACGAGGCAAAAAAGGCATATTGTTAAATACAATTGAAATAATCGGCAGCCAGGGAGTATTGAGCTGTCAGAAATTCTGGAAAGGTGCCACGGAAACCGGAACCTTGCGGCAAAAGAGCTGGGGATCAGTACGACGACGCTCTGGCGGAGGATGAAGAAATATGGCGTGGAAGCAAAGTATGATGAATAGCTGATGAGAAATAAAGAATAAAAAAAGATAGGACAGACTTTTTAATACCCGTTGTGAGGGTGAAGGAAAGGCTGTCCTGTTTTTTGACGAAAATCTGTAAGTAAACTTATCTGTCAAGAATATTTTCTTATATAGGCAAAACTGTACACGGATATGGAAGATATGTGCACAGGAATCCGTGTCTGGGATTTAAAAATATCACAACTGCAAGGCAAGATATAAAAGCACCGCATCCTTGAAAACACGCGGATTCAGCCCGCATTTCTGGTAAATATGATTCAACTTGTACTGCACTGTGTTTTTGTGAAGAAACAACTTCTGGCTGGTTCCGAGAAGAGACATATTTGCTTCAAAGTAAGTCTGAAGCAGATTTCTTTCTTCATCAGAAAGTGCAGAGATCGTTTTTTGCAGATAAGCATTTTTTTCCTGCTCCGAGATGGAAGAGAGCAGAATTTCCAGTGTCATATCATCGAAAAAAGCAATCCCGTTTTCCGAACTCCGGCAGTATTTCAGCGCAGTGAGTGCAGACTGGTAAGAAAGAGAAAGCTGGAAAAGCTGACATTTCTTTCCGACTGCAATGGAGAGCAAAGCTCCACAGTCTGCGGTAAAATCAGCCAGTATCTGATAGAGAGCGGCTTTGCCGGAGTTTTCCAGCACGGCAAGATATTCATTTGGATAATAAAAGGTATAAAGAGTAATACCAAGCGTGCCGAAAAGTCCGATGATCTTCTGTTCAAGGGAAGAAGAGTTGTTGTGTCCATCCGGTGATGACTGGATGATTAGAAGCCGTTTCTTTGTCCCTGGATTTACCTGAAGATCTGAAAGGCAGGTGTCCAGATAATCCGGATCAGCAATCTCATTCCGGATCAGGGCATCGATAACAAAGTGTTTTTTATCTTCCAGAGAGCGGCTCAGTCGGTTCAGCTCTTTTTCACGGATCAGCAGATGGGTAATCCGGTCGGCAAGATGGACGTACTGGCGGACCTGGTCCGGTTCTCCGGTAATTCCGATCACTGCAAGAAAACTGCCGTGATAATAGAGTGGCATATTGATCCCTTTTTGTGTTCCGGGAAAATCATCATCTGAAAAAACTTCGATTGTCTGTTCTGTCTGGGCGGCTTTGTGACCGATGGCATGAAACGTACCAATCCGGTCGGCGTTGGTACTTGCAAAAATCATTCCCTGCTTATCGATAAAATTGATGTCCTGTCCGCAGGTGTCTTTGATCGTGTTTACTACCTGAAAGGCAAGTGATTTGTCTAACTTCATTTTAAACATCCTCCGATTCTGGAAAAGAAGTTGCGGGAATGATGCAGATGCTTATCCAGTATTTAACAGGATAAAGAGAACGGTATCATTACCACTTATTTAAGAATTGTAGCATTATTTGGAGAGAGGAACAAGGTCGAAAGGTACAAGGGGAAGATTGCATAAAAGAAGAACTGGAAAATGTATATGATTCACAAAAATGCAATATATGAATGAAAGATTTCAAAATATGAAATAAAACAATTGCTGAAAAAGTATAGATTGACAGAAAAATATCATGTTGAAATGAAAATGAAATGATTTTGAAAACTTCATTACGGTATATGAAAAATTGTAAAGAATACATAAAAAAAGTACATAGGTATTGATGAAAGAGTCAATAGAATTTATGTCTTTTTTTTCGTACAATAGCATTGTCAGATAAATGACAGCGCGCTGACATAATGAACGAGTAGAGGAAAGATTAGTAAAGAGGTAACCAAATATGAGCGAATCAACTAGAATGATGCTGGGACTGGCAATCGGTAAAAAGAAAGAAGAATGGGCACTTGCAATTCAGTTTGGAAAGTGTCCCTTTATGGATAATATGTAGGCAATTTGCGTTATGGAAGTTGCCTGCATATTTGTCATTGCTTAAAACTACATAGACGGATTGTTTACGGCAAAACTTAATCTGCAATATTTGCGATCACTGAGAGGTTTGCAGAGTCATCCAGAGAAATGGTAACAGAAGAACTGTTATCAATGGTTCCGGAGAATGTGTTAGAAAAGGATGTTCCCTTTGCAACTTTTCCGAAAACATGGATAGAATAAACACTGGATCGAGGAAGTTCTACGGTTTCGGAAGAACCGGTCTTCACAAGTGACAGCTTTTCATTTGATGAAGAATCATTGTTACAGATGAAATGAAGATCTGTCAGGTCGTAGATCGTTGTGTTATTGATGGTAAGTATTTTTGGCTGACTGGACAGATCTGTGCCGGTTGTTTTTCCACAGGCAAGGACGGTTAGTCCGATAAACATGGCTGCGACCACACAGATGATCAGTGTAGGAAAAGAAGAAAATCATAAAGAAAAGAGAGTATTTCTGTAAAAACTATACAAAAACACTCTCTGAAATTTGTAAATAATGTTAAAACTATAACAGACGGAATACCTGTTCTACAGCTGCTGTCATATTTGATTTTGCATTTTCGGGATCCATTGCTTCGGCTAGTGTTGTGATCCCACGGACGATCGGGAAGAATGCATCGATTCCGGCCGCATTGCAGGCTGTTGCTTCCGGGGTGACGCTTCCGGCAAAAGCAACGACTTTGGAGCCGTATTTTTTTGCAAGTCTTGCCACACCGACAGGAGCTTTTCCCATAGCGGTCTGGTGATCGAGGCGTCCCTCGCCGGTAACAGTGATATCTGTATCTTCTAATTCTTTTTCCAGTTCGACAGCGTTAAGAATCAAATCGATTCCAGGAGTCAGCGTAGCATTTAAATAACTGAGAAATGCAAAGCCAAGACCACCTGCAGCACCAGCACCTTCTGCAGATGCATAATCATTATGAAGAAATTTGGAGGTAACAGAAGCATAATGATTCATTGCCTGATCCAGTTCTTCTGCTATTTCCGGTGTGACACCTTTTTGCGGACCATAAATATAGGTAGCTCCGTTCTTTCCGCAAAGTGGATTAGTTACATCACAGGCAATATGAAAATTGCATTCTTTGAGAATTGGGTTAGCTTTTTCTTTTATAATAGAAGATACCCGTTCAAGCGCCTGTCCGCCTTCGCCGATATCCTGTCCATTTTCATCGGAAAATTGATAGCCAAGTGCCTTAAGCATTCCAATTCCACCATCATTTGTTGCGCTTCCTCCAATTCCAATAATGAAATTGCGGATACCGCGTTCCATGGCATCTGCGATCATTTCACCGACACCGTAAGTGGTTGCAGTAAGTGGATTTTTTTCAGATTCTCTTACCAGGATAATTCCGGCAGCGGCAGCCATTTCGAGGATGGCAGTATTTTTTTCTGCTAGATATCCGTAATGTGCATTTACCGGAGTACCAAGAGGACCAGTCACTGTAAGATCAATACGCTCACCACCAAGTCCTGCAATCAGGGCATCTGTGGTGCCTTCACCACCATCTGCAAGTGGTTTTACGACAACATTCGCATCCGGGTGTGCTTTTAAGATTCCTTCCTTTGCAGCCATTCCGGCTTCAATCGAAGTGAGACTTCCTTTAAATGAATCAATTGCAACTACAACTTTCATAATTTCTAATCTCCTTATCATTGAATTTATTTTATGATAAATCCAGTGTATCATGGATTGAAGAAAAAAAGAATGTTATAAGAAATAATAAAAAGAATAAATAAACATAAAAATATGTCCCTTATAACATTTGCAAAAAGTGGGATATTTCCTATAATATGATGTAAGTGTCAAAAGTATCAATTGCGTTTGTGCTCGCACAAATAAGCAATGAAGCAATCCGGTTACATCAGTGAGTGGCAAAATTTACTTTTGACACTCATATCATAAGATAGTAAAAACAGACAGTAAGGAACAGAAAAACAAAATGCAGGGAGTGGAAATCATGAATAAAAAGGAGATAAAACTGAGTAATGGATGTGATTGCCATTCCAAGAAGTGGAAAGGCAGAACATGTACTGCAGAACTTGGAGGCGGGAAAGGTTCATTTGACAGAGGAGGAATATGCCAGATTAGATGCTGCTTTTCCGGCACCTCGGAAAAAACATATCTTGATATTGTGTAAATCCAAGTGGAATGTGGACGGTGAGATACAAATTAAAAAAATAGAGAAAGACCACATTTATAGATAAACAAAATAAAACTTATTGAAAATTCAAAAAATTGTTTTGCATTCTTGTTCTTTTTATGATATTGTCTTTAGAGGTACAATAATTCAGGGAGGAACAAGAAATGAATAATTACATGTATCTGGTCCCGAGTGCAGCTGTTATTGCTTTATTATTTGCAGCATATCTTGCTGGTAAAGTAGGAAAACAGGATGCAGGTACGGACCGCATGAAAGAGATTGCAGGCGCAATCGCGGAGGGCGCAAGAGCTTTCCTCATGGCTGAATACAAGATTCTGGTCATTTTTGTAGTAGTACTTTTTGTACTGATCGGATTTGGTATCAGCTGGGTAACAGCAGTATGCTTTGTAATTGGAGCACTTTTCTCAACAGTTGCAGGATACTGTGGTATGACAGTCGCTACAAAAGCGAACGTAAGAACTGCTAACGCAGCAAAAGAAAGCGGAATGAATAAAGCATTATCAATCGCTTTTTCTGGCGGGGCCGTTATGGGAATGTGCGTAGCAGGTCTTGGAGCACTTGGCGTAAGCCTTGTGTACATTGTTACAAAGAACGTAGATGTGCTTTCAGGATTCAGCCTTGGTGCATCTTCAATCGCACTTTTCGCCCGTGTTGGTGGTGGTATCTACACCAAAGCAGCAGACGTTGGTGCAGACCTTGTTGGTAAAGTAGAAGCAGGTATCCCGGAAGATGATCCGCGTAACCCGGCTGTTATCGCTGACAATGTAGGTGATAACGTAGGTGACGTTGCAGGTATGGGAGCTGATCTTTTTGAATCTTATGTTGGTTCACTTGTATCAGCACTGACTCTTGGAGCAGCAGCAGGAGCTGTATCCGGAGTTCTTTATCCGCTTGCGATCGCAGGATGTGGTCTGATTGCTTCTATCATCGGAACCTTCTTTGTGAAAGGTGATGAGAATTCGAATCCACAGAAAGCTCTCACAAAGGGAAGCTATGCAGCTTCTAGCGTAGTTATTGTTGTAGCACTTGTACTGAGTAATGTACTCTTCGGAAAGATGAGTGCGGCAATTGCCGTTATCGCAGGTCTGGTTGTTGGTGTGATCATCGGTAACATCACAGAGTACTACACATCAGCAGACTACAAACCGGTTCAGGGAATCGGAGAACAGTCAGAGACTGGTGCAGCTACTACAATCATCAGTGGTCTTGCGGTAGGAATGAAATCTACAGCAATCCCGCTTCTCCTGATCTGTGTAGGTATCTTTGTATCTTACTTAGTTGCAGGACTTTACGGAATCGCACTTGCAGCAGTAGGTATGCTTTCTACAACAGGTATCACAGTTGCCGTTGATGCATACGGACCGATTGCAGACAATGCAGGTGGTATCGCAGAAATGTCAGGATTGGATGAATCTGTTCGTGAAATCACAGATAAGCTTGACTCAGTAGGAAATACAACTGCAGCTATGGGTAAGGGATTCGCGATCGGATCAGCAGCCCTTACCGCACTTGCACTTTTCGTATCTTATGCACAGGCAGTTGGTCTTGAAGCAATCAACCTTCTTGACTACAGAGTAATCATCGGTATCTTTATCGGTGGTATGCTTACATTCCTCTTCTCAGCATTTACTATGGAGTCTGTATCAAAGGCTGCATACAAGATGATCGAAGAAGTAAGACGCCAGTTCCGTGAAAAACCGGGCATTATGAAAGGTGAAGAAAAACCGGATTATACATCATGCGTTGCAATCTCTACCACAGCAGCTCTTCACGAAATGCTGCTTCCGGGTGTGATGGCAGTCGTAGTACCGTTGATCGTTGGTATCGTTCTTGGTGTGGAATCCCTCGGTGGATTACTTTCCGGAGCACTTGTTACAGGTGTACTTATGGCAATCTTCATGTCCAACGCTGGTGGAGCATGGGATAATGCTAAGAAATACATCGAAACAGGACATCATGGCGGAAAAGGAAGCGAAGCTCACAAAGCAGCAGTTGTTGGTGATACAGTAGGTGATCCGTTCAAGGATACATCAGGACCGTCTATCAACATCCTGATTAAACTTATGACAATTGTTTCACTTGTATTTGCACCGTTATTCTTATCAATCGGTGGATTACTGTAAGAATTGAATAAAGTAAAAGAAATCCTTCATTTGCGGGAAACCGCAGATGAGGGATTTTTTTGTAAAAGGCACGAATTATTTGATTTATAAATAAGACGAGCAAATTATAGTTAAATACGATAAGACAATCTATAGAAATAGGACTGGTTTGATGTTAGAATGAAAAAGTGATGTAAGATGACAAAGGAGAGAGAAAAATGATAGAAGAAAGTATGATTCGGGAAAAATTTATAAAAGGATATGATTGCTCTCAGGTCGTTCTGTCTTATTTCGCAGAGAGACTTGGGATTACGGAAGAGATGGCGAATAAAGTCTCGGCTTGTTTTGGAGGTGGAATGATGCATGGGGATACATGCGGTGCATTTACCGGAGCAATCATGGTTGTTGGATTAAAATATGGACACTGGGATGTGAATACTCTGCTTCGGCAAAAAGAAGAAATGATGAACAAATATGCAGAATTTAGAGCATTGTTTCTGGAAAAGTTTGCAACAAACAGTTGCAAAGAGTTACTAGGCTATGATGTATCGCTTCCGGAACAGCTTGAAGAAGCACTTTCGAGTGGCAGAATGCTGGATTTTTGTCCTAAAGTAGTGGGAAGTGTGATTGAAATGTTGGAGGAAATATTATAGATGAAAGATGCACTTATTTTATTTACGAGGGTGCCGATACCAGGACAGACAAAGACCAGGCTGATGCCTTTTCTAACTGGGGAAGAGTGCGCGCGTCTGCATGCCTGCTTTGTAAAGGATATATATGAAAAAGCAAAGCAGGTGGATGCGGATATTTTCGTGTTTTTTACACCAAAGGATGAAAAGAAGCTACTACAGCAAGTTCTTGATAATGAGACAGTATGTCTTCCACAATTTGGTGATGATCTTGGTGAAAGGATGAAGAATGCGATTGGAATCGTACTGAGAATGGGGTATGAGAAAGTAATTCTGATCGGGACAGATATTCCGCAGATTCACCCGGAAACACTGAAAAATGCATTTGATAATCTTGGGGGAAAAGATATTGTGATTCATCCTACATTTGATGGAGGGTACTATCTGATCGGAATGAAAAAAGAATATGATTCTATATGGAAAATTGAACGATACGGAACGAATACAGTTATTTATGATACCTTACAGCACATGAGAAATGAGAAGCTCTCTACGGCGGTAGGTCAGATGTATTATGATGTGGATGATAAGGGAGATTTGTACCACCTGTATGAGGATATTGAAAAGGGAGCAATTTGTAACTGTCCAATTACGATTGATTATCTGGAACTGGGACTGAAAGGAAAGCTGGATAAAAATTATGAATAAGTGGGATTTGGATGCATGTATCCATTGTGGAAAATGTACCAGAAGTTGTCTGTTTCTGGAAAAATACGGAATTGATCTGCCGGTATTAAAAGAAAAACCGGAGCTGGCATATCATTGTTTCTTGTGTGGAACCTGCGGGTGTGTCTGTCCAAAAGGAATTGATGGAAAAGAGATTGCACTTGACAGTCGGAGAAAATTGGTTGAAGACGGAGGTGGGAAGCTTCTTGATAATTCATATGACGGACTGCTCTTAGAAAAGAATCCGTACAAATTTGCAAATTACCGCCATTCAAAAAAGAAAGCAGTTTTTTTTACGGGATGTAATTTTCCGTCTTTTTTTCCGAAAACGACAGATAAGTTGGTGGAAGAATTCGCAAAATATGATGTGGGAGTTGTATATGACTGTTGTGGGAAACCGATTGAAGAACTGGGACTTGTTTCAGAGGCAGCGGGGATCATTGAGCGAATCAACTGGAAATTAAAAGAGTCAGGAGTAGAACAGGTGATCATGGCATGTCCGAACTGCTATTATTTTTTAAAAGGACGACTGGATGCGGAGATTATCAGTGTTTACGAAAAAATGGCAGAGCTTAAAATTGGAAATATTTATCAAAAAGATAGGATTCCAATGTATTATCCATGTCCGGACCGAAAAGACAGAAAGTTTGAATATGATATGAAGCCATTCCTTGTCGGAAAGGTAGAAGATGCATTCAGAGATGTACAGTGTTGCGGGCTTGGTGGATGCGCAGCTGGAAAAGAAGCGGATGTGGCACAGGCACTGACAGACCGTGTAAAAGCATCGAGGGAGCCGGAACTTTATACATATTGCGCTTCGTGCATCTGTAGTTTCAGAAGGAGAGGATATGAAGATGCAAAGCATTTGCTACCGCTTATTATGGGAATCGATGAAAAGGTACCTCTTGGGAAAACACCTATTTTGAATCGGGCAAAATGTAAATTTAAATAGGGGAGTCGTGGGAAAAGAATGACGATTAAAGAATTAGAGGAATTTCGGATGATTTGTCAAAGAGGAAGTCTTGCGAGGGCTTCAAAAGAGCTTTTTATGTCACCACAGGGACTCAGCCGTGTACTGAAAAATCTGGAAAATGAACTGGAATGTACGTTGCTTGACAGGGTTGCCTCCGGGATAGAACTGACAGAGAGCGGACAGAGGCTGTATGATTATGCGAATACGGTTCTTAGCGAATATGACAAATTGAAAAAAGAAATTGATATGATACGTGCGAGTGAGGAAGGGACAGTAGAACTTCTGGTTGCCTATGATATCCTGCGTTACCTGACGCCAGACTGTATTCTGGAATTTCAGAAGAAATATCCGAATGTGACATTTTCTTATATGGAATATCCGGATCGGATCGTAGAGAAAATGCTGCTTGACAAAGAAGGGAATGTGGCATTGTCGATTGGACCATTTGCAGGAGATTGTTTTGATATGAAAAGTTTAAAAAAATGCAGTCTGGGGCTTCTGGTCTATGAAGAACATTCTCTGGCGAAAAAAAGAGAAGCAACTATTCTGGATCTGGAAGGCGAGCCTCTTTATCTTGAAAACAGCAGTTTTAAACTCAATGAGTTTATTCAGAGCAGATGCTGGAACCGGGGATTTGAACCGGATATTGTATTTGAGACAAATGGATTTGATCTCTGCTATAAAATGTGCCGGCTGAAGAGAGGGATTTCTGTGACGATTGACTTTGTCCATGAAGATATGAATACAGAGGGGCTAGTCATGATTCCTTTCGCAGAAGATGATATGATCTGGGAAATCGGTCTTCTTACGCTGAAGGACAGAGCAATGGAATCATCGGTAGAAAAATTCTATAAGTATATAGAAAATTACAATAGCTAAACGAAGTGTTGCGGGGCAACAACAAAGCAGGAATGAAAAACAGCGTGCTTTTTGTTAATAATTTGTTATAATGAAGGACGGAGAAAATGAAGGAGGAAAATTTTAATGAAAAAGAGAATTGCAGCGCTGCTTTTAAGTACTGTGATGGCGTTTTCCTTAACAGCATGTGGAAACAGCGCAAAGACAGAAAAAGCAGACAACAAAGAAACCAAGCAGACAACCGAAGCCGTAGAGGATATGAGCTTCGATGAAATGGTGGATGCAGCCAAGGGTACAACCGTTACATTTTACGGATGGGGCGGAGATGATAGCTTAAATGACTGGCTTGACAACTACTATGCACCGCGTCTGAAAGAAAAATATGACATCACACTGGAACGTGTACCGATGGATATTGATGTGATTTTAAGTCAGCTTTCCGGTGAAATTTCAACAGATAAAAAAGATGGCGATATCGATATGATCTGGATTAATGGAGAAAACTTCAAGACCTGTAAAGAAAACAACATGCTTTACGGACCGTTTGCAGAAGAACTTCCGAACTTCCAGTCTTATATTGATACAGATGATGAAGAGACAAATGCAGACTTCTGCTTTCCGATTGAGGGATATGAAGCTCCATACGGAAAAGCACAGCTTGTTATGATCGCAGATACAGCAGTAACACCGGATCTTCCGACAAACACAGATGAGTTCATGGAGTTCTGCAAAGCGAACAAAGGAAAAGTAACTTATCCTGCATTACCTGACTTTACAGGAAGTGCATTTGTTCGTAATGTGATTTACGATATCTGCGGATATGAACAGTTCATGGATATGGAAGCTGATAAAGAGACTGTAAAAGCAGCAATTGAGCCAGCTCTTGAATATCTGCGTGAACTGAATCCATACCTGTGGAATGAAGGAAAGACTTTCCCGAAGGATTCTACGGCACTGACCAATATGTACTCTGACGGAGAAGTTGTAATGGATATCTCTTACAGTGCATATTCAACAGCTACCAATATTGAAAATGGTACTTACACAGAAACATCTCAATCCTTCCAGTTCGATAAAGGAACAATTGGAAATACAAATTACATTGCAATTGCAGCAAATTCAGGAAACGTAGCAGGAGCCCAGGTAGCAATCAACGAGATGATGGATCCGGAAGTACAGGCAGATCGTTTCACAGAGATCCGTACCATTCCGGTTGTAGATTACAAAAAATTAAACGATACACAGAAAGAAGCATTTGATAAAGTTGAAATCGGTAAGGGAGTAATCTCTCAGGATGAACTTTTATCAAAACGTCTTCCGGAAATGCCTTCCGCACTTGTACCGATCATCGAAGAGATCTGGGCAGAGGAAGTAGTAGGAAAATAAAATGAAGAAAAAAATGACACCTTATATACTGTTGGTGCCGCAACTTATATTAGGCGTAGTTTTTATTATTGGTCTGGGAACTGGAATCATCCAAAGTTTAGGGGTGATTCCAGCTTTTGGGTTAACGGAACCGACGCTGAAATATTATAAGGAGGTACTGACAAGGCCGGATCTTTTGCAGTCATTAAAATATAGTATGTACATTGCATTTATGTCGGCTTTTCTTGCCACAGTAACAGGAACATTTCTGTGTGCAGTTCTGGTGAGTGCCGGAAAAGTGCGCGGAATCATTATGCGGATCGTTCAGATTCCGATCATTGTTCCCCATGTTGTTGTGGCACTCTTTATTGTAAACATTCTTTCGCAAAATGGAATCCTTGCGAGAATCCTTGCAAATGCAGGACTGATTACGGATCAGCAGCAGTTTCCGATGCTGATCTATGACAGATATGGACTTGGTGTAATTCTTGCCTATCTGTGGAAGGAAATTCCATTCATAATCTATTTTGTGATTGCTCTGATGGCGAATATCAATGGCAGTCTTGGAGAAGCAGCGGCCAATCTTGGAGCGAATAAACTTCAGACCTTCATGAAAGTAACGCTTCCTTTATGTATGAATACAGTGCTCAGTGGTTTCCTGATCATCTTTGTATTTGCACTTGGAGCATATGAGCTGCCGTTCATACTTGGAGCAACGACACCAAAGGCGCTGCCGGTTCTGGCTTATCTGGAATATACCAAGCCGGATCTGCGGGCGCGACCGTATGCGATGGCGATCAATGGAATCCTGATCGTGATCTCTCTGATTGCAGCAGTTTTATATTACATATTACTTCGCCGGAGCACGAAGAAGCTGGCAGGTTAGGAGGAATAGGAAGATGAAAAGAAAAAAGAACATCTGGGAAGGCCTGATCATAGGCATTTTTATTTTCCTGGTTATCGTACCGATCCTTACAATCCTTGTCTGGGTGGGAACTGAGAGATGGGCGTGGCCGTCGCTCATACCACAGAAATTTTCTATGAGAGCGGTGAATGGAATACTGAGAAACAGGCAGCAGCTTGTGCGACTTTGTATGTCCAGTCTTTTCATATCGGCTTCGGTCGCGTTCCTGTCGGTTGTGATTGGAACAATGACGGCGAGGGCGCTGGAATGCTATGACTTTTTTGGAAAGCGGCTGTTTTCATTTATGTCGATGCTTCCGTTTCTTGTTCCGGGAACCGTGTTTGCGATGGGGGTTCAGATTACCTTTATCAAATGTGGATTAAGCGGAACCGTTCAGGGAGTCATTATTGTCCATCTGATCTGTTCTCTTCCGTATGCAGTTACGCTGATGCAGGATGGAACAAGAGCAATTGGGGTAAAGCTGGAGGAGCAGGCAAGAGTTCTGGGGGCTGGTGCGCTTCAGGCGTTTTTTAAAGTGACACTTCCGAATCTGTTTCCGGTCATGCTTTCTGCGTTTTCGATGGCATTTGTTGTTTCGTTCAGTCAGTATTTCTTGACGTTGATGATCGGCGGGGGAAATGTCAAAACATTTGCAATCGTCATGGTTCCATATCTCGGAAGCGGAGAACGTAATTTTGCCAGCATTTACAGTGTGATATTCCTGGTGATCATGCTTCTGGTGTTTGGAATACTGGAATGGATCGTGGGACGTTTTACAAAGGCACAGGAAGTAGAATATTATTAGGCAGGAGGAGCACATGAGTCTTACAATTAAAGAACTTTGTGTAGATTTACAAAAGACAAGAATACTGAAGAATATAAATCTGGAGATTAGAACGGGAGAATTTGTTTCGCTTCTTGGCGCCTCAGGCTGCGGAAAGACAACACTGTTAAAAAGCATTGCAGGTCTTCTTGAAACGCAGGAAGGGGATATCCGGATCGATGACACATCGATTACAAATCTTGCACCGGAAAAAAGAGGAACCGTGATTGTTTTTCAGGATCTCAGACTGTTTCCGCATATGACGGTAGAACAGAATATCAGCTTTTCGATGGATCTGAAAAAAATCCCGAAAAAAGATAAGCAGGCGCAGGTAGGAGAACTGTTAAAAGCTGTCCAGCTGGAAGGATTTGAGAAGCGTAAGATCCGGGAAATGTCCGGTGGACAGCGTCAGAGGGTCGCGCTGGCAAGAGCGCTTGCGGCAGATCCGAAAATTCTTCTTCTTGATGAACCATTTTCAAGCCTGGATGAGAATCTGCGGTGCGAGATGGCAGATCTGGTAAGAAAGCTGCATCATGAGATGGGGCTTACGGTCGTTATGGTCACGCATGATAAAGAAGAAGCGATGAAAGTGTCTGACCGGATCGCTCTGATGAAAGCTGGAGAAGTGCTTCAGCATGATAAGCCGGAGAGGATGTTCTACCATCCAGAGTCCAGAGCGGTGGCAGATTATATGGGACAGACAAATTATATTTTTGGGAAAGTGGAGAATGGCAGATTCGTAAGCCGGGCAGTTTCATTTGAGACGCAGAAAGCGGAAGGAGAGTATGAACTGATGGTCAGACCATCGGCGATCACGCTGACCGTAGATGAGACGGAAAGAATGTATCAGATTGAAGAAGTTATGTTTGAGGGGGAAACAGCAGAAATCCTGTTGAAGTATGCAGATGGAAAGCTGACAGTATGGATGCTTCACCGTGACTGGATGAAACTGGGGGTAAAAACAGGAGAACTGGTTGGCATCAAAATTGATGAAAGACAGGGGATTTTGTTTCAGAAGTGATAAAAGGAGAATGGTATGCGAAAAATAATTCATGATTGTGACTGTACGTTTGGAATTAACGGGTGTGATGTAGATGATGGACTGGCACTGCTGTATCTTCTGGGGGATCCGGAAGCAGAGGTCCTGGGAGTGACGACAACTTATGGGAACAATACGCTAGAGAAGGTTTACGAAAATACAAAGAAGTTTGTAAAGAAAATCGGGCATGACGAGTTGCGCGTTTACAAAGGTGGAGCAACACCGGGAGAAACCGAAAGTGAAGCGGCACATTATCTTGCCGAGATGGCAGAAAAATATGCCGGGGAGCTGGAAATTCTGGTGACGGGTTCCGTGACAAATCTTTATGGAGCCTGGAAACACAATCCTGAGTTTTTTCATCAGGTGAAGAGTATCGTATTGATGGGAGGAACAACAGAACCACTGATCTTTGCAAAGCGGGAAATGGATGAACTTAATTTCTCCTGTGATCCGCTGGCAACTTATACGACACTTACCAGTGGAACGGATGTTGCGGTTATTACGGGTAATAATTGCCTGAAGGTACTTTTTACAAGAGAAGAGTATGAAAGAGAACTTTCGGATCTGAGTAAGGGAGTTGTAAGGCTGATCAAGAATGAGACGGATTACTGGTTTGACAATAACTGGGATGAATATGGAATTCCCGGATATTATAACTGGGATGCGATTGCTGCGGCTTACTTGATGCATCCGGAACTTTTTGAGATACAGAGAGTGGACATGCAGCTGTCAACAGAAAAGCTTACAAAGGGAAGATTGATTTTGGCAGAGGATGAAACGAAAAAGAACTGCACCCTCAAGATCCCGGTGATCAGAGATGCGGACGAGTTCCGTAGAAATCTGTATGATACCTGGATGAACGTAGAAATTGAAACCGTGAAGTAGAGATGAAAATATCAATTATTATACCAACATACAATGAAGAATCGACAATTGAAAGGCTGATGGAGACACTGGAGCCGCTGAATGAAAGATGTGAGATTCTGTTTGTAGACGGGGGAAGCACGGATGGAACACTGGCACTTTTGAAGGACCGGTATCCGGTGATTCAGTCCCCGAAAGGAAGGGCAAAGCAGATGAACATGGGAGCGGAAGAAAGCAGTGGAGATGTACTTTTTTTCCTGCACTGCGACAGTGAAGTTCCACCTACAGCATTAGAAGAGATTGAGACTGTAATGAAAAAATACCGGGCAGGGTGTTTTGGAATTGCATTTCATTCATATAACTTTTTTATGTTCACCTGCAGGGTGATCTCCAATCACAGGATTAAAGACAGAAAAGTAATGTTTGGAGACCAGGGGATTTTCATTGACCGGAAGTTGTTTTTTGAAGTGGGAAAATTTCCGGAGATGCCGATTCTGGAGGATTATCAGTTTTCACTGATCCTCAAAGAAAAAGGGATTCCGCTCGGGATGACAAGACACAGGATTTATACTTCAGACAGAAGATTTGGCGGAAATACAATCGAAAAGCTGAAAGTAATGTGGCTTATGAACCGGCTGAGAGCCATGTACCGGGATGGTGTTCCGGCAGAAGAGATTGCAAAATTATATAAGGATGTCCGTTAGGGAGTCTGCTTTATGCAGACTCCTTTACTTATTCGGAAAATCAATAAAAGAAATAGAGAAAATCAATGATAAGTGTAAGGGATTTGATTGAATAAAGACTGAAAAAATAATATAATTATAATTTAAAGGGGAAGAAAATATGTCAGTTTATATTCAAAATTTTGTCAAATTTAAGCCGTTTTTAAAAGAACTGGTTTCAAGAGACGTGAAGGTGAAATACCGGCGTTCCATACTGGGGGTTTTATGGACACTGCTGAATCCACTTCTTATGATGACGGTTTTATCCATCGTTTTCTCAAATCTGTTTAAATTTGATATAGAGAATTTTCCGTTGTATTTGTTATGTGGGCAGGTTATTTTTAACTTTTTCAATGACGCTACGACAAATGCAATGTCAGCAATTATCGGGAGTGCATCTCTGATAAAGAAGGTGTATGTACCGAAATATGTATTCGTGATGTCAAGGGTGTGTTCCAGTCTGATCAATCTGATGGCATCCTGTGCAGCGTTATTTCTGATTATGATCGGTATGCGTGCGGAGCTTCACTGGACAATGCTTCTTTCAGTTGTGCCACTTTTTTTGCTGGTGGTTCTGGCTCTGGGGATTGGACTGATTCTGGCGACGATTGCGGTGAAATACAGGGATGTTCTGCACTTGTATTCGGTGCTGATGGCAGTGCTGATGTATCTGACACCGGTTATCTATCCAATGTCGATTCTGCCGGAATGGTTATACCATCTGGTAATGATAAACCCTCTGACCAGTATTCTGATCATGTTCCGGAATGTTGTGATCTATGGCAGACTTCCAGGTCTGGTGATGCTTCTGGTGACAGCAGCAGAAGCTGTACTGTGTCTTGGAGTGGGATGCTGGTTTTTTTATAAGCATCAGGATGGTTTTATCTTTGATTTGTAGGAGTAAGGATGGAGAAAAAAGTAATTGTAAAAGTAGAAGATGTTTCCATCAAATTCAGTCTGGCATCAGAGAAATTTGATGGATTTAAGGAATATTTTATACAGAGAGTAAAGAAAAAGATTACCTATCAGGATTTCTGGGCACTGCAGGATGTGTCGTTTGAAGTCTATAAAGGAGAAACACTGGGACTGATCGGTGTAAACGGAAGTGGAAAAAGTACGATGTTGAAAATCATTGCCGGTGTCATGAAACCAACCTGTGGCAGCGTTAAGACTTCCGGTGTGATCGCGCCGCTGATCGAACTGGGAGCAGGGTTTGATTTTGACCTGACTGCAAAGGAGAACGTATTTCTGAACGGGACGCTGCTTGGATATACCAGGGAATATCTGGAGAAGCACTATGAAGAGATTGTAGAGTTTTCAGAACTGTACCAGTTTATGGATGTACCGGTGAAAAATTTTTCATCGGGAATGTTTTCGCGTCTCGCGTTTGCGGTAGCAACAATCGGACAGCCGGATATTCTGATCGTGGATGAGGTATTATCGGTAGGCGATTTCCATTTTCAGCAGAAATGTGAAGCAAGAATTAACCGGATGAAGGAGAATGGAGCTACGATTTTGTTTGTTTCGCATAATATGGAGCAGGTGAGAAATCTGTGCAGCCGAATTGTATGGCTGGAACATGGAAGAGTTCGCAGTATCGGGGATGCAGATGAGTTGTGCAGAGAATATCAGGAAGCAGAATAAGAGGGAAAAATGAAAAAAATAAAAAAGATGGCAGCAGTTATTATACTGATTCTGATTGCATTTATTTATGGACATATTCATAAGACCCATGCGATTTATGACCGGACGGTTGAAAATGATCAGTATATCATGCTGGACGGATCACAGAGTCAGATAACACAGGAGTTTATCTGTGAGGAAGATTCGCTGGATGGAATTCAGGTGAAATGCCAGAATTTGCAGGAAGATCCAGAAGCAGAGATCCGAATTTATCTTCAGGATTGTGAAAATGGAGAAACGGTTGCGGAATCTGTGAAGAAGGTGGGAGATATAAAAACGGGCAAATTCAATGAATTTTCGTTTGATACGGTAACCAGATGCAGGGGGAAGGCGTATAAAGTAGTATTTGAAAAAGATTCTATTGCACTTTATACGGAAAAGACATCAGAGGAAGGAACAAATTTGAAAATAAATAGTGAAGAAAGTGAAGGAACTTTAATTTTAAAGACGGTTACATATCGGTTCGATATAGAAACATTTTGCGTATTTCTGCTGCTAGTATTGTATATCTGTGTTTTCTTTCAGTTTTTGAACTGGTTATTTTCCAGATAGTGTGGAAGTGAGAGGATTTGAAAAATGGAAAATGCTTTTTATATCGCAACATGTCGGTTTCATGTAAAAGAAAAAGACAGATTACTTATTACGGGATATTTTCTGGATAACAGACCAGATGGAAACCGGATTGAAATCCGGCTGGATGGAAAGAAACTATTTTATACAACGGATGGAATCCGTCTTCATCCGTTGAAGTTCCGTAAGATAAGAAAAAGACTTATAACCAAACAGTTTTTTCTTTGGATACATCTTCCGAAAGACTGGAGAGAAGCGTCCAGACTGGAAGTATTGCAGTCGTATCGTGGAAAAGAAGAATTGATGAAGACCTTTGCAGTCAGTGAATTGAAGAATCTGGAGAAATGGCTGGCAAACAGCATAGATAAGGTGAATACTGAAGAAAAAGGATTTTCAGTCGAGGGATGGTATTATAGAAGGAAAAATGCATCGATTCGGTTTCTGGATGAGAATCAGAATGAACTGGAGATGAAAGAAGAAAAAATCCGGCGTCTGGATGTGCTGCGAGAGTATCCGGAATGTAAAAAGGAAGAGATTGCCGGGTTTAAGGCATTTTATGAGGAAGGTATTCCGCGAAAACTGGAAGTATGCTTTGAAGAAGAAGAGAAAAATGCGGAAGAGATCATGAATCTCAAAAGAAAACTGCGACGTCAGAAAATGCTGGATGATTTTCGCAAAGTCAGAATCTATTATCGTCAGTTTGGAATCCGTGCAGCGTTTATCAGGGCGGGTGACAAATTGAGTGGGAAAAACGGT
Organism: Bariatricus sp. TF06-38A; assembly: GCF_027690675.1. NCBI lineage: Bacteria > Bacillati > Bacillota > Clostridia > Lachnospirales > Lachnospiraceae > Bariatricus > Bariatricus sp. TF06-38A. The sequence continues at coordinate 348,423 of NZ_JAQFCE010000001.1, forward strand.
ACAGAGTATGAAGAATGGCTGCGAAGACATGAGCCGTCCAGGATCAGACTGTACCGGCAGAAGAGAAAGCAATTTACCCGGATGCCGAAGATTTCGATTGTTGTTCCTCTTTACCGGACACCGGAAAGATATCTGCGGGAAATGCTGGATTCTGTAAGAGGACAGTCCTATCAGAACTGGGAGCTCTGTCTTTCAGATGGAAGCGGGGAAGATTCGTCGATTGCAGGGATTCTGGAAGAATACACAAAGAAGGATAGCCGAATCCGGGTGAAGGACAATAAAAAACAACTGCATATTTCGGATAATACAAATGTGGCACTGGATATGGCAACGGGAGATTATATCGCTTTTATGGATCATGATGATCTGCTGACACCGGACGCATTGTATGAGTGTGTGGCAGAATTGAATGAATATCCGGATACAGAGCTTATTTATACGGATGAAGATAAGATTACGATGGATGGAGAAGAGTATTTCTTCCCTCATTTCAAATCGGATTTTAATCCAGATATGCTTTGTACAACAAATTATTTCTGTCATCTGGTGGTTGTTAAAAAGGAATTATATCAGGCGGCAGGAAAGTTGAACGGCGAATACGATGGTGCACAGGACTATGATTTTGTACTCCGGTGTGTTGAGAAGACCGATAAGATCCGGCATATACCGAAAATCCTATATCACTGGCGAGCATGCGAAGGATCTACAGCAGGCAGTGCAGACAATAAATCCTATATTGTGGATGCAGGTGCAAAAGCGGTAAGAGCGCATTACAGAAGAATGGGAATTGAAGCAGAAGTCATTCCAACGAAGTATCCGGGAATGTACCGGACGAAATATCCGGTAAAACAAACACCTAAGATATCGGTTATTATTCCAAACAAAGATCACACAGATGATCTGATCAAATGCCTGCGATCGATCCGGGAAAAAAATACCTATGAGAATATAGAAATTCTTGTTATAGAAAATAACAGCCAGAAAAAGAAAACGTTTAAAGATTATAGAAGGATCATGCATGAGTATCCAAAAGTTAAGGTTCTGTACTGGAAAGGAGAAGGATTCAATTATCCGGAGATCAATCAGTATGGAATTGATCATGCGACCGGCGAATATCTGCTGTTTCTGAACAACGATACAGAAATGATCGGCAATGACTGTATTAAAGAAATGTTGAGCTATTGTATGCGGGAGGATGTAGGTGCTGTCGGAGCGAGAATGTATTACGAAGATGGAACGCTTCAGCATGGAGGAGTGATCATCGGACTTGGAGGAGTGGCAGGACATGCATTCCTTGGCATAGACGGAGATTCGCCGGGATACTTTGCGAGGGCGCAGGTGGTCCATGATCTGAGTGCGGTGACCGCAGCCTGTATGATGATGAAAAAACGGGTGTATGAAGAAGTTGGAGGATTTGACTCGAAGTTTGCGGTGGCATTTAATGATGTAGATCTGTGCCTGAAAATACGAAAAGCCGGATATCTGATCGTATATGATCCATATGCGGAACTGATTCATTATGAATCCAAGTCAAGAGGATATGAAGATACGGAAGAGAAAATCGAACGTTTCCACGGAGAAGTAAATCTGTTTCAGACAAGGTGGAAAGATTTCCTGAAAAAGGGTGATCCATATTACAGTCCGAATCTGACACTGGATCATAATGATTTTGGACTGAATCATCTGGCAAAAGTGGAGAGGAGATAGGAGATGTTCAATAAAATGTCTCTGTATCGGGTAAAAAAAGGATTCGTATATCTGCGGTACTTTGGACCAAAAGAATTTCTGATACGATTAAAAGAAAGAATCCGTATTCAGAAGATTGATTATGAAAAATGGTATGAGAATCACAGACGAACAGAAGAGGAATTGGAAAGTCAAAGGCAGGAAGCATTTGCGTATGCACCCCTGATCAGTATTGTCGTGCCGGTATATCAGGCACCGGAAGAATTTTTGAGACAGATGATTCTGTCTGTATGCCGTCAGACGTATAAAAATTGGGAATTATGTATGACTGTTTCAGATGAAGAAAGACACAGAATGGAAGAAATTCTGGAAGAGGATGAGTTCAAAGAAAAAGCGATTCACCTGATCGGTATTTCAGAAAACAGAGGAATTTCTGAAAATACAAATGCAGCGATAAAGGAAGCTACCGGAACATATATCGGTTTTTTGGATCAAGATGATCTGCTTGCGCCGGATGCATTGTACGAGATGGTAAAGAAGTTGAATGAGTATCCGGAGGTCGGACTTCTTTATTCAGATGAAGATAAAGTGACGGCAGATCTGAAAAAACATTTTCAGCCGCATTTTAAACCGGATTTCAATCTGGATCTGTTGCGGGCGAATAATTATATCTGTCATTTTTGTGTGATAAAAAAAAGTCTGATTGAAGAAATGGGCGGTCTGAGAAGTGAATTTGACGGAGCGCAGGATTACGATTTGGTTTTCAGGTGTGTGGAAAAAACGATAACGGCGCATGTGCCGAGGATTCTTTATCATTGGAGGGTACATCAGGTTTCTACTGCGGACAATCCAATCAGTAAAACTTATGCATTTGAAGCTGGACAGCGTGCCATAGAAGCACATCTGCTAAGATGTGGTGAACATGCAGAAGTTTTACCGGAACTGGATAGAGGGTTTTATCGTGTCCGGTATAAGGTGCAGGGGAATCCGAAGATTTCCATTCTGATTCCCAATAAAGATCATGTGAAAGATCTGGAAAAATGTCTGCAGTCCATTTCCAAATCGATTTATAAGAATTATGAGATTACGATTATTGAAAATAACAGTAAAAAGGCAGAGACGTTTGCTTACTATGATAAAATAGAATCGGACCATATCCGAATTCTGAGATGGGATGGGCCATTTAATTATTCGGCGATCAACAACTACGCAGTAAGCGAGACTGATGGAGAATATCTGGTACTTCTGAATAATGATACAGAAGTGATTGGAAAGGACTGGCTAGGAGAAATGCTTGCGAACTGCCAGAGAAAAGAAGTCGGGATTGTCGGAGCAAAGCTTTATTATCCAAATGGTCAGGTGCAGCATGCTGGAGTCATTGTTGGGATTCGGGGAATTGCTGGTAATATGTTCCGGGGACTTCCAAAAGGTTATTCCGGGTATCTGCACAAAGCAAGTACTCAGCAGGATTTGTCAGCGGTGACCGCAGCATGTATGATGGTAAAGCGTTCTGTATATGAAGAAGTGGGTGGATTTGAAGAGCAACTTGCAGTGGCGTTCAATGATATTGATTTCTGTCTGAAGGTACGCAGATGTGGATATCTTGTAGTGTATGATCCTTATGTGAAACTGTATCATTATGAATCCAGATCGAGAGGGGCAGAAGATAATGAGGAAAAGATCAGAAGATATCAGTGTGAGATTGATTATGTACGCCGGAACTGGTCTGAAATCATGGAAAAAGGAGATCCGATGTACAATCCTAATCTTACGCTGGTGAAGTGTGATTATTCTTTGCAAAAGAAGATGGATAGAGAAAAGATGGTGGTATTTTGATAAAGAACAATCAGCGGATGTTAAATAAAGCGCAGGTATGTATGGATGCGGGAATCATTGGTGCTACATATTTTTTCTCATGGTATCTGAGATTTAAAAGTGGGTTTTTTGTGCAGGACGTAGGGGTTCTTCCGGCGAAAACGTATTTTTCAGCTTTGTTTTTAATAATCCCTGGATATCTGCTTTTGTATAGTATTTTTCAGCTTTATATGCCAAGGAGGGTAAAAAGTTACCGTAAGGAGCTGATGGATATCATCCGTGCCAATGGAATTGGATTTATGATCTTTATCCTGGTACTTTATTTTATAAAGCAGGAGCATTTTTCAAGACAGATGCTGTGTATTTTCTTCTTTATAAACATCTCGCTGGAATTTGCTTCGAGATATCTGATTCGCACAATTTTGTGGAAAATGCGAAAGCAGGGACTGAATCAGAAACATATCCTGATGATTGGAGAGAGTCAGATGGCAGAACAGTATATGGACAGGCTGAGAGAGAATCCAAAGTGGGGATATCAAGTGTTTGCCCATCTGAAAGATGAAGAGAAACTGGAAAGAATACTGGAGGGGAATGAACTGGATGAGGTTGTGATTGCGCTTCGTGCAGAGGATTATGGAAAACTGGAGCGGATTGTGGATGTCTGTGAGAAGGCAGGGGTACACACGAAAATGATTCCTGATTTTGGAAATGTGATTTCTACCAGGCCTTATATTGAGGATGTGCAGGGGATTCCGGTGATCCATGTCCGCAGAGTTCCACTGAATATCATGCGGAACAGGGCGGCAAAGAGGGCAGTTGATCTGATTGGGGCAACGGTTGCAATCATTCTTTTTTCACCGGTCATGCTGCTTACTGTGCTGGTGGTTGCCTTGACAGAGGAAGGGAGTGTGATCTACCGGCAGGAAAGAGTTGGACTGCATAACCAGGTATTTTATATGTACAAATTTCGGTCTATGATCATGCAGGATGAAGAAAAGGAAAAAGCAGAATGGTCTACCAGGAATGATCCGAGGATTACACCGGTTGGAAAGCTGATCCGCAGAACAAGTATAGATGAATTGCCGCAGCTTTTTAATGTGCTGAAAGGGGAGATGAGTCTGGTGGGACCAAGACCGGAAAGACCGCAGTTTGTGCAAAAGTTCCGGGATGAAATTCCACGTTATATGGTAAAGCATCAGGTACGTCCGGGAATGACTGGATGGGCGCAGATCAATGGCTACCGGGGAGATACTTCCATTGAGAAGCGGATCGAATATGATCTTTACTATATTGAGAACTGGACAATGGTATTTGATATGAAAATATTGATTCTGACAATTTTTAAAGGATTTTTTGACGGAAGATGAAGATAGATGTGATCATACCGGTCTACAGACCGACAGAAAAACTGCATAAAGTATTGTACAGGCTCTGCAGACAGACGCACCTTCCGGAGCAAATCATTCTGTTACACACCAGGGATGGGATAAAGCTGGATGTTTCGGTTTGTAAAGACCGGGTTTCTGTTACAGAGATTCCGATTTTGGAAAAAGAATTTGATCATGGAAGAACCAGAGAGCAGGGAATCTGGATGTCAGATGCAGATATTGTGGTCATGATGACCCAGGATGCAGTTCCGGCAGATCCGTTTCTTTTGGAAAAGCTTTCAGAAGTATTAAATGAGCATCCGGATGCTGTGGCAGCTTATGCCAGACAGATACCGGATCAGAACTGTGGTCTGTTGGAAAAATATACGAGAGTTTTCAATTATCCCCCAAAAAGCCAGATTAAATCGCAGAAGGATTTGCCAAAACTGGGAATAAAAACTTATTTTTGCTCCAATGTATGTGCTGCCTATCGGAGAGGAGTCTATCTGGAACTGGGAGGATTTCCGCATCCGGCCATCTTCAATGAAGATTTGATCTTTGCAGCAGGAGCAATCCAAAATGGATGGAAGATTATTTATAAAGCAGATGCACGGGTGATTCATTCTCATGAGTATACTTACAGAGAGCTGATAAGGAGAAATTTTGACCAGGGTGTATCGCAGGCATGTCATCCAGAAATATTTGAAAAAGTAAAGTCAGAGAAAGAAGGCATACACCTGATTTGCACACTTGTGAAAAAGCTTTTAAAAGAAAGAAAATATTTGCAGATTATACAGCTGTTTGTGGAAAGCGGGTGCAAATATCTGGGCTACCAGATGGGAAAACATTACCGACAATTACCGGAAAGTTTCATCATGAAACTGACAATGAATCATAATTACTGGAGAGGAAGGAATGATGAGGATGCTTAAAAAAATTGCAGGATGGTCATGGAAGAAAAAGATAATAGTGATTATTTGCGTAGTGTTGACACTTGTTCTGGGGGCGGCAGGTGCCGTATTCGGATATGCTGCCAGTAAAGTGAACAAAATTCAGAAGATTGAAGTAAAAAAAGAAACGTTGAAAGAGTCTATTACAGAAGAGGTGGAGCATAAAAGCGGATATCTGAATGTGGCAGTATTCGGGCTGGATTCTAGGGATGGGTCACTAGATAAAGGAAATCGAAGTGATACGATCATGATCGTAAGTTTGAATCAGGAAACTTATGAAGTGAAAATGGTATCGGTGTACCGTGATACTTTTATGCGGCTGAAAGATGGAAGTTATAATAAGGCGAATGCAGCCTATTCTTATTTCGGACCGGATGGGGGTGTTGCTCTTTTGAATGAGAACATGGATATGAACATTGAGAAGTATGTATCTGTGAACTTTAATGCCTTAGTCGATGTAATTGATGCGGTGGGAGGAATGAATCTGGAGCTGACTGATGCAGAAGTAGTCCACATGAATAATTATTGTGTGGAGACTTCTGAAGTAACCGGAAAAAGTTATAAGAAGATTGAGCCGGAAGTCGGAGGTAGCTATCATCTGAATGGAGTACAGGCGGTTTCTTATGCGAGAATCCGTTATACAGATGGTGGAGACGCGCAGCGTACAGTGCGTCAGAGAATCGTCCTTCTGAATATCATGCAGAAGCTGCAGCAGATGGATCTGACGACGATCAATAAGATTGCTGACAGTGTTTTTCCACAGATTGCAACCAATTTTTCTTTTACTGAAATTCTGAATTATGCGAAAGATTTTCAAAAATATAAAGTAGGTGAAACACTTGGATTTCCAAATACAAGGTATTCCAAAATGCTTTCTGGTGTAGGAAGTACAGAAATCGCAGATACACTGGCATCCAATGTTGCCGAAGTACATCAGTTCCTGTTTGGAGATACAGATTATCAGGTATCAGGGACAGTAAAAGGAATTGATGATGAAATAAAAGATGCGCTTTCCAGTGGAAAATATGAGGAAACAGACGAGACGGAAAAAGAGAATGAAAAGTCGGAAGACAAGACATCTGAGGAAACGAATCATACAGAAAGTAATATAGAAGTGACGGAAGATGGAAATGCCGGAACGGATTCTGGCAATTCATCAGCCGACAGTGGATCTGGTTCATCAGCAGTGACAGAACCACAGCAGCCGGATACAGAAACACCGCCGGATTATTATGAGGAAGATTACTATTATGGTGATGATTAAAGGAGGAAAAAGGAATGAGAAAAATAACAAAGTGGTTATGCAGTGTATTGCTTGTAGCAGCAATTGGTCTGACAGGATGTGGACAGAAACAGAAGACGGAAAGTACGGCAGAGAAATCCAATGAAAATCATTTTGTGGGAGAGTGGATCGTTGAGCCGGAGTATGCAATCAGCAAGGTTGGAGATGAAAATACGCTGTTTGTAGATGGAAGGGGAGAAAAAAAGGCAATCCTTGGAACTGTAAAAGGTGCAATTGCTACAGTATGGCAGGATTGGAGTATTACAGAAGGAAAACAGGGAGATGAGAAATGGGGGTGCATCCAGGAGCCGGAACAGCTGGAAGAGACTCTTGGCAATCTTGGAATTACAAAGGATAAAGAAATTATTCTGATCGGTGAGACCCTAGATGGATGGGGAGATGATGCGAGACTTCTCTGGGAACTCCGGGCAGCCGGATATGAAGATGTGAAGATGGTAGATGGCGGATGGAAGGCGTTGAAAGACAGTGGAATCAAGACACAGTTCCTCGCATCCAAACCGGAACCGGCAGAAGTAAAAATCGATGAAATTGATTATTCCCATGTGATGACAACCGAAGAATTACAGAAGAATTATGACGAGTACAAAATTGTGGATGTGCGTACCGATGAAGAATATGAAGGAGCAATCCTGTATGATGAAGCAAAGGGAGGACATCTTCCGGGAGCAATTCATATCCGGTACACGGATCTGTTCGATGATGCGGGATATCTGAAATCCAATGAAGAACTGACAAAAATGTTTGAGGATGCCGGACTGTCTAAAGATGATGAGATCGTCACTTATTGTACAGGAGGAATCCGTTCGGCATATACACAGCTGGTAATGGAAATGTGTGGATTTGAACATACATACAATTATGATCAGTCATTCTGGAGATGGGCTGTTGTTGGAGATGTAGAATAATGGTTAGCGTTTTGATGTGTACTTATAACCGGAGATTTTGTTTGAAACAGGCGATTGACAGCGTACTTTGTCAGACGTATCCGGATTTTGAATTTGTCATCGTAGATGACGGATCGACCGATGGAACAGAAGAACTGATTAAAAGCTATCAGGATCCACGGATCAGATATTTTAAACTGAATCGGAATTCGTTTTACTGTTATGCAGCAAATCAGGGGCTTTATCACTGCCAAGGAGACTATGTGGCATTTATGAACAGCGATGATGCATGGTTGCCGGACAAGCTGGAAAAGCAAGTGACGGTTATGGAAGAGGATCGGATGCTCGGGGCATGTTTTACGAGAGTATATCTGGTTGATGAAAGTGGCAATGATCTGTCAGAAGAATGCAGGGATATGGCAGAGCTTTTTGACAGGAAGTGTTCGACACAGAAAGAATATCTGCATACGCTTCTGCAATCTGGGAATTTTCTTTGTCATCCTTCGGCGCTGGTCAGAAAATCCGTTTTGGACAAGATTGGATATTTCAATCTTTTGTATCGTCAGCTGGCGGATTATGACCTGTGGCTTCGGCTTGTAAGTGAGTCAGAGATCACGGTTCTGGAAGAGAGACTGATCCGCTTTCAATGGGATATAAAAGGAAAGAAACAGATCAGTATGTCAACAAGAGAAAATTCAGTCCGCGCATTTAATGAATCTGTCATGATCCGGAAAAATTGTGTTGAATCGATGACGGATGAAAAATTTTGTCAGTTTTTCCGGGAAGATTTCCGGAATCCGGATTCTGTATCACATTTACAGCTGGAATTTGAAAAAGCATTCTGGTTGATGAAATGTATAGAGGAAGTACCGGGACTGAAAGCAGCGGGGATGGAAATGCTGGGGCAGATTATGAGAGAAGCAAATGCAATGGAGACTTTAAGAGAGCATTTCCATCTGGATATTTTTGATCTGTATCAGTGGAATGGAGAACATATGTATAAGACGCCATGGCTGATGAGTGAAATTGAAGAAGGAAGCCAGCAACTGGCGTATTATAAAGATATTCTCAAACAGAAAGATGAGTATATCGGGCAGCAGAAAGAACAGCTTGAAAAACAAAATGCAGCGATTGAACAGCAGCAGGAATATATAGAAGGACAGCGAAGGCAGGCCGCGCATTATGAAGAACAGCTGGATGAACTTGGCAGACGGATGGAACAGAAAACAGGGCAGCTTAAGAAATATGAGGATAAGATCAGGGAGCAGGATGAAATGATCCAGACATATGCAAATTCAACCAGCTGGAAAATAACAGAACCGATGAGAAAAATCATGCGTCTGCTGAAAAAGTGATTTATAGAAAAGATGAATATACTTAATCCGGGATAAGGACAATCAATTAGTGAATAGATTGAAGATATGTTATAGTTAGAAGAAAGAAGATTAGACGAGGAGAAAAGATTATGAAAAGAACAGCATTATTTCTTGCAGGAATTCTTGCGATTTCATCACTTTCAGGATGTGGTGCAAAGAATTCGGCATCAGACAGCAGTGAACCATTTGAAGGAAAGTATGTAGTAACCGCCGATTATGTGAAAGAAAATCTGGACGATATCATCATAGTGGATGCAAGAGGTGAAGATGAGGCGAAAAAAGGTACTGTAAAAGGTGCAGTGGCAACGACATGGCAGTATCTGGCAACCTGTGAAGACGGGGAAGCGGGAGATGCAAACTGGGGATGTATCCTTGATACAAAGCGCCTGAGCGAAAGATTAGGAGAGCTTGGGCTGGCAAAAGATAAGGAAATCGTGCTTTTTTCAAATGCGGAGAAAGGCTGGGGAGAAGATGGCAGGATTGCATGGGAGCTGATCGCGGCAGGCTATGAGGATGTGAAAATCGTAGATGGCGGGATCAAAGCACTGAAAGCAGCAGGAGTTGAGACTGTCAAAGGAGCAGCAGAGCCGAAACCGGTATCGGTAGAAATTGATTCGATTGATGAAACGCATGTGATCAATACGGATGAGCTGAAAGAGATTTATGACGACTGTAAAATTGTGGATACCCGTACAGATAAAGAATATAATGGAAAGACAATGTATGGGGAGGCAAATGGGGGACATCTTCCAGGGGCAATCCAGATCCGTTATACGGATTTGTTTAACAGTGACAGTACATTAAAGAGTAATGAAGATCTGACCAAGATGTTTGAAGATGCAGGACTTTCAAAAGAGGATCATATTATTACTTACTGTACCGGAGGAATCCGTTCAGCTTATATGCAGCTTGTAATGGAAATGTGTGGCTTTGAAAATTCAGAGAACTATGACGAATCTTTTTACAGATGGTGTGTGGAAGGAGATCTGGAGAAATAAAAGAGAAGCAGATCAACGAGATCTGAACATCGTATGAATATGAATGAATTTGAAAAAGCGGGACGTTGGCAATTTAGTCAACGTCCCGCTTTTGTAACCTTTTTGGGAATAATTATTATTTTACAATTTTTTTCTTACCGAATGCAATGATTGCGCCAAGAGCAGCGAGCATTGCAACTGCGAGAGCAGCGATAGGAGCGGTATCTCCTGTCTTTGTTGTAGCAGCAGTAGTGGTTTTACCGTTATTCAGGTTTTTATTGTTATCTTTGCCATTGTTGTCTTTCTTTGTATCAGGATCAGCGACAGGATCTGTTACAAAATGCTTCTGGATCACTTCACTTTTTGCACCGTTTTCGATGGTGAATACGTTGGTGATTCCGGCTTCTTTGAGAAGCTGAGTTGCTTTTGCAGCACCTCTTGCACCACTGTTGCAAAGAACGTAAATTGTTTTTCCTTCAAAATCTGCTTTGTGAGCAGTTACATATTCTGTAAATGCTTTTGCGAGATCATCCGGAAGTTTGTTATCTTTGTCAAAAAGTGGAAGGGAAAGAGATCCCTTTAAGTGTCCTTTTGTGTAAGAAGCTGTAGAACGTACATCAAGAATCAGGTAGTTCTTTGTATCTGCCATTTTATTGATTACATGAGTGTCAGAAACATAGATTGCAGCAGCTTTTACATCAGCATCTTTTGCACCACCAGTGATAGTATGCACTTTTGCAAGATCATATCCGGCAGCTTTTAATAAAGCAGTAGCTGCTCTTGCACCACTTGCACCACTGTTGCAGAGAAGATAGAGTTCTTTTTTCTCAAGAGTGGCTTTGTTGTCTGTTACATATTTTGTGAAATCTTTGGAAAGCTGGTCATCTGTAGTTTTGGCAACTCCGTTTGCATTGAATACAGGTGTTGACATAGAGCCTTTTAAGTGTCCACTTCCATAGTTACCTGTCGCACGGACGTCAAGGATTACTACGTCGTCTTTTCCGACAGCAGCAACAGCTGTTTTTCCGTCTACGGCATTTCCGTCTGTTCCAGACATTGCATACAGAAGTTCCAGGCCTTTTGCACCGTTTGTTATGGTGTATACTTTTCCATCTTCCTTAGTGCTTATGTTATAGCCAAGTTCTCCAAGAAGTTTGGTTGCTTTCTGAGCCCCTCTTGCACCACTGTTGCAGATGATGTAGATTGGTTTGTCTTCTGTTATTATGGAAGGAATTTTTTCTTTGAAAGCGTTTTCAAGTGCTTCAGCTTCAGCTGTGTCAAGTTTGTTGTTATCATCAAACAGAGACTGAGAAATAGATCCCTTCAAAGTACCTGTCTTTGTCTGTGCGTTTGAAGAACGTACATCAATAATGTATGCACTTCCGTCTTTTGCAGCGGCAATAGCATCAGTTCCGCTTACGAATTTGTAGCCGTCTACAGTTACAAAAGCACTTTGTACTGTTTTATCGCCTGCACCACCGGTAATGGTGTAGATTGTGTTCTTGTCAACACCGTTGTCTGCAAGTAATGCAGTGGCGGCTCTTGCACCTCTTTGGCCGCTGTTACAGAGGACGTATACTTTTTTGCCTGAGAAGGTGGTAGAAAGGTTAGCCTGCACATATTCAGCAAAGGTTTTTGCATATGGATCTTGGTTGGTTTCTGCTACAACCTGTTTTCCTTCTTCATTCAGATAGAAAACAGGAAGAGAAAGAGAGTTTTTCAAATGACCGTTTGCAAAGTTCTCTTTTGTACGTACATCTACGATAACCACGTCATTTGAATCAACAGCAGCTACGGCTTCAGCACCGGTTACAGCGTTGCTTGTTCCAAGGAATGCGTAACGAACTTCAAGACCTGTTGCTCCGCCTGTAATGGTATGAATACGACTGGTATCATATCCAGCACGTCGTAATAAAACAGCAGCAGCACGAGCCCCTCTTGCACCACTGTTGCAAAGAAGGTAAAGCTCTTTGTTCTGGAAATTTGCGTTATTAGTTACAGTTTCTGTGAAAGCTTTTGCAGTAGCATCTTCAGAAGTTTGGATGATACTGCCATCCTCATTAAATACAGGTGTTGAGAAAGAACCCTCTAAGTGAGAAATATCATAGTTTGCAGAAGAACGAACGTCTAAAACAGCAACGGTATTTTTATCGGCTGAAATAGCATCTGGGCCGCTTACATTTGCACCAAAAGTATATGCTTTATATGCAGTTTCGAAATCTGTGATAGCATCAGATTCATCAGCTGGAACTGCTTCGTCTTCAGAAACTTCTTCCTGAGTAGTTTCTTCTGGATTCTCTTGATCTTCAGAAACAGTAGTCTGTGCATCGCTTTCTGTAACGGTATCAACACTTGAATCAGTTGCAAAAGCTGTCAGAGAGCCGTTCGCAAGTAATGCGAAAGACAGAAATACTGGTAATAATTTTCTTTTCATTTTTCCTCCTTACTCTCAAAATTAGGTTACGATTACATTGTAACAGTTTTCACAAAAATTTCATAATTGTTTTAATCTATATATAAAAATAAAATAGATAAAATCTATAGGTATAATTGAGAGATTTTATTAAACTAACTGCTGTTTCGTGGTAGAATAAAAAGATAAAAATGAAAAACGGGGATATGAAAATGAAAGGAATTATTTTGGCAGGCGGATCAGGAACCCGGCTCTATCCACTTACGATGGTGACATCCAAGCAGCTTTTACCTGTGTATGACAAGCCGATGATCTACTATCCGTTGTCAGTTCTTATGAGTGCAGGAATTCGGGAGATCATGATCATCAGTACACCACAGGATACACCAAGATTTGAAGAACTTTTCGGGGACGGGCATCAGTTCGGCATCGAATTAACCTATGCGGTGCAGGAAAGACCGGAAGGTCTTGCGCAGGCGTTCATAATAGGAAAAGAATTTATTGGCAATGATGCGGCGGCAATGATCCTGGGGGATAATTTGTTTGCCGGGCATGGGCTTAAGAAACGTCTTTTAGAAGCGGTAAAAGCAGCGGAGAGAGGAGACGGTGCAACCATATTTGGATATTATGTGGATGATCCGGAACGGTTTGGTATCGTGGAATTTGATGAAAAGGGCAAGGCGGTTTCCATTGAGGAAAAACCCGAACATCCGAAAAGTAATTACTGTGTGACAGGTCTGTATTTTTATGATAACCGGGTGAGCGATTATGCAGGACAGTTAAAGCCAAGCAGACGCGGGGAGCTGGAGATCACGGATCTTAACCGGATCTATCTGGAACAGGGAAGACTTCGGGTAGAGCTTCTGGGTCAGGGCTTTACCTGGCTGGATGCGGGCACCCATGAGAGTCTGACAGATGCGACCAATTTTGTGAAGACGGTAGAGACTCATCAGCACCGGAAAATTGGATGTCTGGAAGAAATTGCCTATATGAATGGCTGGATTTCCAGAAACGCACTGCTGGAAGTCTGTGAAAAATACAGACAGAATCAGTATGGACAATATTTGCATGACGTAGCAGAAGGAAAGTTCAGAGAGAATCTATTTTAGACAGGGGAGAGAGTTTATGAAAATCATTGTTACCGGCGGCGCCGGATTTATTGGCAGCAACTTTATTTATTATATGATGGAAAAGCATTCGGAGGATCAAATCATCTGTCTGGATGCACTGACTTATGCAGGGCATATGTCAACCCTGGAAGTAGCAATGAAAAATCCAGCGTTCCGTTTTGTGAAAGCATCTGTGACGGATCGGGTGACTGTATACCGGCTGTTTGAGGAAGAACACCCGGATATAGTAGTTAACTTTGCAGCGGAAAGTCATGTGGACCGGTCGATTGAAAATCCGGAAGTCTTTCTGGATACCAATATAAAGGGAACGGCAGTGTTGATGGATGCGTGCCGGAAATATGGAATCTGGCGTTATCATCAGGTTTCTACGGATGAGGTGTATGGGGATCTTCCGCTTGAACGGCCGGATCTATTTTTTACAGAAGAGACGCCGATCCATACGAGCAGTCCGTACAGTGCATCCAAGGCAGCGGCAGATCTTCTGGTACAGTCCTATCACAGAACGTATGGACTTCCGGTTACAATCAGCCGTTGTTCCAACAACTATGGACCATATCATCTGCCGGAAAAGCTGATTCCGCTGATGATCGTCGAAGCGCTTCATGATCGGCCGCTTCCGGTCTATGGTGATGGGAAAAATGTTCGTGACTGGCTTTATGTAAAGGATCACTGCCGGGCGATCGATCTGATCCTGCGTCACGGAAAAGAAGTGGAAATTTACAATGTCGGCGGGCATAACGAGATGAAGAATATTGATATTGTGAAGCTGATCTGCAGGGAGCTTGGAAAGCCGGAAGAGCTGATTACTTATGTGGAGGATCGGAAAGGGCATGACAGAAGATATGCAATCGATCCGTCAAAGATCCACAGAGAGCTTGGCTGGCTTCCGGAAACTTCTTTTGCAGAAGGAATTAAGAAAACAATCAACTGGTATCTGAATCATCAGGAGTGGTGGAGACCGATCGTAGAAAAGGAAATGAAAATAAAATGCTAAAGTTTTTGGTGACGGGTGCTGCCGGGCAGCTTGGAAAGGATGTTGTACGTGAACTGGAAAACCGGGGATATGAAGTGACGGGAAGCGGCAGCAAAAAGAGAAAAACAGCAGGTCGTTATGTGAAGATGGATATCACAGACAGAAACGAAGTCGAGGCAGTAATGAAAAAGCTCAGACCGGATATTGTGATCCACTGTGCGGCGTGGACGGCGGTGGATGCGGCAGAAGAGCCGGAAAACTATGAAAAAGTATGGGAAATTAATGGAAAGGGCACAGAAAATCTTGCATCCGCCTGCCAGAAAATTCATGCTAAAATGGTTTATATCAGTACAGACTATGTGTTTGGTGGACAGGGGAGCAGACCGTGGGAACCGGATTGTGAGGAGTTTTCGCCGCTGAACCGATACGGTGAAACGAAATTACAGGGTGAACAGGTAGTGAAAGCAGAACTGAAAGAGTATTTTATTGTGCGGATCGCTTGGGTATTCGGGAAAAACGGGAATAATTTCGTGAAGACCATGCTGGAGCAGGGGAAAAGACGGAAAGAACTTCGAGTGGTGTGTGATCAGATTGGAACGCCGACTTACACAGCAGATCTTGCAAAATTTCTTGCAAATCTGTCGATGACAAAGCGATATGGGATCTATCATGTGACTAATGAAGGAGAATATGTCAGCTGGTATGATTTTGCAAAAGAAATCTTCGCACAGGCTGTGAAACTTGGTGAAAAAGAATATGCAGATGTAAAAGTGATTCCGGTTACGACAGCAGAATACGGAATTTCAAAAGCAGCAAGACCGTTTAACAGCAGACTTGACAGAAAAAGGATCTGTGAAGAAGGATTTCAGCCACTGCCGGTCTGGAAGAATGCGCTGGAGAGATATTTGCAGGAAGTTCTTGCAGAGAGAAAAGGATAAAAGGAAAATGGGACAGATAAAAGTAGAAAAAAATGCAGGTGGAATCGAAGGACTCTGCGTGATCGAACCGTCGGTGCATGGTGATCAGCGTGGATATTTTATGGAAACTTATAATCAGAAGGATATGGAGGAAGCCGGACTTACGATGAAGTTCGTACAGGATAATCAGTCCGGTTCTGGAAAAGCAGTGTTGAGAGGACTTCATTTTCAGAAGAGATATCCGCAGGGAAAGCTAGTCCGGGTGATCCGGGGAACCGTATTTGATGTGGCGGTGGATATCCGGAAAGGAAGTGCCACCTATGGAAAATGGTATGGAATTGAACTGTCGGAAGAGAATAAAAAGCAGTTTTACATTCCGGAAGGATTTGCGCATGGATTTTTGGTGCTGAGCGACCAGGCAGAATTCTGCTACAAATGTACGGATTTTTATCATTCGGATGATGAGGGCGGGATTGCCTGGAACGATCCGACGATCAACGTTGCATGGCCAGAGCTTGATGTGCCATACAGAATGAGTGAAAAAGATAAAAAGTGGGGAAGGCTGGGAGAATAAGATGGAAAGAATTCAGGGATTAAAAGAATATGTACAGACAGAACATTATCTGGAAGGAATCGGGATCGGGAAAGAAGAGCAGAAGGAAATTCAGATTGCCTATCAGCCACTGGCACAGGGCGAATATAATATCAACTACTGGTTCGTACACCCACTGACCGGAAAGAAACTGGTGCTTCGTGTCAATACAGGAAGCCAGATGCATCTGGAAAATCAGATTGAATACGAATATCATGCATTGGAGCTTCTGGCGGATTCAGGACGGACGCCAGTGCCGATTTTTGTAGATGGAAGTAAGAAGGAACTGCCGTATGGTGTGATGGTTATGGAGTTTCTGGAAGGGAGTGCACTGGATTATCGGAAGAATCTGATGGAAGCGGCAGAATGTCTTGCGGATATCCACAGTGTTCCGGTAAAAGAAACGGATGGACTGATATCGTCATCGAATCCACTGCAGGCGATTCTGGATGAATGTAATCAGATGGTGCAGACATACTACAAGTCTGATCTGGGAGAAGAAAAGAAAAAAGTACAGATCCGGCGTCTTCTGGAGCTGGGACAGGAGAAGATCAATGAGATCCGGGATTATAGTGGATACAGATGCTGTATTAACACAGAGCTGAATTCAGGAAATTTCCTGATGAATGGCGCAGGAAAAGACAATTATCTGGTTGACTGGGAAAAGCCGCTTTATGGTGATCCGGTTCAGGATCTGGGGCATTTCCTTGCACCAACGACAACTTTCTGGAAAACAGATGTGATTCTGACAGAAGAAGAGATGGCTGATTTTACAAGAAAATATATCCAGGCGGTAAATGGCAGATTTGATGTGAGTGGAATCGAAGAACGTCTGAACATTTTTATTCCGATCACGTGTCTCAGGGGAATTACATGGTGTGCAATGGCGTGGGTAGAATATCAGGAGCCGGGAAGACTGATCCGCAACGAAGAAACATTTAAAAAGATGGAAGACTATTTAAAACGGGATTTTCTGGATATGATCGAAGAAAGATATTATAAATAAAGATTTCAGGGATACGGAGTAATAAAATTCTGCGTATTTCCACATACTACCCATATCGAATAAAATATGGAAAATATGTGGAACACAGGAGGAATAGAATCAATATGAAAGCTACAGGAATTGTCCGCCGGATCGATGATCTTGGCAGAATTGTCGTTCCGAAGGAAATCAGGCGCACGCTACGTATCCGTGAGGGTGATGCACTTGAAATTTTCACCGACCGGGAAGGAGAAATCATTCTCAAAAAATACTCACCGCTTGGGGAAATGGGAAATTTTGCAGACCAATATGCGGAAAGTCTGGCACAGACGCTTGGATATCTGGTGTGTATCACAGATACAGATCAGGTGATCGCAGCAGCAGGACCGGGGAAGAAAGAATTTCAGGAACAGCTGATCACAAGACAGCTTGCGGAAGTGATCGCAAGAAGGGAGCAGTTTCTGGCATCCTCTATGGATCGGAAGTTCACGGTCATCGTGTCGGGACAGAATGCAGAACTGAAATGGCAGGTGGTAAGTCCGATCATCTGCGCCGGAGATGCGATCGGTTCTGTTGTGATCCTGGCAAAGGACGGCAGGAAAAAACCCGGTGAGTTGGAACAGAAGATGATACTCTGCGCAGCAGGATTTCTGGGACGACAGATGGAACAGTAAAGGAATATTTCATAAGAATCTCTCATAGTATAAAAGGACAGGAGGGGTTCTTATGGAAAAAAAGCTGTTTGGAAATATCTGTTTTACAAGACTTGTGAAAGCACTGATGCTTTCTTACTTTCTTACGATGCTGATGCTGCTCGGACTGTCCTTTGGACTGTATAAGTTTGACTTAAGTGAGAAAACAGTCCGGATCGGGATCCTTGCGGTTTACATAATTTCCACATTTGCCGGTGGATTTGCCATGGGAAAAATGGGGAAGACAAGGAAATTCCTGAGGGGATTTATGCTTGGAATGCTCTATTTTCTGCTACTGCTTGCAATTTCAGCAGGGATCTACCGGAGCGTGCAGGGTGGAATGCAGATGATGATTGCCTGGATCCTCTGTGGAGCAGGCGGAATGCTCGGTGGTATGGTGTCCTGAAGGGGCGGAGATGTAATTTTTGCGTTGACGGTATCAAGGGATATGGGCGATACTTTTATTTTTTAATCCGGAGGAAGCAGTTGCGCCAAAAGGAAGCTTATACTATACTATAGGTGATAAAAATGCCCGGAGGTGATGAGCCGGGTAAGAGGGAGGAACTCGTGAAAAGGAACACCAGACAGCTTTATTTGATGTTTTTTGTTTTTGCGATAATCATAGCAGCATATTCCTGCCGGCTGCTGGCATGGTTTGATATAGGAGGGAACTATCCAAGCTATGTGCGTGCCGCATTGTATTTATTATTATTTGTCTTGTGGGGGTATTCTCTGGATCAGCGGATTATTCAGAAACCGGTGCTGCACTGTCTTCGCTTGATGGATGTTCTGATGCTTATCTGGTTGACTTTGCGTACTTTGAAATATGAGGTGGTTACAGATCTGACCGTGGCACGTTATTTGTGGTATCTTTATTACCTGCCGATTCTTTTTATTCCGCTGCTTGGTGCATATACTGCAATTTTTCTGGGAAAATCCGAAGATTATCAGCTTTCCAGAAAAAGCTGGTTGTTATCGCTGATTCCGACAGCATTGTTTCTGGCTGTTATCACAAATGATTTCCACCAGCAAGTATTTTCGTTTGCGAGCGGAATTCCGGGGGTGCCGGATAACAAGGTCTTTTTCCATCGTCCGCTTTATTTTGTGAGTGTTGGATGGACGATAGGCTGTGTATTTTTTTCAGTATTTCAGCTGCTGAAAAAAACAAGGCTTCCAAGTATTGGAAAGCGGAGAATGATGCCTTTTGTTTTGAGCTGCGTGATGCTCTTGTATGGAGCACTTTATCTTTTGGGATTTCAGGTCATCCGTGATGTTTTTGGAGATATGAATGTAATGTTTTGTCTCTTTTATGCTGCAATATACGAAAGCTGTATCCATTGCCGTATGATACAGTCAAACACAGGGTATGTCGAGTTATATGAGGCGACAACGCTTGCCTCCTGCATTGCAGATCAAAATGGGCGGATTTTGCTTCGTTCCCGCACAGCAGGAGAGGATATGGTATGTCCAAAAGATGGGGAGAGTATCGTTTATCCGGATGGAATGCGCATCTCTTCGGCACCGATTAAAGATGGTTTTGTCATCTGGGGAGATAACTTGCAGCACCTTACCAAGCTTCGCAAGCAGCTTGATGAGAATAAAAGAAAAAGAGAGAGTAACAAAAAGAAATTAAAGGATGCTTATCTTGTGCAGAAGGAGCTATACGAACTAACGGAAAAGAACCGTATTTATGATGAACTGGAAGAAAAACACAAAACCCAGACGAGGAGGATAAAGGAACTTCTTGAACAGTGTAAGAATGCAAAGCCTGAGGTAATGCAGGCGTGTATGAAAGAGATTCTGTTGCTCGGTACTTATATCAAGCGAAGTGCGAATCTGTATTTTCTTTCTCAGGAATACGAAAAGCTTCCACAGCAGGAACTCAGGCTGACGATCGATGAACTGGTACGTGCAATGAATTCCTGCAAAATTGAATGTGGTGCGGTCTATTTAACCACAAAACCGATAGCATCAAAAGAGGTTGTGCGTTTGTTCGAACTGCTAAAAACGGTAACGGAAATGACGATAAATGAGCTGCATTCGCTGTTTATTTCTGTGTCCGATCAGGAGATGAATCTGTCTGTAGAATGCGCGGCTGATTTGTCCCCAATTATCTCTTCTGAGGTAACGGCCGACAGGGAGGATGGATTGTGGCTGATACGTACAGCAATAGGAGGAGAGGATAATGCGTAGGTTGAGGCGCTTTGGGTTTAATCTTATCAAGGAAGGATTTGACCAGCTTCCTACGGCGATCTGCTTTTTTGACAGCAGAGGAAGTATTGTTCTTTGCAACAGGCAGATGTATCGTCTGAGTCATTATTTATTTGAAAGTGATATGCAGTATCTCGGTGAAGTTGAGCGGGCACTTGCGAGCCCCCCGGAAGGAATTCGGCAGCTTTCGAATATGGAGGGTACCTATCGTTTTCCGGATAATACCATATGGCAGTTTGAGAAAACAGAAGTAACGGATCGATATGGAGAAACCTATATCCAGCTTACAGCTGCGGATGTTACGGAATTGTGCCATGTGCTCGGATTGCTTTTTGTGGAAAATAAGAAGCTTGCCGAGGATGAAGAACATCTGCAAAGGTTATCTGAAAATGTGGAGAAGATTGCCCGGGAGAAAGAACTTTTGACGGCAAAATCTGCTATGCATGATAATCTTGCAGCCAGTATTATTGTAATAAAGCAGTATCTTTCCGGAGATTTCGGCGGGATCGATGTGGAAACAGTTCTGCGGGAATGGGAGAAGAATATTGTTTTTCGGGAGGTCGAACATTTATCAGAAAAAGAGAAATTGTTTGCCAGTGCAAGAAGCAGTGGTGTCCTTGTGCAGATAGAAGGAAAGGAACCACCGGGAAAAGCAGCAGAGATGATGTATGCTGCTATGCAGGTATGTCTGAATAATGCCCTTCAATATGCGAGAGCGACAGAACTGGAGGCAAATGTTTTTGAAAATGAAACCAGCTATACCGTGATGATCTATAACAACGGACAGCCTCCGGAAAGAGAAATCCGGGAAGGTGGAGGACTTACCAATCTGCGTCACCGGATTGAAACGGAAGGCGGAAGGATGCTCGTACAGAGTTTTCCGGAGTTTGCTCTGGTAATAGAAATTCCTAAGATTTAACACGTTAGGGAGGAATGAAAGTGAAAAAAATACTAATTGTTGAAGATCAGATGCTTGCCCGTAAGTATTTGTGCTCTTGCATAGAAAAAAGCACAGAATGTGAAATGGCATCTGCCCTGACCCGGGCAGATGCAGCATTGCAGAGATGTGGTGAGGGGCATATTGACCTGGTGGTGATGGATATTTGTACAGAAAATGATTCGGATGGATTAGATGCGGCTGAAGCAATCAAAAAATACTATCCACGGATCAAGATCGTAATGGTGACCTCCATGTTAGAAGGACGATTTCTGGATCGTGCAAGGAAAATAGGAGCGGACAGCTTCTGGTATAAGGATTCTCCTTCCGGTGATCTTATTAGCGTGATCGAAGGGACACTTGCAGGTAAAAATTTCTGGCCGGACAAGGTGCCGGCTGTGCAGCTTGGAAAAGCACTTTCCTGTGACCTTTCCGATCAGGAAATGGAAACCTTACGTTTGTTGTGTGAAGGGAAGACGAATGCCGAGATTGCGGCTAAGCTTCATGTGGCAGAATCATCGGTTCGTACCTATATCAACCGGATGTTAGAGAAAACAGGATACACAAACCGCAATCGCCTGATGGTTGCGGCGGTAAGCAAACGCCTGGTCGTACCGAGCAGTCAGCTCGACGTATAAGAAGAAAATAAAATAGGATTTAGATGTGAAAATTGCTCTGCTTTTTATTAGGTAGAGCGATTTTTTTGTGTAAAATGCTTATTTGTCCACATTTATGAGGACAGACAGAGCTATTTTTCTCTGTTAGACTAAAGAAAAAAAGAAATGTAGCAGACACATCGGATATATCGCTGAAAGAAAGGAGGATGGTTCGATGCGAAAAATAGTGGTTGATATGCAGAATTTTCTGTTTGCGGATTCCGTAGCGACTGCCTTCAAAAAATCGGATTATGAGATTGATGTAGTCCGTACGGAGTCTCCAAAAGATACGGTTGAACTTTGTAAGCTTTATAAACCGTTTGTTCTTATCATGGAGGTGACGGGCTATACTCCGTGGAAGCTTTGTGAAAGAATGAAGCTTCGGGATGAAGTAAAGAGGGTGTGTCCTGACTGTAAAATTGCTTTCATCGTGGATTCCAATACAGAAAAGCAGGCGGCAAAAGACATTCGGGATGCGAAGAAAAACGGTCTTATCGACCAGTTCTTCTATGGATCCATGACTGCTGAATATCTGATGGATCAGATTTATGCGATGTAAGGAAATGGAAGAACCACCGAGAAGAAACTGCGTATATATCCGACTGAAATAAAGAAGAAAAGAGAGGTGAAAAAAGGGACGGTGATTTGGCAAGTCGCTGGGGAAAAAAAGAGCCATACAAAAAAGAAAAACAAAGAAAAAGGAGTTTGATTATGAGAAAGAGAATTACATCTTTATTATTATCTATGGTTATGATAAGTGGTCTACTGTTTACTGCAGTGCCGGTGCATGCTTCCGAAGAAGGGGTGGAACCGGATACGTGTGAACATGAGTTTTCATTAGCAGAAGCTTCGGGGGATGCAGTAATGACTCCGGGTACTTGTGTTAATGAAGCAGTGTTCTATTATACTTGTGAAAAATGCGGAGCGATTGAAAGTGATGGAAATCATACCTTCAAAGGAGAAAAAAATCCTGAAAAGCATAATCCGTCCGATGTCTGGGAAAGTGATTATTCCGGACACTGGCATGAATGTAAGGACTGCAAAGAAAAACTGGATTTTGCTGTACATATTCCGGATCATGAAGGACACGCTACGGAAGATTATGCAATTACCTGTAAGGTATGTGGATGGGTAATGGAAGAACAAATAAAACAGATCCATATGGAATTTCCATACAAACTTGTTGTGAAAAAGACCGGCGAAGCTGATCCGACAAAAGAAACATTTAAGTTTGTGATCGAAGAGTTCGGAGCACCGGTAGATTATAAGATTATTTCCGATGCTATCGAAACAAACGGCGAAAAAACCTATAATGGCACTTTTGCTTTTACGATCAACAGTAACCTGCTTGGAAATATTTCAGAAGGCTTTGTGTTACGTCAGATTAAAGGAAATGCCAGCGGATGGACTTATGATGAGACAAGCTATTATGTAGTACCATATATCAATGAGAACGGTGTAGAGGATTGGGCATTTTATAAGCTTGATAAAGATGGATATATTAATGAGGAGGATGAAGTACGGGAAGCTGTTTTCACGAACAGTTATAATGCGAAGAAAGCAGTAGCTCCGGTACAGAAGAAGGCTCCGGACGATAAAATGAAATCTCCTAAGACCGGTAACGACAGCCTGATGGTTATCTGGACTACAATGATTCTTGCAGCTGCTCTTGCTTTTATAGGATTAACAACCGTTTCCCACAGAAGAAAATAGACATACCTAAGAAAGCGGCTTTCTGATCAGGAAAGCCCTTTCTCCAAAACGGCAAATAGATGCTTGCCGTTTTGGAGAAAGAAAAAAGGTTCAGTCTTTACAAGGAGAAATGTAATATGAAGAAAATATCATTACTGTTTTGTTTGATAATCCTGCAGGCCGGCTTATTATGCGGATGCAGACTGCCTCATAAGAGCAGTCCGCAAAAGCCTGTGGAAGGCGAGAATAAAAGCGGTCTTGTGAAAGTGCAGGATGATAAAAAAGAAGAGAAGAAGGAAGAAAAAGAGAAGGAAAAAGAAGAGCCGGGGAAGACAGAAATCGTCGAGACGGAAGATACGGAACTGTCACTTCTCAAAAAACAGATCAATCAAAACAGCTGCGGTGCAGGGGTTGCACTTTTCGGGTATGTGGACAGTGAATTTACAAGGACAGATCTTTCATTTTACCTGGAATTTCATCATTTAACAAAAGAGTATCCGTTTTTGTCAGAAGCAGCCTGTTACATGGCGGATGGGCAGGAGCTGTATGCCATCGTTCCGCCAAATGAAAAAGGCAGAGTGACCGTCTATCCTTCTGATATCACGGAAAATGGTGAATATGCAGATGATAAGAGTCATCCGTTATTTGAAGGAAAACCAGGAGAGGCGCTTGTGCTACGTTGTAATTTCAGTGAGATCTATTCCAATGTACTGGTTTCGGTGACAGATGGTGGCGATGCCATAGATTTCCATCCGTCGATTTCATTAATGGACGGCCATCTGGCGGAACTTGCCGGAGTATATGATTTCTCAGTCTATGAGGAAACACCGGATGAACGTTCAGTTGAAATCGCAACAGAGATCCTGCTGGAGTATGGAGAGGTCAGACAGGGACTGGAAAATGGAATGAAGCTTATGTATACAGGAGAATCAGAGATCATAAACGGAGGCAGCTGTATGCTTTTTGTATTAGGAACTGATAATGGAGAACAGTTTGTGCAGGAACAGCTTTACGGCGTTTGTGATAATCTCATTTATATTTATGATGTTTTTACAGACACATGGAATGCCGCATATTAAACCGTGTTCTTCCGGTGTAACCGGATAACATAGAGGAAGATCATTTCAAAAAGGAAAGGAGAAAATATTATGGGACTTATTAAAGCAGGTATGGGTGCTCTTGGAGGTACTTTTGCAGATCAATGGAAGGAATTTTTCTACTGTGAATCGATGCCAAAGGAGGTACTCGTTACAAAAGGACAAAAACGTGTCACCGGACGTTCAGCGAACACCAAAGGAAATGACAATATTATCTCGAACGGCTCTGGAATTGCTGTAGCAGACGGACAGTGTATGATCATCGTAGAACAGGGCAAGATCGTAGAAGTCTGTGCAGAACCGGGAGAATTTACTTATGATACTTCTTCCGAACCGTCTATTTTTGCAGGCAGCCTTGGAGAGAGTATCAAAGAAACCTTTAAAACTGTAGGAAAACGTTTTACTTACGGAGGAGATACCGGAAAGGATCAGAGAATCTATTATTTTAATACCAAGGAGATTCTGGAAAATCGCTTCGGAACGCCGAATCCGGTTCCGTTCCGTGTTGTGGATTCCAAGATCGGACTTGATATCGACGTATCGATCCGCTGTTCAGGTGTCTATTCTTACAAGATTGCCGATCCGCTTTTGTTCTACTCTAATGTTTGCGGAAATGTGGAGCAGGAATATTCCAGAGAGGAACTGGATGCTACTCTTAAGACAGAGTTTATCTCTGCTCTTCAGCCGGCATTCGGACATTTGTCTGAACTGGAGCTTCGTCCGAATCAGATCGTGACACATAATACAGATCTTGAAAATGCGATGAATACGGCACTCTCAGAAAAATGGGGCGCACTTCGCGGACTGAAGGTTGTAAGTATTGCCCTTGGATCTGTGACACTTCCGGATGAAGATGCAGAACTTATAAAACAGGCTCAGCGTACAGCGATCATGCGCGATCCTACAATGGCAGCAGCAACGCTGGTCGGAGCACAGGCTGATGCAATGAAGACTGCAGCCGGTAATCAGGCCGGTGCAATGACAGGCTTCATGGGCATGGGCATGGCAATGAATCAGGGCGGCGGTATGAACGCACAGAATTTATTTGCAATGGGTCAGCAACAGCAGGAGCAACAGGCACAGCAGATGGCGGCGCAGCAGGCTGCACAACAGGCCGTTCAGCAGCCGGCACCGCAGGCAGACGGATGGAAGTGCAGCTGCGGAAACTTTGTTACCGGCAAGTTCTGTCCGGAATGCGGATCACCAAAACCGGTAGAGGAAGAAGGATGGACCTGTTCTTGCGGTTCAGTGAATAAAGGAAAATTCTGCCAAAACTGTGGAGCAAAGAAACCGGAAGGTGCACTGCTTTACCGTTGTGACAAATGTGGATGGGAACCGGAAGACCCGACACACCCACCAAAATTCTGCCCAGAATGTGGCGACATCTTTGACGAGAACGATAGACAGTAATTCGCGGGAGAGGAGGGAATTCTATGTTTAGACTCCCATCAGAAAAAGAGGAACATAAGACCACAATCGGTGCTTTGATTTTAAGTATCTTCATTATTATCGCAGGAATCGGCGGCATGATATATACGAAGCATGAAAGCAGTGAGTTTAAGAATTCCACGGATGTTCGAACGCTTCATGCAACCGTTTACAGTTGTGAACAAACGCATGAAAAAGACAATCAGGGAGACCGAAAAGAAGAATATAAAGTAAGGTTTACTTATGAAATCGATGGAACAACATATGATGATTTTGAATTTCGCAATAAAGAAATAAGGAGAGGAGATACTGTACTGATCACCGTTTACCGGAACTCAAAAGGAAAATATAAACTGGAACCGGGACCAACTCCGATTTACTTCCTTGCATTTGCTGTAATGATTCCGCTAGGTCTCATTGGTTTCATTGGATTAAGTAAAGATCTTATCAAGTATCATCGGGAAGAAAAAGAGGGTAGAAGACTGTAAGTATGGAAGGAGGGAGTTGCATGAAGATACTTTCAGATAAAGCACAAAATAAGGTGATATGTGTATTCTTACTGATTGGTTCGATTGGGCTCGTTGTATATGGAGTTACTCATATTTTTTCCAGTATAGAATATAAACTATCTTCCGATGTTCGTCAGGTAACCGCCGTTGTAAAAGATTATCAGATAAGTGTTAAGACCGATGAAAATGGCAATGAAAATGTAAAGTATCACGCAATTCTGTCCTTTGAAGTGGATGGAAAAACCTATACAGGAAAAGATGTATTTTCCAGAGATATATCCCGGGGGGATGAAGTGACAGAGAAGGCTTACCGGGCTTTGAATGGAGAATACAAGCTTTACACAGGCGATATAGGTGATAACATTACCTCCGTTATGATGATCCCGGCGGGAATCATTATCTCCATATTCTTGATCTATGAAATATTTGGTAAGAGCAAAGAGAAGGAACAAGAGGAACAATAGGTCAACCAGATAGAATGATAGATGAGGAGGGATAAATATGGGATTGTCAGAGGCAATGCTGTTTGCGTTTGCAGCTACCATAATCTGTGCGTTTGCCATTGCTGAGAAAATCATTGACATAGACTTTGAACAGTTTATGCCAGAGAATTTGAAAAAAGCAAAAATGAAAAGAATTCTTGCAAAGCGTGAAACACCGTTGCAGGGGGCAAGGCTTCAGAAGGATATCAAGGATTCCTTTGAAAATGTATTACTTCCACTTGGAAAAGCAGATAAGGGTTATCTTCCAAAGAGAATGGATCTTACATTTCGCAGAAAGATGGTTCATCAGGTGGAACTGCTGGGAAAGCGTAAGCTTTGCCGAGATATCCAGGTGACGGACGTTGTACCACTTCCAAAAAATAATTTCAAAAGATGGAATGATGACGGACGGGAGTGGAGGGAGTCTATCCTGCAATGTAGTTCTTTGGAACGTCTTATTTCTCCTCAATCTGGTAAGACAGTGCATCAGATCTATCGGAAAAACAGTTACCTTCGGATTCTTCAGTCAAGGCATATCCGTCATTCTGACCGTCAGGGTAAGAACAAGGAATTTTATTCCGATAAAGGGACGATCATCTGTCCATCCTGTGGAGCTGAGGTGGAACTGAGCAGTCAGCAAGTCATCTGTCCATATTGTGGCGGTGTGATACAAAGTGAATTCTACGACTGGCAGACAGAGGCATTCGAAATTTATGAGAAAATGGGTGCGAACATGCAATATGGATTGTTATTGCTTGCTTACTCGGGCATCATGTTCCTGTGTCTGACCTTGTGCTTTTACCTGATTAAAGACACGGATATTTCTCTTACCATAGGTGTAATTGCTACACTGCTTATACTTCTGGGAATTGCGAAAATTTTTCAATCCAAGGAAGAGAAACAGGAAAAGCTGCCGAAGGAGATCGTCAGATACTCGGAAAATTATCTGAGATCCTGCATCAATGATGCACTTTATAAGGATGTAAACAAGCCGGATCTGATGGATTATGGAATCGGATCGATCATACTTAAAAATGTTGTAAATACAGACAAAACAACAGAAATCACCGCTACGGCATATGGAAGTGAAACCTACCTGCCTGAGAGTGGAAAACCGTATACAAAGAAAACAAAAACGACACTCGTTTTGCAGAGGGCGAGATATCCAGAAAGAAGGAAGACGGACGGAGCATTTTTCAAGGAAAAAGATTGCCCATCCTGTGGAGCCAATTTCATACCGGATGAACACAATTGTTGTTCCTTCTGTGGTTATAGCTTCCAGGTAGACAATGCCAAATGGGTCGTAAAAGCAACAGGAGAATCATAAATAAGAAAAGAAAATGTCCGGAAATCCGGTATTGGCTGAAAGGAGGATGAATTATGGCAAACAAATGTGCAATCTATGGCGACCGTACAGAATGGATCCGGAGAGCGGACGAAGCACTTGCGGAATTTGACCGACAGGCGCATTAAGAGAGGAGGATTTTTATGGCAGGCTTGCAGGAATATAAATGTCCCTGCTGTGGCGGTGCGATAGCCTTTGACAGTACGATCCAGAAGATGAAGTGTCCGTATTGCGACACAGAGTTCGAAATGGACGCATTGAAGGGATATGATGCCGAACTGCAGGACGAAGAAACAGACAGCATGGAATGGGAAACCGCAGCAGGCGGTGAATGGGGAGAAGGAGAAACGGATGGTCTGCGTACTTATGTGTGTAAATCCTGTGGAGGAGAAATTGTAGGTGACGCAAATACAGCGGCAACATCCTGCCCATTCTGTGATAATCCAATCGTTATGATGGGACAATTCTCCGGCTCCCTGAAACCGGATCTGGTCATTCCGTTTAAACTGGATAAAAAAGCAGCAAAAGAAGGGCTCATGAAGCATCTTACAGGAAAACGTCTTCTGCCGAAGATTTTTAAGGATCAGAACCATATTGACGAGATCAAAGGAGTCTATGTACCGTTCTGGCTATTTGATACCGATGTAGACGCTAAGGTCCGTTATAAGGCAACCAAGATCCGTACTTGGAGTGACAGTGATTACAATTATACCCAGACCAGTTATTATATGGTGCACAGAGGCGGAAGTGTTGGATTTGAATACGTTCCGGTAGATGGCTCTACAAAAATGGCGGATGATCTGATGGAATCCATCGAACCGTTTAACTGTAGGGAGGCAGTGGATTTCCAGACGGCTTATCTTGCCGGTTACCTGGCAGATAAGTATGATGTGACTGCAGAAGAAAGCATTGACCGGGCGAATGAGCGTGTGAAAAAATCTACGGAGCAGGCATTTGCCGAAACAGTCATTGGTTACGATACTGTAGTAGCTGAAAATACCAGTGTACAGTTCCATGGCGGAAAAGCCAAGTATGCTTTATATCCGGTGTGGCTTTTAAATACCACATGGAATGGTAACAAATATACATTTGCAATGAACGGACAGACCGGAAAATTCGTCGGCGACCTGCCGGTAGATAAGGCGGCAGCAACCCGTTGGACACTGGTACTGGCAGGTGCGTTCACTGCATTAACATACGGTGCAGCAACACTTCTGCACTTTCTCGGACTGTTTTAGGGGGTGACGGAATGAAAAAGAAAATAATATCACTTCTGCTTGTTCTGGCCCTTTGCCTGGGGATGACGTTTTCGGTTTCAGCCGAAGATGCAGAAGGATTTGCAAATGATTATTGTCGTGTGCAGGACATGGCGGGACTTATGACGGATAGTGAGGAAGCAAAATTAAATGACATACTTGATGAACTGAGTATCCGACAGAAAATGGATGTTGTCGTTGTGACAACAAATACGCTGGATGAAAAAACGGTGCAAGAATACGCCGATGATATTTATGATTACGGAAACTTCGGATATGGACAGGATAAGGATGGAATCCTTCTTCTCATTAGTCTGGGAGAAGAGAATGACTGTTATATTTCAACCTGTGGTTACGGAATCACAGCTTTTACCGATGCAGGGATCAAATACATTTCAAAAGAAATGACGAGTGATCTGAAGGATGAAAATTATTTTTCGGCATTTCAGACTTTTTCAGA
Source organism: Bariatricus sp. TF06-38A (assembly GCF_027690675.1). Lineage (NCBI taxonomy): Bacteria > Bacillati > Bacillota > Clostridia > Lachnospirales > Lachnospiraceae > Bariatricus > Bariatricus sp. TF06-38A. The sequence continues at coordinate 378,556 of NZ_JAQFCE010000001.1, forward strand.
GCTGTGTGACGAATTCATTACACAGGCAAGAAACGGAAAGCCGTATGACAGGAAAAGTCTTCCAAAGGAGCCATTATCCCCAATCTGGATTCTGATCTCCCTTGGGGTAGGAGTTGTTCTGTCACTTATCATTGTCGGCAGGATGAAGGCACAGCTTAAAACAGTGCGTTTCCAGTCAGCGGCAGGCAGCTATGTAAAAGACGATAGTCTGGATATTACAGAAAGCAGAGATATGTTCCTTTATGAAACGACTTCGAAAACGGCGAAAGAAAAGAAGAGCTCTTCCGGCGGCAGCAGTACACATACTTCTTCAGCAGGAAGAACCCACGGTGGCGGAGGCAGCAAATTCTAGGGAAAATACCTCCTGTCATTTGTTTTAGATTGGATTTTTGCGTTGACGGTAAGTTGGAAAATGTGCTATACTGTATCACATAATGAGCAAAGAAGGAGGATATTACAATGAAACACATTAAAACATTGAATACACAGACTCTGAACAATACAGTAAAGAAGGGCGGATGCGGAGAATGCCAGACATCCTGTCAGTCAGCATGCAAGACTTCTTGTACAGTAGGAAATCAGACTTGCGAACACAGCAAATAAGAGATATTTGTAAGTGTAGTGAATAAGTATGACAAGCAGGCAGCGGCTTTAAAGCCGCTGTCATTTGACGTATGAGGAAAAATTTGAAAAATAAGGATAGAAAGGGGTACCGGTTGTGATTCATCAGTACCAGAACAATGGATATAATATTGTACTTGATGTCAACAGCGGATGCGTTCATGTAGTGGACGAGCCGGGGTACGAAGTTATTGCATGTCTGAACCGTATGAACGAGAATCAGACAGTGCAGACGCTGAAAGAAGAAAGTACATGGAACCAGCTGAAAGATGAGCTGGAAGGGAAATATTCCGAAGAAGAACTTAGAGATATATTGGATGATGTGACAGAGCTGACTGCAAACGGACAGCTTTTTGTTGTTGATACATATGAACCTTTTATCGGGGAGGTTATCAAGCGTAAGACGGTTGTGAAGGCACTCTGCCTGCATATCGCACACGACTGCAATCTTGCCTGCAAATACTGTTTTGCAGAAGAAGGAGAGTATCACGGAAGAAGAGCACTTATGACTTATGAAGTTGGTAAGAAAGCCTTGGATTTCCTGATTGCCAATTCCGGAACAAGAAGAAATCTGGAAGTTGATTTCTTTGGCGGGGAGCCGCTGATGAACTGGCAGGTTGTCAAAGACCTGGTGGCATACGGAAGAGAGCAGGAAAAGCTTCATGACAAGCACTTCCGTTTTACTGTAACTACGAATGGTGTACTTCTGAATGATGATATCCAGGAGTTTATCAATAAAGAAATGGACAATGTAGTCATCAGTCTTGACGGACGTAAAGAAGTCAATGACAGAATGCGTCCGTTCAGAAATGGAAAGGGAAGCTATGATCTGATCGTACCGAAGTTCCAGAAGCTTGCTGATTCACGTAATCAGGAGCGCTACTATATCCGCGGAACATTTACCAGAAACAATCTGGATTTTTCAGAGGATGTAAAGCATTTTGCAGAGCTTGGCTTCAAGCAGATGTCGATCGAACCGGTTGTCGGGGATGAATCTGATCCGTATGCAATCCGTGAAGAAGATCTTCCGCAGATCTTTGATGAGTATGACAAGCTTGCAAGATATATCATTGAGAAAGACAAAAAGGGAGAAGGATTCAATTTCTTCCACTTTATGATCGACCTGGAAGGAGGACCTTGTCTGTACAAACGTCTGTCCGGATGTGGTTCGGGAACAGAATACCTTGCTGTTACACCATGGGGAGATTTCTATCCGTGTCATCAGTTTGTAGGTGATGAAAATTTCCTGATGGGAAATGTAAACGAAGGAATTACAAGACCGGAGATCGCAGATGAGTTCCGTTGCTGCAATGTATATACCAAAGAAAAATGCAAGAAATGTTTTGCAAGATTCTACTGCAGTGGCGGGTGTATGGCAAACGCATACAAGTATGCAGACGGATTAAATGATTCTTATGATCTGGGCTGTGAGATGGAACGTAAGCGCGTGGAATGCGCGATTATGATAAAGGCTGCAATGGCAGACGAAAACTAAGAAAGGGACTTGGACATGAAGAAGAGTAAAGGAATAGTAAGCCTTGTTCTGATTGCTGCACTTTTAGGACTTCTTGGATTTACCTGCTGGCAGGGATTTGGTTCCTCCCACACAGGTTCTGCAAGAAATATCAATCTTGGTCTTGATCTTGCAGGTGGTGTCAGCATCACTTATCAGGCAAAAGACAAAAATCCTTCCGCAGAAGATATGAAGGATACCATCTACAAGTTACAGAAGCGTGTAGAGCAGTACAGTACAGAAGCAAGTGTATATCAAGAAGGGGACGACCGGATCAACATCGAGATCCCAGGTGTATCCGATGCCAATAAAGTTCTGGAAGAACTCGGCAAACCAGGATCACTGGTATTTCAGGATGCAGATGGCAACACCGTTCTTGAAGGAACAGATGTTAAAAATGCAGAGGCCCAGACGCAGGAAAACTCTACGACTAAGAATAAAGAATATGTTGTAGCTCTGCAGCTTACCAAAGAAGGAACAACCAAATTTGCAGAAGCAACAGCAGCAAATGTAGGAAAACAGATTTCCATTATTTATGATGGACAGACAATCAGTTCACCAAGAGTTAATCAGGCAATCGAAGGCGGAGAAGCCGTTATCACAGGGATGTCAAGCTATGAAGAAGCAGACAATCTTGCAGCTACCATCCGAATCGGTGGACTTTCTCTGGAACTGGAAGAACTTCGCTCTAATGTAGTAGCTGCACAGCTCGGAGAAGAAGCAATCAGCACAAGCTTAATGGCTGGTGCCATCGGACTTGCCATCATCTTCGTATTTATGTGCTTCGTATATCTGCTTCCGGGACTTGCAGCAGGTCTTGCACTTCTGATCTATACAGGACTGATTCTGGTGCTTTTAAATGCATTCAATATCACGCTTACCCTTCCGGGTATTGCAGGTATTATTCTTGGAATCGGTATGGCGGTGGATGCCAACGTTATCATTTTCGCCCGTGTGCGTGAAGAAGTGACAACAGGTATCAGTGTTAAGACTTCCCTGAAGAATGGTTTCCACAAAGCAATGTCTGCGATCGTTGACGGTAACGTAACAACTCTGATCGCTGCAGCTATTCTCTGGTTCAAGGGTTCAGGTTCTGTAAAAGGATTTGCACAGACACTGGCACTTGGTATTGTTGTGTCAATGTTTACGGCACTTGTTATTACCAGGATCATCATTTTCTCTCTGTACGCGATTGGTCTTCGTGATGTGAAATTTTATGCGAAGAAATTCAAAAAAGAAAGAAAAGTTATCGACTTTCTCGGAAAGAAAGCCATTTTCTTTGCAATATCAATTGCTGTGATCGCAGCAGGTTTTGTAACAATGGGAGTCCAGTCGGGAAAAGGTGAAGGTGCGCTGAACTACAGCCTGGAATTCAAGGGCGGTACGGCTACAACCGTAACATTTGATAAAGATTATTCGATCAAAGAGATTGATTCAAAGATCGTTCCGGTTGTAGAAGATGTGACCGGAGATCACAATGTACAGGCACAGAAAGTAAAAGACAGCAATCAGATCATCATCAAGACACAGACGCTGAATCTTGACGAAAGAGAAGCACTTAACAATGCGCTTGCTGATAAATTTGGTGTAGACACATCGACAATTACAGCAGAAAATATCAGTTCTACGGTAAGCTCCGAGATGAGACAGGATGCGATCATTGCAGTTATCATTTCAGCGATCTGTATGCTGATCTATATCTGGTTCCGGTTCAAAGATGTACGTTTCGCATCAAGTGCGGTTCTTGCTCTTTTACACGATTTGTTATTTGTGCTTACATTCTATGCACTTGCAAGAACATCTGTCGGTAATACATTTATCGCATGTATGCTGACAATCCTTGGATATTCTATCAATGCGACGATCGTTATTTTCGACCGTATCCGTGAAGAGCTTCGGGTCATGAAGAGAAACGATGATCTGAAAGCGCTTGTAAACAGAAGTATCACTTATACACTGACAAGAAGTATTTACACAACATTTACTACATTTGTCATGGTAGCGGTTCTTTATATCATGGGTGTAAGCTCTATTAAAGAATTTGCAGCACCTCTTATGGTTGGTATTGCAGGTGGCGGATATTCATCTGTATGTATCACCGGTGCATTATGGTATGTAATGAAAACAAAAATCGGCGGCAAAAAAGCAGCGAAAAAGAAATAACTGACAGAAAATGAGGTGTCGGAGGAGAATCCTCCGGCATCTTTGTATTATCTGACTACCAAAGAAAGGAAAAGAGAAAATGGAGAACTGGGTACTTCTGAGAAAAGGAGCGGATTTTCAGCATATCAGTGAGAAATTCCATATCAGTCCGCGAGTGGCTTCCCTGATAAGAAACCGGGATGTGATCGGGGATGATGCAATCGAGAAATATTTAAACGGTACGATCGCCGATCTGTACGATGGAATGCTGATGAAGGATATGGACAAGGCAGTAGCGGTTCTTGGAGAAAAGATAAAAGAAAATGCAAAAATCAGGATCATCGGAGACTATGATATTGATGGAATCCAGTCGACCTATATTCTTCTGGAGGGATTCCGGATGCTCGGAGCTGATGTGGACAGTGACATTCCAGATCGTATGAAGGACGGGTATGGTCTGAACCGGAACCTGATCGACCGGGCGCTGGAGGCCGACGTGGATACGATCATTACCTGTGATAACGGGATTGCGGCGGCAGAGGAGATCGCCTATGCAAAAAGTATGGGAATGACGATTGTGGTGACGGATCATCATGAGGTCCCGTATACGGAAATTGGCGCGGGACGAAGATATATTCTGCCGGAGGCAGATGCGGTTGTGGATCCGAAGCAGGAGGACTGTACTTATCCGTTCAAAGGGCTGTGCGGGGCTGCGGTTGCTTACAAGCTGGTGGAGGCTCTGATGGAAGCCATGGGAAAAGATGCGGAAGATGCAGATTATCTGATGGAAAATGTGGCAATCGCAACGATCGGTGATGTTATGGATCTGGTGGACGAAAACCGTATTTTCGTTAAACAGGGACTGGATATGCTGAAACGGACGGAGAATCTGGGACTGAAGGCGCTGATGGGATGTACTGGTGTGAATGTAGATAAGCTGTCTCCGTATCACATTGGATTTGTGATCGGTCCGTGTATGAATGCCAGTGGAAGACTGGATACAGCAAAGCGTGCCCTGGAGCTTCTGGAGGCAAAGAAAGTGGCGGAGGCGGATCTGCTGGCAGGTGATCTGAAAGCACTCAATGACAGCCGGAAGGATATGACGGCGCAGGCGGTAGAAGAGGCGTTTATCCAGGTGGAGAACAGTGAACTTAAGGATGCAGACGTGCTGGTGGTCTACCTGCCGGAATGTCATGAAAGCCTTGCCGGGATCGTGGCAGGAAGGATCCGGGAAAAATATTACCGTCCGGTCTTTGTGCTGACGAAGGGTGCGGAAGGTTTAAAGGGCTCAGGAAGATCGATCGAGACCTGGCACATGTACGAAGGACTGAACCGGGTAAAGCATCTGTTGTCAAAATTTGGCGGGCATAAGATGGCGGCAGGTCTCTCCATGCCGGAGGAGAATCTGGAACAGTTCCGTAAGGAGATTAACGAAAAATCCGGGATCACACCAGAGGATCTGAATGAAAAGATTGCCATAGATATGCAGCTCCCGTTTGAATGTGTCAATGAAAAATTTATCGGAGAGCTTGCGGCTCTGGAACCATTTGGCAAAGGAAATGCACGTCCGGTCTTTGCAGAAAGACAGGTACAGGTGGAAAGTGCGAGAATCCTTGGTAAGAATAAAAATGTGCTGAAGTTGCAGGTGAAGGATCTTCACGGTACAAGGATGGATGCCATGTATTTTGGAGATGTGAATACCTTTGTGGAATATGTGCGTGAAAAATTTGGAGATATTGCCTGTGAGTGTCTGCTGCGCGGACATGGGCATGGAATTGTTATGGCATTTACCTATTATCCTGATATCAATGAGTATCGGGGAGTCCGTACGCCACAGATTGTGATCCAAAATTATAAATAATTTGAAAAACAGCAATTTTATGCTATACTAATAGATATTGTATATATTTGTAGGTAAGGTGGAGAAGAAAGATGAAAAAACTTGAAGAATATGTTGTCAGCATTCCGGATTATCCGGAAAAAGGAATTATTTTCAGAGATGTAACCAGCATCCTTGAAGATCCGGAAGGGCTTCAGCTTTCTATTCGGGAATTGCAGGATAAGCTTGAAGGCATGGATTTCAACATCGTGATCGGACCGGAGTCCAGAGGATTTATTTTTGGAATGCCGATTGCATATAATCTGCAAAAAGCATTTGTGCCGATCCGTAAAAAAGGAAAGCTTCCTTGCGAGACAGCATCGATCAAGTATGATCTGGAATATGGAAGTGCAGAGATCGAGATCCACAAGCGTTCGATCAAACCGGGAGACAAGGTTGTGATTGTAGATGACCTGATGGCAACAGGCGGTACGGCAGAAGCAATGATCAAACTGATCGAAGGACTTGGCGGTGAGGTTGTAGAAGTTCTCTGCCTGATCGAACTGATGGGATTAAAAGGACGGGAAAAACTGAAAGGATACAAAGTAGATTCCGTAATCCAGTATCCGGGAAACTAATGAGAAAGAAGGGAAGGCTATGGCAGACGATATCGGAATCCAGCAGGAGATGCTGATCGAACCAACACATAAAAAACTGGAGATCGTAGATGGTCATGCGGTAAAGGATGTGGAAGATTATCAGAATCCGGAACTGCTCTATAAAAGTCTGATCGAGCGAGTCAGAAAGTACCATCCTTCGGCGGACGTCTCTATGATCGAAAAAGCATATCATATTGCAAGAGATGCGCATAAAGGGCAGACACGGAAATCCGGAGAAGAGTATATTATCCATCCTCTGTGGGTAGGAATAATTCTGGCACAACTGGAGATGGACAAAGAGACGATCGTTGCCGGCATCCTTCATGATGTGGTAGAAGACACGGTGATGACGGACGAAGAAATCCGTCAGGAATTCGGAGATGAGGTGGCTCTTCTGGTAGACGGTGTCACAAAGCTGGGACAGCTTTCCTATTCAGCGGATAAGCTGGAGGTCCAGGCTGAGAATCTTCGTAAGATGTTCCTTGCGATGGCAAAAGATATCCGTGTTATCATCATCAAGCTTGCCGACCGTCTGCACAATATGCGTACCCTGCAGTATATGCGACCGGAGAAACAGTTGGAAAAAGCAAAAGAAACCATGGATATCTATGCTCCGATCGCACAACGGCTTGGTATTTCCAAGATCAAGACAGAGCTTGATGACCTGGCACTCAAATATTCCCAGCCGGAGGTTTTTAACGATCTGGTAAAGCAGATCAATGCAAGAAAAACGGAAAGGGAAGAATTTGTCCAGCAGATCGTGGATGAGGTTTCCACGCATATGAAGAATGCGAACATTGATGCAGAAGTGAACGGACGTGTGAAGCATTTCTTCAGCATTTATAAGAAGATGGTGAACCAGGATAAGACGGTGGATCAGATCTATGATCTGTTTGCAGTCCGTATTATCGTAGATTCTGTAAAAGACTGTTATGCGGCACTTGGAGTTATCCATGAGATGTATACACCGGTACCGGGACGTTTTAAAGATTATATCGCAATGCCGAAGGCAAATATGTACCAGTCTCTGCATACGACTCTGATGAGTTCGATCGGTCAGCCGTTTGAGATCCAGATCCGTACAAAAGAGATGCATAAAACTGCTGAATACGGTATTGCGGCACACTGGAAATATAAAGAGTCTGAAGATGGAAAGAAGAGCGTTGAAGCGAAGGAAGAAGAGAAACTGAGCTGGCTTCGTCAGATCCTGGAATGGCAGCGAGACATGTCAGACAACCGGGAATTTCTGAATCTTCTGAAAGGAGACCTGGATCTATTTGCAGAGGATGTATACTGCTTTACACCGAACGGAGATGTCAAGAACCTGCCGAACGGTTCTACGCCGGTTGACTTTGCCTATGCGATCCATACTGCGGTCGGCAACAAGATGGTAGGTGCCAGGGTCAATGGCAAGCTGGTCAATATTGATTACAAGATCCAGAACGGGGACCGAATCGAGATCCTGACTTCGCAGAACTCCAAAGGACCGAGCCGTGACTGGCTGAGTATCGTCAAGAGTACCCAGGCGAAGAACAAGATCAACCAGTGGTTTAAGAAAGAATTCAAAGAAGAAAATATTGTACGTGGTAAGGAAATGCTCGCCACGTACTGTAAGGCAAAAGGATTTGTACTCTCGGATCTGATGAAACTGAAATATATGCAGATCGTGCAGGAAAAGTACGGCTTTAAGGACTGGGATTCAATCCTTGCAGCACTTGGACATGGCGGATTGAAGGAAGGGCAGATCGTCAACCGTCTTGCAGAAGAATACAGTAAGGATCACCGAAAAGAACTGACCGACGAAAGTGTTCTGGAAAAGGTTGCGGAAGCGGCAAAGAACAAGGTGCATATCACCAGATCCAAGAGTGGTATCGTGGTCAAGGGAATCGACGATATGGCAGTGCGTTTTTCCAGATGCTGCAATCCGGTGCCGGGAGATGAGATCGTTGGCTTTATCACCCGCGGACGCGGAATGTCGATCCACCGGACGGACTGTGTCAATATCATTCATCTGTCAGAAGCGGAAAGAGCGCGTCTGATCCCGGCAGAATGGGAAAAACCGGAGGAAGGTACAGATACCGGAAGCTATCTGGCTGAGATCAAGATGTATGCAAATGACAGGCAGGGACTTCTGATGGATATGTCTAAGGTGTTCACGGAGATGAATATTGATGTGAAGTCTATGAATGTAAGAACCAGCAAACAGGGAACAGCAACAATCGAAGCCGGATTTATTGTCCGGGGAAGAGAGGAGCTTGGAAAAGTGATCGGAAAGCTCCGGCAGATCGTCGGCGTGCTGGATATAGAACGAGCAGTGGGGTAAAAAGAAATGAAAATCGAAAAATTTGTAACAGGAATTATCAGTACCAATTGTTACATTGTTACTAATGAAGAAACAAAAGAGACCGTGATCGTTGATCCGGCAAACCTGTCAAAAGCGATGATCGGTTATATCGAAGAGGAAGAGCTTGTAATTAAGGCAATTCTTCTGACTCATGCGCATTTTGATCATATCATGGGAATCGATAAAGTGATCGACCGGTATGGAGAAATGCCGGTTTACGTAGAAGAATCCGATCTGGAGCTTCTTCACACACCGTCTATGAATGAGTCAACGGTATATACAAATGGCTATAGCTACCCGGGTGGAGACGTGATCCATGATGGAGATGTGCTTCATCTGATCGGAGAAGATTTCCGGGTGATCCATACACCGGGACATACCCAGGGCGGCGTATGCTACTATGTAGAAAAAGAGGGAGTACTTTTCAGTGGAGATACATTGTTCTGTTGTTCAGTCGGAAGAAGTGATTTTGCAACCAGCAGCACTTCTGCACTGATTCGTTCGATCAAGGAAAAGCTGTTCCTGCTTCCGGATGAAACAAAGGTATTCCCGGGACACATGGGCGCAACAACGATTGGTAACGAAAAAGTGAACAACCCGTATGTATAGAGGAGCAGAGAAATGATTCGGATCAGCTGTAAGAATGAACGTTTCACTTACGACATGTATCATATCGTAAAGTCATTTCTTCCTGATGCCGAGATCAGCCAGAAGGTAGATCCAGAACAGGAACTTCTGATCGAGATGACCGCAGAAGAGGAACCGGATCTGGGAGAGCAGGCATGTGATAAAAAGGTCCGGTGGACCTTTTTTCATTGCAGGGAGGCTGAAATCGCAGACATCAGCGAAAAAAGAGAACAAAAGCGTTATATCAATAAAAAATTATATCAGACCCTGGTCAAAAAGACCGGAGAAGAACATGCATGGGGGAATATGACAGGTGTCCGCCCCACAAAGATGATCATGGAAAGACTGGAAGAAGGTTCTTCTGAGAAAGAAATCATCCGGTATATGCATGATACCTATGTGGTAAGCGAGAAAAAAGCAATGCTTGGTATCGAGATTGCAAAGCGGGAAAAAGCCCAGCTTGACAAGCTGGATTATGAAAATGGATACAGTCTTTATATCGGAATTCCGTTCTGCCCGACAACCTGCAGTTACTGCTCCTTTACTTCTTATCCGGTTGCAAAATGGCAGGACCGGATGGATGAATATGTAGATGCACTTTTAAAAGAGCTTGCATTCATTGCAGAGGTTTCAAAAGAAAAGCATCTTAATGCGATTTATATGGGAGGCGGTACGCCGACAACCCTGAGTGCACAGCAGATGGACCGGGTTTTGAGTTTCCTGGAAGAACATTTTTCCTTTGAACATCTGAAAGAATATACGATCGAAGCCGGAAGACCGGACAGTATTACTGAGGACAAGCTGCGAGTGATTCGAAAGCATGGAGTTGGCAGAATTTCCATCAATCCACAGACCATGCAGCAGAAGACACTGGATGTGATCGGAAGACGTCACACAGTGGAAGATGTAGTCCGCATTTTCCATCTGGCAAGAGAACTGGGATTCGACAATATCAATATGGATCTGATCGCAGGTCTTCCGGGAGAACATCCGGAGGAAATGGAAGATACTCTTCGTCAGATCAAAGAGCTTGCACCGGATAGTTTGACGGTCCATGCACTTGCAATGAAACATGGTTCGAGACTGACACGCGAACGGGCTGCAAGCACAGAAAAACAAAATTACAAACAGATGGCAAGAGAGCTGGAAGAGATGATCGATATGGCACGTAAGGCGGCCGGTGAGATGGGACTTTATCCGTATTATCTCTACAGACAGAAGAATATTGCAGGAAATTTTGAAAATGTAGGTTACGCAAAGGTTGACAAAGCGGGAATTTACAATATACTGATTATGGAGGAAAAGCAGTCCATCGTTGCTGCCGGTGCAGGCGCATCGACTAAGGTGGTGCTTCCGTATGAGATTCCGGCGCCCGGAAGTAAAAACGGGCGGATGACGAATCTGATAAGAATAGAAAATGTCAGAGATGTGGGAGAATATATTTCCCGTATCGATGAGATGATAGAGCGAAAAGGAGAATGGTTATGGCATTAAAGAAAAAACCGGTTACCGGCATGAAAGACATGCTCCCGAAAGAAATGGAAATCAGAGATTATGTGATCCAGATGATCAAGGATACCTATAAGACATTTGGATTTACTTCCATAGAGACACCGTGTGTGGAACACATTGAGAACCTGTGCAGCAAACAGGGTGGCGACAATGAAAAACTGATCTTCAAGATTCTGAAGAGAGGGGAAAAACTGAAAATTGCTGAGGCAAAAGAAGAGATCGATCTGGTAGACGGAGGACTTCGTTATGACCTGACAGTTCCGCTTGCAAGATACTATGCAAATCATGCAAATGAACTGCCGTCACCGTTTAAGGCACTTCAGATTGGCAATGTATGGAGAGCAGACCGTCCACAGAGAGGACGTTTCCGTCAGTTCATGCAGTGCGATATCGATATTTTGGGTGAGCCGGGTAATCTTGCAGAGATCGAACTGATCCTTGCAACTACGACCATGCTTGGAAAGATGGATTTCCACAATTTTACGGTATGTATCAATGACCGTAATATCTTAAAGGCGATGGCTGCATTCAGTGGATTTAAGGAAGAAGATTTCGACGAAGTATTTATCATCCTTGATAAGATGGATAAGATCGGCAAAGAAGGCGTAGGCGAAGAACTGGTTGAGATGGGTTATACAAAAGAAAATGTAGATACTTATCTCGGACTCTTTGATGAGATTAACCCGGATGTTGATGGAATCCGTTTCTGCAAAGAAAAGCTGGCAGGATTCCTTGATGAGAAGACAGCTGACAGCATGGAAATGATCATTTCCAGCGTAGAAAGTGCAAAAGAGGCAGATTTCAAAGTAAAATTTGATCCGACGCTGGTACGTGGACAATCTTACTATACAGGAACCATTTTTGAAGTAACGATGGATGAATTTGGCGGCTCTGTTGCAGGTGGCGGACGTTACGATAAGATGATCGGTAAATTCACAGGGCAGGACACACCGGCATGTGGATTCTCAATCGGATTTGAGCGTATTGTCATGCTGCTTCTGGAAAATGGATATGAGATTCCTTCCAAGCGCCAGAAAAAAGCATATCTTCTTGAAAAGAATATGCACAAGGAAGGCATCCTCAAAGTACTTGAGATGGCAAAAGCTGACCGCGCAGCCGGGAAACAGGTTCTGGTGGTCAATATGAAGAAGAACAAGAAATTCCAGAAGGATCAGCTGATCGCAGAAGGATATGAAGATATCACAGACTGCTACAAAGATTCCGTTATGGATTTATAAGGAAAGAGAAACGCAGGAGGATAAATTAGAATGGCAGAGTCAATGACAGGACTGAAAAGAACACATCGGTGTGCAGAGCTTTCAGAGGCAAACATCGGTGAAAAAGTAACCATCATGGGATGGGTACAGAAGAACAGAAATAAAGGTGGACTGGTTTTTGTAGATGTACGTGACCGTTCCGGACTGATCCAGGTTGTTTTTGAAGAGGGAAGTACAGATAAAGCGCTTCTTGAGAAGGCAGCAAAGCTTAGAAGTGAGTTTGTTGTAGCAATCGTGGGAACTGTTGAAAAACGTTCCGGTGCAGTTAATGAAAATCTTGCAACAGGTGCGATTGAGATCAAACCGGAAGAACTCAGAATTTTATCTGAATCTGAGACACCTCCGTTCCCGATCGAAGAGAATTCCAAGACAAAAGAGGAAGTACGTCTGAAATACCGTTTCCTTGATCTTAGAAGACCGGACATCCAGAGAAACCTGATGATGAGAAGCCGTGTGGCTACCCTCGCACGTCAGTTCATGGCAAAAGAAGGATTCCTTGAGATCGAGACACCGTTCCTGATCAAGAGTACACCGGAAGGTGCAAGAGATTACCTGGTACCGAGCCGTATTCATCCGGGAAGCTTCTATGCACTTCCGCAGTCACCGCAGATCTTCAAACAGCTGCTGATGTGCTCCGGATATGACCGCTATTTCCAGATCGTAAAATGTTTCCGTGATGAAGACCTTCGTGCAGACCGTCAGCCGGAATTTACACAGATGGATATGGAACTTTCTTTTGTAGATGTTGATGATGTCATTGATATCAATGAGAGACTGCTTGCACATCTGTTCAAAGATGTACTGGATATCGATGTACAGCTCCCGATTCAGAGAATGACCTGGCAGGAAGCAATGGACAGATTCGGTTCTGATAAACCGGATATCCGTTTCGGCATGGAGCTGGTTAATGTGACAGAGACTGTCAAAGACAGCGAATTTGTTGTATTTAAGAATGCGATTGAAGCAGGCGGAACTGTCCGTGGTATCAACGCAAAAGGCCAGGGTGGCATGGCCAGAAAGAAGATCGACAAGCTGGTTGATTTTGCAAAAGGTTATGGAGCAAAGGGACTTGCTTATATTGCAATCCATGAAGACGGAACTGTCAAATCTTCTTTCTCAAAATTCATGACGGAAGAAGAGACAGCAGCGCTGATTAAAGCGATGGCTGGAGAGAATGGAGACCTTCTTCTCTTTGCGGCAGATAAGAATAAAGTTGTATGGGATGTTCTTGGTGCACTCAGACTGGAACTGGCACGCCAGATGGAACTCCTTGATAAGAATGAATACAAATTCCTGTGGATCACAGAATTCCCGCTTCTTGAGTGGAGTGATGAACAGAACCGTTTCACAGCAATGCATCATCCGTTTACCATGCCGATGGAAGAAGACCTTCAGTACATCGACAGTGATCCGGGAAGAGTCCGTGCAAAAGCATATGACATCGTTCTGAATGGTAACGAGATCGGAGGCGGAAGTGTCCGTATCTTCAACCAGGAGATCCAGAGTAAAATGTTTGAAGTACTTGGATTCACACCGGAACAGGCACAGGAGCAGTTCGGATTCCTTCTGAATGCATTTAAATACGGTGTGCCGCCACACGCAGGACTTGCTTACGGTCTTGACCGTCTGGTTATGCTGATGGCAAAACAGGACAGCATCCGTGACGTGATCGCGTTCCCGAAGGTAAAAGATGCATCTGACCTGATGACAGAAGCACCGGAGAGAGTTGATCCGAAGCAATTGGAAGAGCTTGGACTGGAGCTGGAAGAGCATACAGCGGAATAAAACAGAGTAAGGTATGATGTGGATGCATCATACCTTTTTGTCTACAAGGAGAATTTATGAGGAAAAAGAGAAGAACAGGCTATTTCATAACGGTGGCTGCGCTAGTATGCAGTCTGATTGGGAACAGTGTGGTTGTTTCGATGGCAGCAGATCAGGAATACAGTGAAGTTGAAGTTCAGGAGAATAAAAATCCGGATAATGCGGGAAACGAAAATGAGACTGATAAAGTTATGGATTCGGATGAACCAACTGAAGAGCCAACTGAAGAGCCAACTGAAGAGCCGGCAGAAGACCTAGCGGAAGAGGATTCAACAGAAACAGATTCGGAGATGAAAGATGATGCAGAACTCAAAGATTCTGATCAGCAAGAAGAAAAAGAAATGGCCATGCGGGAACGATTGGATCTACTTGCGGAAGAAAACAAAGGTTTAATATCAGAGGGGAATAATCTTATTAACACTGTACTGGATACCTATATGGCGATGAACACTGTGGATGGGGGAACTAAGAATGGTACAGCAATCTGTCTGTGGAATGAAAACCTTGCGAGTACCCAGCAATGGGAAGTGATTTGTGATGAAACAGGATATTTGACATTTCTGAATAAAAAATCAGGGAAAGTACTGGACGTATCGGGCGGAAATGCCAAAAGCGGTACAGCGGTACAGCTTTATGATGCTAATGGAACTTATGCGCAAAAATGGATTGCGATAGAAGAAGAGGCTGGAATTCGTCTGGTATCAGCGTTGGATGAGAATCTTGTGTTGGATGTAGTAAATGGAAAAAGTGCGCAGGGAACGAGACTCCAGATATGGTCAGACAATGGTACACCGGCTCAGAGATGGAAGATTCGAACCGTAGAAGATATATATACAGAGATGGATCAGAAAGCAGCAGAAAGCATAGATGCTTTAGCGGATGGAATTTATGTGATTCGCAGTGGACTGAGCAGAAGGCAGGTGCTAGATGTATCTGGGGGGTCAAAAGATAACAGCGCAAATATCCAGATTTACGAATCCAATACGACTGCTGCGCAAAAGTGGAAAGTGACACATGATGAAAAAGGTTATCTTACGTTCATCAATATGGGTTCAGGAAAAGCATTAGATGTTGTGAATGGGCTGGGGAATTCTGGAAATAATGTAGCGCAGTATACGAGCAATGGAACACGTGCGCAGAAATGGATTGCTGTAAGGTTAGAAAATGGAAAATATCTGTTATATTCAGCTCTGACAGAAAATCTTGTGATTGATGTGACAGGAGCAAACATAAAAAATGGAAGTAATGTGCAGGTTTATCGCAAGAACGAAACAACTGCCCAGCAGTTTTTATTTACAAATACAACTGCTGAAATTGGAACATGTGAAGATTTTGGAATCAGTGAAAACTGGTATGAAATTGTACCTAAAAGTAACGAAAAGTCAGCAGTAGATATATCAGGTGCGTCTTCAAATAATGGAGCAAATGCACAGATTTACAGCAGAAATCAGACCTATGCCCAACTTTTTAAGTTTGTTTATGAAGAGGGATATTATCGTATCCTGTGCGCACAGACAGATAAGGTATTGGAAGTTGCAGGAGGGGATGTTGTCCCGGGAACAAATATCAGGCAGTGGAGTTCTGTGAAAGATAAAAAAGATCAGTTGTTTTCAGTCTGCGTCAATGAAGACGGAACTTATACATTTAAAAATGTGGCAAGCGGACTTACTGTAAGTCTCGCGAATAAAGCAGGAAGTTCAGGAACCAATTTGCAGGGGGAAGAAAGCAGTGAGGGAGATGAACAGAGGTTTTATCTGGTGAGACGGACAAATCTGATGCAGGAAGGCATTTATTCAATCAGTACATGTCTGGATGCAGGAAAATGGCTTGATGTGAAAAATGGATCAATGTCAGATGGCGCAGGAATCCAAATCTGGCAGGGAAATGGAAGTCTTGCGCAAAAGTGGAAGATTATGGCAGTAGAAGGGAGAGAAAATACATACTCATTTGAATCTCTGGTATCGGGATTGATGCTGACTGCAGACGTAAATGGAAATGTTGTACAGATGAAGGAAAGCGGGGAGGAAGATCAACAGTGGATGCCTACAATTTCAAAGGGATATCTTATTCTGAAAAATGTAGGAAACGGAAAAGTTCTTGACGTTGCAGGTGGTACAAATAAAAATGGAACAAAAGTACAGACATATGCTGCGAATTCCACAAATGCGCAGCGTTTTCGTATAGATGGGACATCGGTGATTGCTAATGGAATTTATCTTATACAGATTAGCAGTAACCGGAAGCAGGTAATTGATGTAAGTTCAGGATCCAGAAAATCAGGAGCGAATATTCAGACATGGGAGTCGAATAATACCGGTGCGCAGAAGTGGAATATTACCCGGAATTCAGATGGTACATACAGCATCGTTAATGCAAAAAGTAAGAAATATCTGGATGTACTTAATGGATCGGGAACAGCCGGGGCAAATGTTCAGCAATGGGATGGCAACGGTTCAAATGCACAGAAATGGAAGATTACGTATACTGGGAAAGGTGGATTTAGAATCAGTTCAGTACTCGGCGATGCGTTAGTGCTGGATGTTTCGGGGGAAAATAGCTATAATGGGGCAAATGTTCAGGTTTACACAGATAATGCAGGTAGAGGACAACGATTTTCCTTTGTATCTACAAGTTATACACCGGAGCCCGTTAACCTGGGAGTTCCATGTGTGCAACAGTATCCAGAACTTCCAACGGGCTGTGAATCGGTTGCACTTACGAATGTGCTGAAATATTATGGATATAATATTGGAAAGTCGACAATAGCAGATTCTTATCTTCCACGCAGTAGTTGGAATTTTGTAACCTGTTTTTGGGGAAATCCACATAGTTCTAACGGTAATTGTACTTCTGCACCAGGTCTTACCAATGCAGCCAACGGTTTTCTGAAGAGTCACGGAAGTAATAAACGGGCGTATGATGTGTCAGGCAGTTCCTGGCAGAAGTTGTATGATTATCTGGATGAAGGAAATCCTGTTATTATATGGACTACAATTTATCAGCAGTTTTTAGGTGCATGTTATGCTTCACAATGGTATAATGGAAAAGAATACAGAACTTATACGAATTCGCATACGGTGGTTTTAAAAGGATATGATAGAAACAAGAATGTAGTTTATCTGTCAGATTCCATTTCCGGTTATCTGACAGAAGATGCAAATTGGATCAGTATGCTTTATACAGCACGAGGTATGCAGGCAGTAGTTATAAGGTAAAAGGGGGAAGGATGGAAGATGAAGAGTAATGTGATTAGAAAGCTGCTTCCGGTAATGCTTATGATTACATTGACAGCAGGGATTGCACCAGTATCTTATGCAGCAGCGGAAGAACCTGCGCAGCAGACAGAGGGCGTGGACGAAGAGCCAGTGCAGGATTTCGAAAATGAAGATGCAGATGATCAGATATCGGATGGGAATAATCAGACTGAGGAAGCAGAAGAAGTCAGAGAACCAGAAGTCAGGGGACCAGATTTAAATGCATCAGAAGATGATTCAGAGGATACAGATGCAGTGCAACAGGATAAATCCGAGAAAGTGAAGACGCAGACTGAAACAGAGAATATGGATGAGCTGGCTGGTGTATACAGAGATGTGATTCCAGATGGTGAATATGTGATCGGGGAAAAGGGAAGCCGTCAGGTGCTGGATGTTAAAAATGGATCAAAAGCCGACAGTGCAAATGTACAAGCATATCAATCAAATATGACGGCTGCACAGAGATGGAAAGTGGTACATGATTCAAAGGGTTATCTTATTTTATCGAACACTGGTTCAGAAAAAGCACTGGACGTAAATGGTGGCATTGCCGCGAATGGTCAGAATGTACAGCAATATACGAAGAATATGACAGCAGCACAGAAGTGGGTAGCTGTACCAAATGAAGAGGGAACAATTATTCTTTATTCAGCACTTGGTAAGAAACTGGTTCTCAACGTGACAGACAGTAACAATGTGGAAATTTGTGAAAAGACAGATACAAGTGGAACGGATTTTGCTTTTTACAGTACGCAAACAGAGACGGTGAAAAGTGAACGCACGATAGAAGATGGAACCTATCTGATTACAAATGGAGATCAGACACTTGCTATAAACAGTGGTTCTGATGGAAGCGGGGTCCGGAAAGTTTCCAAAGATGGAAAGTCCGCGAAAAAGGCTTTTTACATAGCATACAATGAAAAAAAAGCAGCGTATACGATTTGTTCAGTATATTCAGGCAGATTTCTGGATGCAAATTTAGGAGATGTTGTTCCGGGAGCTGTAGTTTCAGCATCTGGAACAGAAGCCGGAAAAGCATTACAGAGATTCTGGAAGATTGAGAAGGACGAAAATGGTCAGATGTATATCCGAAATGCGGCAAACAATCAAATGTTAGGAAGTGCAGCAGACGGAGAACTGATTACAGTTCCGGCAGATGATGAGAGAGTAGTAAGATGGACGTTTGAACAATCTGATTTTTATTGGAGCGAAAAAGAGATTGATACTTTTGCGGCAACAAAAGCAGAAAATTCGGATCTGACAAATGGGATCTATCAGATTACAACGTCAATAAAGACAGAAATGACCCTGGATGTGTTGAACGGATCAAAGAATGATCGGGCTAAAATTCAGTTATATGAGTCAAACAATACGAATGCGCAGAGATGGAAAGTCGAAGCTACAGGAGACGGATATGTAAGAATTGTGAATATTGGATCCGGAAAAGTTTTGGATGTGAGCAATGGTACAGCTAAAAGTGGAACAGCTGTACAGCAATTTCAAAGTAACAATTCCAGGGCGCAGAAATGGATTCCTGTAAAAAATGAAAATGGAACCTATACATTTTATTCAGCTTTGGGACGGAATCTGGTATTAGATGTGTCAGGGGCGGGAAGTGCAAATGGAACGCAGATTCAGATCTATGATTCTAATGAAACACCAGCACAGATGTTTAAAGTCTATAATACAAAAGTGGTCGTAGCATCGGAAGGGAAAGTGCTCGAAGATGGTTACTATGCACTGACTTCCCTTGCGAATAATAAGATGGTTTTGGATCTGAGTGGCGCAAATTCTGCAAATGGCACAAAAATGCAGATGTATCAGTCTAATGGAACACTGGCTCAATGCTTTGAAGTAAAGTATTGTAAAGATGGTTATTACAGACTGCGAATTGTTGCAACTGCGAAAACGGTGGATTTAAAAAGCGGGGGACTGATTCCGGGAACGATTGTTCAGGAATGGCAAAACGATGATAATACCAAAAATCAGAGATGGGTTATCCGGAAAAATGAGGATGGTTCCTATACTTTGATTTCAGCAGCGAATGGTCTTGCTATGGATGCGGGCAAAGCTGTTTCCGGTGAAACAGTTACAACACAGGAAACAACAGAAAGTACAAACCAGAAATGGCAGTTTGTTCCATTTAAAGCATCTGTAAGTGAAGGCTGTTATATTGTTGAGTCTGCACTTGCTTCACAGAAAGTGATTGATATCACAAATGGAAGTACTGCAGTAAATGCGAATGCGCAGTTATATTCTTATAATAAGACGATGGCACAGAAGTGGCAGGTTCGCACAACAGAAGATGGATATATTACATTACAGAATGTAGGATCAGGTCTTTATCTGACAGAATCAGGAAATAATGTATGTCAGGCAAATAATTCAGGAGATACAGAAGCTGCACAATGGAGTTTAGAAGTGCAGATGGGAGGTGGATATATCCTTATCAATAAGGCATCTGGAAAAGCGATGGATGTATCAGGTGGAAATACTGCGAATGGAACCAATATCGGAACCTATATAGTGAATGGAACAAAAGCACAGGCATGGAAATTTAACAGTGCAAGTATAATTGAAACCGGATTTTACGAATTTGCACCACTCACAAATACAGGACTCAGGATGGATGTAGCAGGAGGTTCTTCAAATAATGGTGCAAACGTTCAGGTGTATTCTTCAAATGGAAGTTATGCGCAGCGTTGGTGGGTAAGAAGTGCGGGAAATGGATGGTATACGATTACATCCTGCTGTTCAGCAAAACTGCTGGATGTACAAAATGCATCTACAGCAGCCGGTGCAAATGTACAGCAGTATCAGAATAACGGAAGTAATGCCCAAAAATGGAAATTTGTTATGGGAGAGAAAGGAATTCAGATTGTATCTGCACTTGGAAATGTAGTGGATGTCAAAAATGCATCTGGAAAATCAGGTGCAAATGTTCAGGTATGGAGCAAAAATTCTTCAGATGCACAGCAGTGGAGGATATATACAGCAGCAAGACCGAATAAGATTGGATGGCAGAATCCGTCAGGATATCCACAGGTGAGTTCGAAAACAGTTGTACTTCCAAGCTATTGTACAGGTTATTTTACTTATGTATCGCCTTCAACGATTGCATATGATGCAACTCGTGAAGATTGTATTAATGCATTTATCAAACGTGCATATGAGTATATTGGAACAAGATATATAGAACCTTGGTCAAGCTGGCCGGGAGATGCAGTGGATTGTTCGGGATTTGTATTACAGTGTTTATATGCAACTGGCATGGATTTAGGAATTTACAATCCTTATAATCACAGATGGCAGGCATGGCAAACCTATAATTCTATGAATTGGTACAGAAATAATACCTTTAAGCCGGTAAGTACATCAAATATGCAGAGAGGCGATCTGATTTATTACAATGGACATGTGGCAATTTATCTCGGAAATGGAATGATGATTGATTCATGGCCGAATCAGGGAGTAGGTATTCATCCAGTGTCAAGTCGTGGAACGGTGATTGGAGCGGCAAGACCATATGTGTAAGCAAAAGTAAGTGAAAATATTTTATTAAAGAAAAATGGAAAATGAACATTTTTTCACAGAGAGCAGGAATGCCTGTCAAAGTGAAGAAATGTTCATTTCTTTTTTTGTAGCGAAATTCTATAATAATGGTAGTTGAAATAAAAGGAGGATGGGATATATGGCACATAAAATTTTAGAAGAAGCGCAGGAAATGAATGATCTACTTATTAAATGGAGAAGAGATCTTCATCAAATTCCTGAGACGGATCTGGAACTTCCAAAGACGGTGGAATATATCAGTAAACGTCTGGATGAGATGAATGTAGAATACAAGGTATTTCCTGAGGTTTCAGTGATTATCGCTCAGATTGGAAAAGGGGATAAATGTTTTCTTCTGAGAAGTGATATGGATGCGCTTCCGGTAGAAGAGGAAACGGGACTTGAATTTGCATCAAAGAATGGCTGTATGCATGGATGCGGACATGATCTGCACGCTACGATC
The DNA here is from genome assembly GCF_027690675.1 of Bariatricus sp. TF06-38A. Taxonomy (NCBI): domain Bacteria; kingdom Bacillati; phylum Bacillota; class Clostridia; order Lachnospirales; family Lachnospiraceae; genus Bariatricus; species Bariatricus sp. TF06-38A. Next base: position 400,163 of record NZ_JAQFCE010000001.1, read on the forward strand.
CTTCTTGGAGCGGCAAAAATTTTAAAGGCGCATGAAGAAGAACTGCCGGGCGTGGTCAAATTATTGTTCCAGCCAGGTGAGGAGACCTTCCGCGGAGCGAAAGCAGCAGTGGAAGCAGGAGTCCTGGAGAATCCGCATGTAGATGCTGCCTTTGCAGCGCATGTATTTGCGGCAATTCCATATGGAACGATCGGATATGGTGTGGAAGCCATGGCGTCTGTATATGGCTTTAAAATCACCCTTACAGGACGTGGCGGACACGGTTCTGCACCGGAGGGCTGTATTGACCCGATCAACGCTGGTGTAGAAGTTTATCATGCTCTTCAGGCACTGATCGCCAGGGAATGTCCACCATCAGCAGAGGCAGCACTTACGATTGGACAGTTTACAGCTGGTAATGCAGCAAATGTAATTCCGGAGCGCTGCGTGCTTCAGGGAACACTAAGGACATTTAATGAAGAAGTAAGGACGATGCTGATCCGGAGGATCAATGAAATTGTTCCGGCTGTTGCAGCAGCTTATCGTACTACATGTGAAATCGAAGAACTCAGCAATGTTCCGAGTGTAACTTGCAATGAAGAACTGAATGCAGAGTATATTAAAAGTGTTGAGTCTCTTGAGAATCCGGGAACAACGATTAACGGTGGATTTCATGTCATGGGATCCGAAGACTTTGCCGTGATTTCGGCAAAAATACCGGCAAGTTATTTTGTAGTCGGAGCCGGAGTGGAAGATCAGAGTAAATGGAAAGGACAGCATAATCCAAAGATTCTGTTTAATGAAAAAGCATTACCGCTTGGCGCAGCCATGTATGCGAAGATTGCAATGGACTGGCTGGCAAAATAGAAGAGTAGATCTATAAGGTTAGAATAAATAAAAAGAAGGGATCAGGCTTTTACAAAAAAGTGAAAGCGGATCCCTTTTTGTGTATCTGGCACAACTCTGACAAATGGGGTCTTTTGATTTAATTAAAAGTTTAATCAGAAATTTACATGAATGAAAAAAGAGACTTATGAAAATCATAAGTCTCACCAAGAGCGACAGACGGGACTCGAACCCGCGACCTCCACCTTGGCAAGGTGGCGTACTACCAACTGTACTACTATCGCATCTATTAAATTGTGTTCATCAGAACAATATCTACTATACAGTACAAAGAAGGAATTGTCAACGAAAAAATGAAGAAATTCTGTTCTACTTTTTGCGGAGATTCAATAAGTTTTCTGTTAATCAGACAAAAAATGATTTTAACAGAATAATAGGCGAAGACAAGTAGAAAAGTCCGACATATAAAATTGAAAATATACTTGACCAATTGATAGATATATTGTATAGTATTTATTGTTCTGATGAACAACAAATAATGAATGCGATAGTAGTACAGTTGGTAGTACGCCACCTTGCCAAGGTGGAGGTCGCGGGTTCGAGTCCCGTCTGTCGCTCTTGAATTAAGAACTACATGTTGCGTGTGGTTCTTTTTTTGTGCATACAATGAGCCAAATACAGATTTTCACACCTATGCTGATTTGTGCTTGCACAAGGATCTGCATAGGTGTGAAAATCTGTATTTGGCGAATGTACATCATCGAGCTGCTAAGCGAGATGGTGTACGTTCGCCGGGGGTTCGTGTTCACACGAAACCCTGGCTCATTACTAACTATAAATATCCCCTGGTACCCATGCAGATTTGTGCTTGCACAAGGATCTGCATGGGTGTAAAAATCTGTATTTGGCGAATGTACATCATCGAGCTGCTAAGCGAGGTGGTGTACGTTCGCCGGGGGTTCGTGTTCACACGAAACCCTGGCTCATTACTAACGTAAAAAAGACTGGCATCGAGCCAGTCTTTCATCATAACTATTCTTTTTTTTATTTCAGGAAGAACCAGTATCCTGCAAATGCAGCAGCTGCGATGATCAGGAAGATAAGGATTACAACAAGCACAACAGGAAAATGTCTCTCATCATCGTCATCTTCTTCGTCTAACATATTCTGATAGTTCTCACGCATCTCCTGTTCACGTTTTTCACGGACATGCTTTGGTGGGATATTAGAATAGGTCTGTTCTTTTTCTCCCTCTGGAGTGGAAAGATCAGGTGCAGTAATTTTAAGTTCATCCTCTTCATCAGAAATGATACGTGTGCTGGAATTGTCAATTGCATGTACCGGTTTGGCTTCTTCCGGACGTTTCTTTTTCGGACGTGGACGAACTTTTTCCCGGCTTTCTTCCTGACCTTCTGCATATTTGAGAAGTGGACGGTCTGAAGTAGCAGGGCGTTTCTTTGGATGCGGTCTGGATGGCTGTTCTTCGGAAGAACCTTCTGTCTTCGGACGAGGTTTTCTTACCGGTCTTTCGCCTTCGGCAGCCGGGTTCGGATGTTTTTTCTTCGGATGAGCCGGTACTTCTGGATTAGCAGAAGAAGCGGTCCGCTTTTCGGCGTTTTCCGGAGATACCGGACGTTTTTTCTTTTTCTTTGGCTGGGCAGGACGTTCGGCAGAAGCTTTTTCTCCTTCGGCAGCCGGGCGCTTTTTGTGTGGCTTTTCTGCAGCCTTACCGGCTTCAACTGTTTTTTCAACCAATGCTTCTTTTGCAAGCTTTTTTTTCTTTTCACGCTGTTTATCTAAATTCCACTGCTTTTTACAGTCGCGGCAGATTGCGAATTCATTGTAGATTGCTTCACCGGCTTCATTTTCGCCTATTTTTTTGTTCTTGATCTCAAGATCCTTTTTACAAATCGGGCACTGCATGATTTATCTCTCCTCCTTGGTTTTTTAATATGTATCTACTCCCTTATTAAATGATGTAAATGTTAAAAATTATGTTTAACATTTACATCCTTAAATACATAGAATCATACATTTATAATGTTATCACGTCCCCAAAAGATGTCAAGAAAGTTCTTTGAATATTTACAAAAAAGTGCTAGAATAAAATGGATTTACTATAGATTAGGAGGACGCGAAGATATGACAGATACAAAGACGATCAAAGTAGGATTACTTGGACTTGGAACAGTCGGAACAGGTGTTTATAAATTGATTGGACGCCGCAGTGAAGAGATGCAGCAGAAGACCGGCGCCGCTCTTGAAATAAAGAAAATCCTGGTACACAACATGAAAAAAGTAAGACAGGGTGTAGATCAGAATCTGCTGACAGATCAGTGGAAAGAGATTATAGAAGATGATGAAATCCAAATCGTGATCGAGGTGATGGGCGGAATTGAGCCAGCGAAAACGATGATCACAGAAGCACTGAAAGCAGGGAAAAATGTAGTAAGTGCAAATAAGGATCTGATCGCAGAATATGGAAAGGAACTCTATGACGCTGCGAAAGAAGGTAGCGCTGATTTCCTGTTTGAAGCAGCGGTAGCAGGAGGGATTCCGATCATCCGTCCGCTTAAGCAGTGTCTGGAAGGCAACCAGATCGATGAGATCATGGGAATTGTCAACGGTACGACTAACTATATCCTGACAAAGATGTTTGAAGATGGAATGGATTTCACAGAAGCACTCGCAAAGGCGACAGAGCTTGGCTATGCAGAAGCGGATCCGACGGCGGATGTGGAAGGCCTGGACGCAGGACGTAAGGTGGCAATCATGGCTACGTCAGCATTCCATTCACAGGTGAAATTTTCGGATGTCTATACGGAGGGAATCACAAAGATCACAGCAGCAGATGTAAATTACGCAAAAGAGATGGGAAATGTGATCAAACTGATCGGTATTGCGAGAAATACATCTAATGGAATTGAAGCAGGTGTTTATCCGATGATGATCGATAAGAAACATCCGCTCGCTACCGTAAGAGATTCCTTTAATGCTGTTTTTGTACACGGAGATGCAGTTGGGGATATCATGTTCTATGGAAGAGGAGCAGGAGAACTGCCGACCGCAAGTGCAGTTGTCGGAGATGTGATGGATGTTACAAGAAATATTGTATGGAACTGTACCGGAAGAATCGGATGGAGCGCATACAAAGAGCTTCCGATCAAGGAATTTGCGGACGTCAAGAATCGTTTCTTTATCCGTATGCAGGTGAGTAATGAACCGGGAGTACTGGCAGCAATCGCGAAAGTATTCGGAGATCATAAGGTAAGTATCGAACGTGTGATCCAGGAACAGGCAAAAGCGGCAAAGGCAGAACTTGTCATCGGGACATCCGCAGTCAAGGAATACCATCTTCAGGATGCACTGGAGGAATTAAAAGAAATGCCGATCGTAAGTGAGATCAGCAGCATTATCAGAGAATATTAAAAGGCACAGCATTGGAAAAAGGAGTAATCAGGCATGAGTTATGCAGACAAAGTTTTTATAGAGATGTGCAGGGACATCATTGATAATGGAACCAGCACAGAAGGAGAAAAGGTACGTCCGAGATGGGAAGACGGGACTCCGGCGTATACAGTAAAAAAATTTGGTGTGGTGAACCGGTATGATCTGCGAAAAGAATTCCCGGCACTGACACTCAGAAGAACCGGGATCAAAAGCTGTACGGATGAGCTTTTGTGGATTTGGCAGAAAAAATCCAATAATATCCACGATCTGAACAGTCACATCTGGGACAGCTGGGCAGATGAAGATGGATCGATCGGGAAGGCATACGGCTATCAGATGGGCGTAAAGCATGTCTACAAAGAAGGAATGATGGATCAGGTAGACCGTGTACTCTATGATCTGAAGAATAATCCTTACAGCCGCCGGATCATGACGAATATTTATGTACATCAAGATCTTCATGAGATGAATCTTTATCCGTGTGCATACAGCATGACGTTCAATGTGACAAAAGAAAAGGGCAGCGACAAGCTGACATTGAACGGAATCCTGAACCAGCGTTCCCAGGATGTGTTGGCGGCAAATAACTGGAATGTATGCCAGTATGCTGTGCTGCTTCATATGCTCGCGCAGGTATGCGATATGCAGGTGGGCGAATTTGTACATGTGATCGCAGATGCACATATTTACGACAGGCATATTTCGCTGATCGAGGAACTGATTTCAAGAGAGACGCACCCGGCACCGAAATTCTGGCTGAATCCGGAAGTGAAAGATTTCTATCAGTTTACACCGGATGACGTAAGATTAGACGATTATGTGACAGGACCGCAGATCAAAAATATTCCGATCGCGGTTTAGAAAAGGAGACAGATACGATGAACATTATTGTAAATGCAGATAAAAACTGGGCAATAGGAAAGAATAACAGTCTGCTTGTACGAATCCCGGCAGATATGAAATACTTCCGTCAGATGACAGAAGGCAATATTGTCGTGATGGGAAGAAAGACACTGGAAAGCTTTCCGCAGGGGCGTCCGCTTGCCAACCGGGTTAATATCGTGATTTCCCACAATCCGGATTATCAGGTGAAGGATGCGATCGTGGTACACAGTGTGGAAGAGGCAATGCAGGAATGTAAAAAGCACAAAGGAGAAGTCTTTGTGATCGGCGGAGAAAGTATTTACCGTGCAATGCTTCCGTATTGTAATATAGCGTATGTTACGCGGACAGATCATGTATATGAGGCAGATACCTGGTTCCCGGATCTGGATAAGGATCCGGATTGGCAAAAAACAGCTGAGACGGATGAACAGACATATTTCGATCTTGAGTATGTATTTGCAAAATATGAAAGAATAAAATAGATCAATAAAATTTGCGAAATGTATCATTGACAAATCAATAGACCACTCATTATAATAAATGTAATCGATGAGACAATAGAAGAAATGCTATGACAAGGAGGAGTATATAATCTTCGGAAGCAAAGAGAGAAGGCGGATGGTGTAAGCCTTCATGAAGGGATTGTAGAAGTAGCCTTTGAGCAGCGGACTGAACGGGAATTTCTCAAGTAGACTTCGACGTAGACCCTACGTTACAGGGGAATAGTATCGAACATTTCTATGGTTCTGTACTTGCGTGAGAGCAGAGAAGCAGCTTCTCTGAAGACAGGTGGTAACACGGATTTTATATTCGCCCTGAACGGTCAGCCGTTTAGGGCGTTTGTTATTCTATATGACTATGATAAAAATTTGGCGATCATCTGTATAGAAAATTCATGGAGGTAGATTTATGAAAAAAATATCAGGGAACAAATTACTTGTAAAAGCATTAAAAGAGGAAGGGGTAGATATCCTTTTTGGATATCCGGGAGCCTGTACAATTGATATCAGTGATGAAATTTACAAACAGGATTACACAAAAGTTGTACTTCCGCGTCATGAACAGGCACTTGTCCATGCTGCAGATGCTTACGCCAGATCAACAGGAAAAGTCGGGGTATGTCTGGTAACAAGCGGACCGGGTGCAACCAATCTGGTGACAGGAATTGCAACGGCAAATTATGACAGTGTACCGCTGGTATGTTTTACCGGACAGGTTGCGAGACATCTGATCGGAAATGATGCATTCCAGGAAGTTGATATCGTAGGTATTACAAGAAGTATCACAAAATACGGTGTGACAGTAAGAAAGAGAGAAGATCTGGGAAAAATCATCAAAGAGGCATTCTATATTGCGCGCAGCGGACGTCCGGGTCCGGTTCTTGTGGATCTCCCGAAAGATGTAATGGCAGAGCTTGGAAGCCCGAATTATCCGGAGACAGTCAATATCCGCGGATATAAGCCGAGTACCGGTGTTCACATCGGACAGCTTAAGAGAGCAGTCAAGATGCTTGGAAAAGCAAAGAAACCGTTGTTCCTTGCCGGTGGTGGGGTAAATATTGCAGGAGCGAATAAGGCGTTTACCGAACTTGTAGAACGTACCCAGATCCCGGTTGTGACAACGATCATGGGACGTGGTGCGATTCCGACAACGCATCCGCTTTTTATCGGTAATCTGGGGATGCACGGTGCATATGCATCCAATATGGCAGTGGAAGAATGCGATCTGCTGTTCTCGATAGGGACCAGATTTAACGATCGTATCACCGGAAAACTGCATGCATTTGCACCGAAGGCTACGATCGTACATATCGACATTGATACTTCCTCCATCTCACGTAACATTCAGGTAGATATTCCGATCGTTGCGGATGCAAAAGAAGCAATTGAAAAATTATTGGAATATGTAGAACCAATGGAGAAAAAAGAAAGCTGGATGGAACAGATCGAAGGCTGGAAAGAGGAGCATCCGCTTAGGATGAAACCAAAGGGAGACCAGATGCAGGCTCAGGATATTCTGGAGACGATCAATGAAGTGTTTAAAGAGGATGACAAGATTGTTGTGACAGATGTAGGACAGCATCAGATGTTCACATCCCAGTATCTGGAAGTGAATGAAAAGACCAGACTTTATATGTCCGGCGGACTTGGAACCATGGGATATGGATTCCCGGGAGCAGTCGGAGCGCAGATTGGCAATCCGGACAGTACGGTGATTGCAATTTCCGGTGATGGCGGTATGCAGATGAATATTCAGGAATTTGCAACAGCAGTGCTGGAAGAACTTCCTTTGATCCTCTGTGTATTTAACAATACCTATCTTGGAATGGTTCGCCAGTGGCAGAAACTTTTCTATGGAAAACGCTATTCTATGACGGATCTTCGTGCAGGCGCAGCGACAAGACGTGGAGAAGAGCATCCACCGAAATATACGCCGGACTTTGTAAAACTTGCAGAAAGCTATGGGGCAAAGGGAATCCGTGTAACCGAAAAATCCGAGATGAAAGCAGCATTTGAACAGGCAAAAGCAAACCGTGCACTGAAGGTGCCGACTCTGATCGAATTCATGCTGGATCCGGAAGTGCAGGTTTATCCGATGGTACGTCCGGGCGGAACCCTGGAAGATCTTTTGATGGATTAATGGAGAGGAGAGGTGAAGATGGATAATACAATGAAAAAAAGATGGATTTCCTTATATGTGGAAAATCAGGTTGGTGTACTTTCAAAGATTTCCGGACTCTTTTCCGGTAAATCCTATAATCTGGAGAGTCTGACGGTAGGTAGAACAGAAGATCCGACTATCTCCAGAATGACGATTGAGACGAACAGTGATGAAGAGACTTATGAGCAGATCAAAAAACAGCTGAACCGTATGGTTGAAGTCATCAGAGTCATTGATTTTACAGAAGTATCTGTTGTTATGCAGGAGCTGATGTTTATCAAGGTAAAAAACTGTACACCGGAAGATAAGACAGAGCTTTTCCAGATTGCGCAGACCTATCAGGCAAAGGTACGTGATTATGGAAAAGACAGTGTACTTCTTGAATTTGTACACACGGCACATAAAAATACAGCGATCATCCAGTTTCTACGTTCTGAATTCAATTCAATTGAAGTTGTAAGAGGCGGAAGTGTGGGGATTGAAGCGATCACAATGCCAAAAAGATAAAAAAATCAAAAAAAACAGAGCGCACTCTTGAATTTGAAAAACAGAAGTAATATAATAGCGATATGTAATCCGTAGGATTTAAAATACGGGAAGCAAAAATTATAATTTAGATATATGTTACTGTAAGAAGCAACAAGGGAATGGAGGAATTACAATGGAAAAGAAACAGATTGACTGGTCAAGCATAGGATTTGGTTATATCCCGACCGAAAAGAGATATGTTTCAAATTACAAAGATGGAAAGTGGGATGATGGATGCCTGACAGAAGATGCCAACATTGTATTGAATGAGTGTGCAGGTGTTCTGCAGTATTCCCAGTCAGTATTTGAAGGTATGAAGGCATACACAACAGAAGACGGACGCATCGTTGTATTCCGCCCGGATATGAACGCAAAGAGATTTGCTGATTCCGCAAGAAGACTTGAGATGCCGGTATTTCCGGAAGACCGTTTTGTAGATGCGATCGTACAGGTAGTAAAAGCCAATGCGGCTTATGTACCACCTTATGGATCAGGAGCGTCCCTTTATATCCGTCCATATATGTTCGGAAGCAATCCGGTTATCGGAGTTAAACCTGCTGACGAATATCAGTTCCGTGCATTTGTAACACCAGTAGGACCATATTTCAAGGGCGGCGCAAAGCCGATCACAATTAAAGTCTCAGACTTTGACCGTGCAGCACCGCATGGAACAGGACATATCAAAGCTGGTCTTAACTATGCAATGAGCTTACATGCAATTGTAACAGCACATGAAGAAGGCTATGCAGAGAATATGTATCTGGATGCAGCAACAAGAACAAAAGTAGAAGAGACAGGTGGAGCAAACTTCATCTTCGTCACAAAAGATGGTAAAGTAGTTACTCCGAAATCAAACAGTATCCTTCCATCTATTACAAGACGTTCTATTCTTTATGTGGCAGAACATTATCTTGGACTTGAGACAGAAGAAAGAGAAGTATATCTTGATGAAGTAAAAGACTTTGCAGAATGCGGACTTTGCGGAACAGCAGCAGTTATTTCACCGGTTGGAAAGATTGTAGATCATGGTAAAGAAATCTGCTTCCCAAGCGGAATGGATGAGATGGGACCTGTTATCAAGAAATTATATGAAACACTTACCGGAATTCAGATGGGACACATCGAAGCACCGGAAGGATGGATCCAGGTGGTTGAATAATGGATAAATTCGTTACAAAGCGAAATGATCTGCTCGCTGAGCAGGTGATAAAGAATTTGAAGTCCCGTCAGATGGAGGGACATTATGTACAGACCAAAGAAGAGGCACTTGCCCTTGCACTGGAGCTGATTCCGGAAGGAAGCAGCATCAGTTGGGGAGGGTCTATGAGCATTAAGGCAATTGGTCTTCCTGAAGCACTTCATAAAGGAAATTATAAAGTGCTGGACAGAGATCTGTGTGCGACACCGGAGGAAAAAGCAGAGATGATGCATCAGGCACTTAACTGCGATTATTTTCTGGCAAGCTGTAATGCAATCTCGGAAGATGGGATACTGGTTAATATAGATGGAAATGCAAACCGTGTGGCAGCTATTTCTTACGGACCGGAAAATGTTCTGATGATCGTTGGCATGAACAAAATTGTAAGAAGTGCAGAGGATGCATATGCCCGTGCAAAGTATGTGGCAGCTCCGATTAACGGACAGCGTTTTGAAGGGCTTCCGTGTGCGAAGACAGGTGTCTGTTCCAACTGTAAATCTCCGAAAAGTATCTGCTGTCAGACACTGATTACAAGATTCAGCCATGTTCCAAACAGAATAAAAGTGATTTTGGTGAATGAAGAACTGGGATTCTAAAAAATACGAAGAGAATCAGGGAATTTCCCCTGGTTCTTTTTGTGTCTGAAAAAGAAAATGCGTTACTGGTCACAGGTACTGTGAACAGTAAAGAAAATTCCAAAAGGGAAAAGTTCTCATTAGAATATGACTTTCCTAGAGGAAAATCCTGTGTTATACTATAAAATAATCTGGATGTCAGGATGCGCAGCGGAGTGGTCCGTGGACATCGGTCAGTGCTGCTTATGGGCATTGATGGCGAATCGAAAGAGAGGAACAACAGAGTATGGAAGCGTATACAAGCTTTGCACGTGTATATGATACCTTCATGGATAATATTCCCTACGAAGAATGGTGTGAATATCTCACCGGTCTTATGAGAGAATATGGTGTCAGGGATGGACTGGTACTGGATCTGGGGTGCGGTACCGGGAACATGACAGAATTGCTTGCAAAGGCAGGATATGATATGATTGGTGCGGACAATGCGGAAGAGATGCTGGAGATCGCAATGGAGAAACGAGACAAATCCGGTCATGATATTCTGTATCTTCTGCAGGATATGAGAGAGTTCGAACTGTATGGTACGGTAAGAGCTGTCATCAGTGTCTGCGATTCGGTCAATTATATTACAGAGCCGGAAGAACTTCAGGAAGTATTCCGCCTGGTCAACAATTATCTGGATCCGAAAGGTGTTTTTATTTTTGATTTTAATACACGTTACAAGTATGAAGAGATTCTTGGGGATCGCACAATTGCGGAGAACCGGGAGGAATGCAGTTTTATCTGGGACAACTATTATTACGAAGATGAGAAGATCAATGAATATGATCTGAGTCTTTTTATTGAGACAGATAAGGACAGTGGGCTTTATCGCAAATATGAGGAGACGCATTATCAGAGAGCGTATACGCTGGAGGAGATGAAGAAACTGATCCGGAAGTCGGGGCTGGAATTTGTGACAGCATACGATGCATTTTCAAAGAATGCGCCGATGGACACAAGCGAGCGCATTTATGTGATCGCAAGAGAACAGGGAAAATAGAACAGGAGAGAATTGTTATATGAAAGATTATATTGTAAGAGCAACTGCGGGAGACGGACAGATCCGTGCATTTGCCGCAACAACCGGAAATCTGGTGGAAGAGGCAAGAAAGAGACATGACACAAGTCCGGTAGCAACAGCGGCACTTGGAAGACTTCTGACGGCAGGAGCAATGATGGGAGGCATGATGAAGAACGAGACAGATGTGCTGACGCTTCAGATCAAAGGTGATGGACCACTTGGCGGAATTACGGTGACTGCAGATGCAAAAGGTGACGTGAAAGGATACGTCGATCATCCGGAAGCAATGATGCCGCCTAAGAATGGCAAGCTGGATGTTGGAGGAGCTGTTGGAATCGGTCTTTTAAATGTTATTAAAGATATGGGACTGAAAGAACCATATGTTGGACAGACTATTCTGCAGACAAGTGAGATCGCAGAAGATCTGACGTATTATTTTGCAACCAGCGAACAGGTTCCGTCTTCTGTGGGCCTTGGAGTATTGATGAACAAGGACAACACTGTACACTGTGCAGGTGGATTTATTGTGCAGGTAATGCCGTTTATATCGGATGAGGTGCTGGATAAACTGGAAGAGAATATCAAGAAGATCTCTTCTGTTACCAGTATGCTGGATAACGGACATACACCGGAGCAGATGCTGGAGCAGGTACTGGATGGCCTGAATGTGGAATTTACAGATACAATGGATACACAGTTTAAATGTAATTGTTCGCATGAGAGAATCGAGAAAGCCATCATCAGCATCGGAAAGAAAGATATCCAGGAAATGATCGATGACGGAAAAGAAGTAGAAGTAAAATGCCATTTCTGCAATATGGCGTATACATTTAGTGTAGAAGAACTGAAACAGATTTTAAAACAGGCAAAAAGATAAAGAGGTAAACGCATGAAACAGGGATTTATCAAAGTTGCAGCGGTCACAGTTGATATTCGTGTGGCGGATGTCTGGCACAACTGTAAGGAAATCTGCAAACGTATGAAAGAAGCTGAGAAGGCTGGCGCAAAGATCATTGTTTTTCCGGAGCTTTGCCTGACCGGGTATACTTGCAGCGATCTTTTTACACAGGATATACTGTTAAAAGAGGTGCGCAGAGCACTTGCAAAAGTTGCAGAAGAGACCAGGCATACAGAAGCACTTGTATTTGTTGGGCTTCCACTTGCAATTGATGGAGAGCTTTATAATGTTGCGGCCGCATTAAATGACGGAAAGATCCTTGGCTTTACAACCAAGACATTTCTTCCGAATTATGGGGAATTTTATGAGATGCGTCAATTCCGTCAAGGACCGAAAAAAGCAAGAGTGATTTCTTATGAAGGGGAAGAAATCCTGTTTGGGCCGCAGATCCTGTATCAGGCGGCAGAGATGGATGATCTGGTCGTATCGGCAGAGATCTGTGAGGATGTCTGGTCACCAATCCCGCCGAGTATTGAGGCGGCAAGAGAAGGCGCGATCATCCTGGTCAACTGTTCAGCAAGTGATGAGACGATCGGAAAGGATAGTTACCGGGAGGAACTGATCAAGGGACAGTCTGCAAGACTGATTGCAGGTTATGTCTATGCAAATGCCGGGGACGGAGAGTCTACAACGGATGTGGTATTTGGTGGACACAATATTATCGCAGAGAATGGGACGATTCTGAAAGAAGCAAAGCGGTTTGCCAACGAGATGATCGTCAGTGAGATTGACATTTTCCGTCTTTTAAGTGAACGGAGAAAAAATACAACTTTCCAGACAACGGAAGAACGTCATCTTCCAAAAGTACTGTTCCACATAAGTGTGGAAGAGACAGCACTTACCAGAAGCTTTGCACAGACCCCTTTTGTTCCACAGAATATGGCAGAGAGGGAAAAGCGCTGTGAGGAGATTCTGATGATCCAGGCAATGGGACTGAAGAAGCGTCTGGTGCATACTCACTCGAGAACAGCAGTCGTTGGAATTTCCGGCGGTTTGGATTCAACGCTGGCACTGCTTGTGACGGCAAAAGCGTTTGACATGGCAGGAAAAGACCGCAAGGATATCATTGCAGTGACGATGCCTTGCTTTGGTACGACAGACAGAACCTATCAGAATGCCTGCCTGATGTCGAAGAAGCTGGGAGCCACTTTGAAAGAGGTGCCGATCGCGGATGCGGTCCATGTGCATTTCCGTGATATCGGACATGATGAAGAGGTACATGATGTGACCTATGAGAATTCACAGGCAAGAGAGCGTACCCAGGTGCTGATGGATATTGCTAACCAGGAATGGGGCATGGTCATCGGAACCGGAGATATGTCGGAGCTGGCTCTTGGGTGGGCGACTTATAATGGAGATCATATGTCTATGTACGGAGTCAATGCATCTGTTCCGAAGACACTGGTACGCCATCTGGTTCAGTATTATGCGGATACCTGTGAGGATCAGGAGCTGAAAGAGGTACTTCTGGATGTTCTTGACACACCGGTAAGTCCGGAGCTTCTTCCACCGAAGGATGGCGAGATCGCCCAGAAGACAGAAGACCTTGTAGGTCCGTATGAACTGCATGATTTTTATCTGTATTATGTTCTGAGATTTGGTTTTGAACCGTCAAAGATCTATCGGCTCGCAAAGCTTGCATTTGAAGGAACTTATGACAGTGAGACGATCATGAAATGGCTGAAGACCTTTTACCGAAGATTTTTTGCACAGCAGTTTAAGCGCTCCTGCCTGCCGGACGGACCGAAGATCGGTACGGTGGCACTTTCTCCGAGAGGAGACTGGAGAATGCCGAGCGATGCGTGTGCGGCAGTCTGGATGCAGGATCTGGAAGCACTGAAGAAATAGAAAAGAATGTACAGGGGGTACATTCTCGCATAAAGTGTCAGTGATACTTATCAGGCAATGATAAAGGGAAGTCTGCGAAAGTGCAGGCTTCCCTTTTTTAAATTATAATTTTTAAAGCTTGATATTTTTAAACAGATCCCCAAGGCTGGTTCCGATTGCTTCTACTTTCGGAATTTCTACGTGTTCCAGCTCTTCCTCCTGTTCTTTTTCAGCATCTTCGGCAAGAGCCTTGATACTGAGGCTGATCTTACCGTCTTTGATACCGATGACTTTGACATCTACTTCGTCCCCAACGTGAAGTACCTGGTCTGCTGATTTGATTCTCTGAGTACTGATCTGGGAAATGTGAACCAGACCGGAAAGACCGTTCTCGAGACGTACAAAAGCACCGTAGGACTGAAGCGATTCAACGGTACCTTTTACAACACTTCCAACCTGTACAGATGCAAGTTTTTTTGCATCTTCTGCTTTTTTCTGTTCTCTTAAAATCTCACGTGCAGATAAGATCAGACGTCCTTCTGCCTGGTTTGCTTCGATCACGCGGACATCAATTTCTTTTAGAAGATAAGTCTCCAGATCTTCGATATAAGAAAGAGAAAGGCGGGATGCCGGGATGAATCCTCGAAGTCCTTCGACCATGGCGATGACACCACCATTTACGATTCCTTCTACTTTTACGTGAAGATTGGTTCCTTCTTCCTGATAACGTGCGACCACATTCCATGGATTGGCATCATCGAAATGTGCTTCGTAGTCTGCCATGCTTTCTGTCTGTTCCTGTAATTTTTCGTTTTCCATCTTAACACCTCTGTTAGTTTATTTTTCTGAACGTATGCTCAATATGTTTATTAGTATAACACATTTTTGTATAGATAAAAAGTATGGATTCCAGATGGTTAGACGGTTAAATTGTGCTTAATGAGAAAAAATCGTTATTATGTACGAAAATTGTGGTAAAAATTTGTGTATATTTTGAATAGTAAAATTTGTGAAAAAAATTGACAAAAGAAAAAATAAATTGTATATTATCAACATAAGGACATGTTAAGGGCAGTGTCCTAAACTAAAAGGCAAAGGAGAATTTAAAATGAAGGGAAACGTGAATTATCTGGAACTGGCAAACAGCCCTCTGATGTGGGTGGGTGCCGCAATAGCAGTAGGAATCGTAGTTTTTCAGTCCGTACTGTTTTTCAGGAAGTCACTCAAAGCAGCAAAAGAGATTGGAATTGAACAGGAAAAGATCAATATGGCAATTAAGAGTAGTGCCATTTCCTCAATTGGACCATCTATTGTAATCCTGGTAACAATGATCTCCCTGATCGTATCAATGGGAGCACCTGTTTCATGGATGAGACTTTCTTTCATCGGATCCGTTAACTATGAAGCAATGGCAGCCGGATTTGGCGCACAGGCAATGGGCGCTACACTGGAGAACCTGACACCGGTTGCATTCGCCTGTGGTGTATGGACCATGATCTGTGGTTCACTTGGATGGCTGATCTTCACACTCCTTTTCACAGATAAGATGGATAAAGTAAATCATCTGATGTCAAAAGGAAATTCCAAAATGGTTCCGATCATTTCAGCAGGAGCGATGCTTGGTGCATTTGCAAACCTTGCATCAGGAAACTTCTTCAACGAAAAGAATCAGTTTGCATTTGGCGGAGCACCGGCAATCGCAACAATCGTAGGATGCATTCTTATGATGACCCTGACAAAGTTAGCGAAAGAAAAGAATATTGGATGGCTCAGAGAATGGGCCTTTGCAATTTCCATGTTCTCAGGCATGCTCATTGGTTACATCTGGAACACTGTATTTTAATAGGAATGAGAGGATAAAGATATGAATAAAGAATACTACAACAAAGTCTATATACCTGATATTGTTAAATGGGGAAAAATCACCATGTTATTAGGTATCATTACATGTTTTGGACCGGCACTTGTTATCTCAGTTGTATACGGATATATGCCACCGGTATCCGCAATCATTGCAGGTACAATCGCACAGATCAGTGTAAGTGGAGCATTTTATATTGTAGAACCGATTTCCTATTTCCCGATTCTTGGAATCCCGGGAACTTATCTGACATTCCTTTCAGGAAATACATCCAACATGCGTGTTCCGTGTTCTTCTGTTGCACAGGAAGCAGCAGGCGTTGAAATGGGGAGTGACAAAGGTTCTGTTGTATCAACCATCGGTATTGCTGTATCGATCATTGTAAATATTGTGATTCTGACAATCGGAGCAATTGCAGGAAACGCAATTATTGGTATGATGCCAGAAGGATTCAAGCAGGCCCTCAACTTCCTTCTTCCGGCACTTTACGGAGCTGTATTCGGACAGTTCGCAATCACAAGACCGAAGCTTGGTGCTGTAGCGGTTGTTATCGCATTTGCAATGAACTGGCTGATGAAAAACGGATTCTTATCCTTCTTCCCTGGAACACCGTCATACGTTGTTATCCTGGTAGCCGTATTTGGATCTATTTTCGCAGGAAAGATTATCTACAAGAAAGAGCTTGAGGACTAAGTCCGGAAAGGAAAAAGATGTTATCGAGAGAAAGATTACAGGAAAGATTTATTGAGATGATCAAGATCTACAGCCCGTCAAAAGGGGAAAAAGAGATGGCGGACTGGATAGAAAACTGGCTGAGAGAGCGGAACATTCCGTTCCAGTCAGATCATGCCGGGGAAGCTTATGGTGGAAACGGCAGAAATATCGTTGCATTTGTAAAAGGAAATACGAAGGAACGTCCACTTGGATTTGCAGCACATATGGATCAGATTGAGCCTTGCAGAAATGTAAATCCGGTGATCAATGGAAACATCATCAGTACCGACAAGACAACAACACTTGGCGGAGATGACAAAGCTGGAATTTCAGCAATCATGGAAGCGGTAGAAGATATCATTGAAAGCGGTGTACCGCACAGAGATATTTATCTTGTATTTACCTGCTCCGAAGAGATCAGTATGATGGGAACAAAGCACATGGATATGTCTATGCTGCCATGCAAGGAATTGGTTGTTGTAGATGCAACCGGTGGAGCAGAGACTCTCGCATACAAAGCACCGGCAATGGAAGCGATTGAGATTACTTTCAAAGGAAAGAAAGCGCATGCCGGAATTGAACCGGAAAAAGGAATCAATGCAATTGTTGTGGCATCAAAGGCAATCAGTAAGATGCACATCGGACGTATTGATTATGAGACAACCTCTAATATCGGACATATTGAAGGTGGATCTGCAACCAACATCGTAACAGATGAGGTTACATTTACCGCAGAGATCCGTTCACACAGTATGGAAAAGCTGGCTGCAGAGGTTACACATATGGAACAGTGCTGCAAGGAAGCTGTAGAGGAAATGGGAGCCTGTTATGAGATGAAGCATGAGATGGCTTACCCGGTCCTGTCGCTGGAAGAAGATTGTGAATTGATCCAGGATACTGTAAATGCAATGGCAGAAGAAAGAATTACAGCAAATAAAATGATCATCGGTGGCGGAAGTGATGCAAATGTGCTTGCGGGACACGGATATAAGAGCGTCATTTTGGGATGTGGAATGATCAATGTACACACAGTAGAAGAAGCGCTTGATACAGATGAGACCTGGAAAGTGACAAAAGTACTGAGAAGACTGATGGGTGCAGAATAGGAGGACGACATAGATGGAAAAAGAAGAACTGAAGCAGAGATGTCTGGACGCGATTGACGCGAACAGAGATTTGATCATTCAGCTTGGTGATGATGTATATAAAACGCCTGAACTTGGCTACAAAGAATTTAAGACTACAGAAAGAATGATAAAGGCATTTCAGGAGATTGGAGAAGAGCCGGAGACGGAAATTGCATATACTGGCTGTAAGGTTTCAACTCCGAAAAAAGGGAATACAAGAATTGCTGTGATCGGAGAGCTGGACTGTATCCAGTGCAAAGAACATCCGGACAGTACGCCAGAAGGAAATGTTCATGCCTGCGGTCATCATGCACAGCTTGCAGATCTGTATGGATGTGCGATTGGTCTTTTAAGATCCGGAGTGATGAAGGAACTGGGTGGAGCGGTTGATTTTATTGCGATCCCTGCGGAAGAATGCGTAGATTATGATTATCGCGACAGTCTGATCCGTGAAAATAAGATCAGTTTTTACGGCGGCAAGCAGGAATATTTAAAACGTGGTGGCTTTGATGATGTGGATATGGCATTGCAGTGTCACATGATGGAAATTGGAAATGGCAGGCATTGCGTGATTGATACCGACTGCAACGGATTTGTGACAAAGACGGTAACATTTATCGGAGAAGCTGCGCATGCAGGTTTCGCACCACATGAAGGAATCAATGCGTTAAATATGGCAGAGTTGGCACTGAACAACATTCATGCACTCCGTGAGACTTTTCAGGAGAAAGAAAAGGTTCGTGTAAGTGCAATCATTACAGAAGGCGGAGATCTGGTAAATGTAGTTCCTGCTGTTGTGAAGATGCAGATCATGGTACGTGCTTTCACAATTGATGGAATGCTGGATGCCAGTAAAAAAGTGAACCGTGCGTTAAAAGCCGGAGCACTTGCAATCGGAGGAAAAGTCGAGATTGACGATAAGATCGGATATCTTCCGATGAATACCAACCGTGAGCTTTCAGCATTATATAAAGAAAATATGATCGAATATACAGGGGCGGAAAAAGATTCATTTGTAGAGCTTTATGAGACAGCAGGTTCTACAGATCTGGGGGATCTTTCTCAGTTCATGCCGTGTATGCACATCTGGACAGAGGGAATAACCGGAGGACTTCACTCCAAGGATTACCGTCTTGCGGACCCGGAACTTGCTTATATCGTTCCGGCAAAGATGATGGCGCTTACGATCATTGATCTTCTTTATGATAACGCAAAAAAGGCAAAACAGATTCTTGACAATTTCAAACCGACGCTGACAAAAGAAAGTTATCTGGAATTAAAAAAAGAGCATTCTAAGCTTGTGGTTTTTGATGGCTCTGAGTTATAATAAAAAGGAATCCCGTTTGAGGGGTTCCTTTTTTAAAGCAATTATTCAGATATATAGAGAGAAGCTGCCAACGGCAGGTTCTCTGGATAGAAGATCGCAATACGGGGGACAAATTTGTGAAAGTTGGAGTTATCGGATCAAAATCATCTTGTGAGGTTGTTAAGAAGAGTATAAAAGAAATCGACAGTTCAGTAGAAGTAGCTTCTTATGAAGAGGAACAGGTTAACCGAAGTGACCGGCTGATTGAGGAATGTGAACAGGAGTGTGATGCGGTACTGTTTACGGGCTGTGCGATCGAAAGTTTTGTGGGGAGAAACTATCATTTCACCAGGCCGCATGTGTCGGTGGAAAAATCGGTAATCAGCATTGCGGGAGCATTTCTGCAGATGCAGAAAAGTAATATTGAACTGGATGCATTTAGTATTGATATTGTAGAAAAACAGGTCATTGAGGATTTGCTGGATGCATTTGACATCCTGGCAAGAAACATTTATTCCTGTCCGTTTCAGGCAGGAGTGGAAGAAGAACAGTATGTGGAGTGGCACATGAAGCTTCTGGATGAAGGAAAGATCAATGTGGCACTGACTTCTCTTCGGTGGGTGTATAAGACACTGCAGGAAAAGGGATACCATGCAATTTATCTGCCTCCGACCAGGGCAAAAGTGAGAGTGGCACTGGAAAAATTAAAAAATGAATGTGCGCTTCAGGAAGCAGAATATGCGCAGGCAGCAGTTGAGATTTTTCAGCTGACGGATTATAAGAGCAGAGAAGAGAATTATTATTCAAGTATGCTTGCAAAAGCAGATATTGAAAAAGAAATCATCAAATATACAGAAGGGATTCAAGGTGCAATTTTTGCATCAGGAAGAAGAGAATATATTGTATTTTCCAATTCCGGGGCTGTACAAGAAGAATTTAACCAGCGGAAGCTTCTGAATCTGCAAAAAAAAGTGCAGGAGGAGAAGAAAATCAGCCTGAATGTAGGGATCGGAACCGGAGGCACGATGAATGACGCGGAAATGAACGCAAGACGTGCACTGGATTTTTCCCTGAAAAATGCAAAGCAGGAGATTTTCTGGATTGATGCCGGTCAGACACAGCACGGACCGCTTGGAAAGGAGATCCAGCTGGAATATCAGCTCATTTCTTCCGATCCGAAGCTACGGAAAATTTCAGAAAAAACCGGGCTCAGCACAACGTCAATTCTGAAGATCATTGCCATTGCAGATGTAAGAAAAAGTTATATTTTCGATGCACATCAGTTGGCGGAGTGTCTGGGAATTACGGTCAGAAGTGCGCGCCGGATCATGAATAAGATCATGGAAGCCGGTTATGGAAAAGTGTATGCAAAGAAGACAGCGGCAGCGGGTGGCAGACCGAAGGCACTGGTAGAGATATTGTTTAAAATTTAGTGTAAGTGGTCTTTTATCCGAACAAGGGTTGACGAACAGTAAAAAAAATGGCATTCTGAAAAATAAAGGAACAAGAGATAGTAATGGAGTAATGGAGTAATATAAAATGGATCAGAAAAAACCAAAGAAAGTATATGTGATCGGACATAAAAATCCAGATACAGATTCTATCTGTTCGGCAATTGCATATGCAAATCTGAAAAATAAAATCACAGGAGAAAAATACATAGCGAAAAGAGCGGGCGAGGTAAATGGTGAGACAGCATATGTTCTGGATAAATTCCAGGTAAGTGTGCCGTCTCTTCTGGACAATGTACACCTTCAGGTAAAAGATATGGATATCCGTCATATTGAGGGTGTATCTGGTCACATGTCCATTAAAGACGCATGGGCAAGAATGAAAGATGAGAATATTAAGACACTGCCGGTAACAAGAGGTGAGAAGCTGGAAGGGCTGATCACTATCGGAGATATTGCTACGTCATATATGGAAGTGTACGATAATAATATCCTTGCAACAGCGAGAACCCAGTACCGCAATATCGTCAAAACACTGGACGGAACACTGATCTCCGGGAATGAGCATGGCTATTTCCTGAATGGAAAAGTTGTCATTGCCGCATCCAGTCCGGATCTGATGGAGAATTTTATTGAGAAGGATGATCTTGTCATTCTTGGAAACCGTTATGAGTCACAGCTGTGCGCGATCGAGATGGATGCAAGCTGTCTGGTCATCTGCCAGGGAGCCAATATTTCCAAGACGATCAAGAAGATGGCAGAGGAGAGAGATATCGTGATTATTCAGACACCACATGATACCTTTACTGCTGCAAGGCTGATTAACCAGAGTATTCCGGTCAAGTATTTTATGAGCCGTGATAATCTGGAGATTTTTCATTTGAATGATTATGTGGAACATGTGAAAGAAGTTATGTCAAAGACGAAGTACAGAGATTTCCCAATTCTGGATAATAAAGGAAAGTTCTGTGGTTTCCTCTCCAGACGAAGACTTATGACATCCCGTAAAAAACAGGTGATTCTTGTGGATCATAATGAAAAATCACAGGCTGTGAATGGAATTGAAGAGGCAGAGGTGCAGGAGATCATTGATCATCACAGACTGGGCGGTCTGGAGACAATCGGACCGGTATATTTCCGGAATCAGCCGGTTGGATGTACCGCTACGATCATTTACCAGATGTATCAGGAAAGCGGTGTAGAGGTAGAGCCACAGATGGCGGGACTTCTGTGCTCTGCAATTATTTCGGATACGTTACTGTTCCGTTCACCAACCTGTACGATGGTTGATCAGGCGGCAGCAGAGGCACTGGCGCGGATAGCCGGGATTGATATGGAAGAACATGCAAAAGAGATGTTCAATGCGGGAAGCAATCTGCGTGGCAAATCCGTAGAAGAGATCTGTTTCCAGGACTTTAAGGTGTTCAATGTAAAAGATATCATGTTTGGAGTCGGACAGATCACATCCATGAATCAGGATGAACTGGATGAGGTGAAAGGACGTCTGATCCCATATCTGGAAGAGGCGAGAAAGACCCAGGGACTGCATATGTTGTATTTGATGATGACTAATATTCTGGAAGAGTCTACAGAACTCCTTTGCTGTGGTGAAAATGCAAAGGAACAGGTTCTTGAAGCGTTTGAACTGCCGGGAGATACGGAAAAAATTCTCCTGAAAGGTGTAGTATCAAGAAAGAAACAGATGATCCCTGTTCTGGTAACTTACCTGCAGCAAAAATAAAAACAGATAACTTTATAGGAGAGATGGCTTATGGCAAAACAGATCTGGAAGCCGGGAAATATGCTGTATCCACTGCCTGCAGTTATGGTCAGTGTGGCAGATAAAGAAGGCAATCCGAATATCATTACCGTGGCGTGGGCGGGAACGGTCTGCACAAACCCGCCGATGGTTTCGATTTCCGTGAGACCAGAGCGGTATTCTTATCACATGATCGATGAGACCGGAGAATTTGTAATCAATCTGACGACGGAAAAACTTGCGTATGCAACGGATTATTGCGGTGTGCGTTCGGGAAAAGATGTGGACAAATTCAAAGAGCTGCATCTGACACCGGAAAAGGCAGAATATGTGAGTGCGCCACTGATTGCGGAGAGTCCGGTCAACATCGAGTGTAAGGTGGTCAAAAAAGAAACACCGGGATCGCATCATATTTTCCTTGCCGAGGTAAAAGCGGTTCATGTAGATGATGCCTATATGGATCAGAAAGGGCGATTTGCATTGGAAAAGACCGATCCGATCGTATATGTGCACGGACAGTATTATAGTCTGGGTAAGTTGCTCGGAACATTTGGCTATAGCGTGAAAAAGCCGACAAAGAAGAATGGAAAGAAAAAGAAGAAATAAAAACAGAAAATCCTCTTGACAAAAAAATGACAGAGGGTATATGCTGTGTAAGTAGAAACTCAAGGGCGAGACTGCTAAGGTGCGGTCTCGTCTTTTTTCATAGGAAATTCCGAAGGAACTTCCTATGAAACAAAAGGCACTGCGTGCCGGAGATGCGCACTCGCACGAAGATGAAGAATGTCGCAAGCGGTCTACGCTCTGCTTCGGTCGTTGCTTAACGAGCGCCACTGGCGCTCAGCAACGCGCTCGGCGCGAGAATGTGCCGAGGCACATTCTTATTTAAAAGGAGTAGTAGATGATGAAAGATTTTACATTCAATGTACCACAGGATATTATTTTTGGAAAAGGCAGTTTAAAGAGACTTCCGGAGCTTCTTGAGAAAAGTGGTTCCAAGAAGATGCTTCTGATTTCCGGACCGGTTTTGAAGAAGATCGGAATGGTCGAGAAAGTCGAAGAGATCGTGAAGGCTTCCGGTATCGAAGTGGAAGTATTTACTGATGTAGAAGCAAATCCATCTGTTGCAACGGTAGATAAAGCAACAGAAGCATACAAAAAAGCAGGAGCAACCAGTATTGTAGCTTTCGGTGGCGGAAGTCCAATGGATGTGGCAAAGGCAGTTGGTGTTCTTGCAAAATACGGCGGAGAGATCGGAGATTATGAAGGTGCACACAAGGTACCGGGACCGATCGTTCCGATCATTGCGATCCCGACAACAGCAGGTACAGGAAGTGAAGTGACGGCATTTTCTGTTATTACCGATGAAGCAAGAAATTATAAGCTGACTGTGTTCAGCTATGAGCTGATCCCAAGCTATGCACTTCTGGATCCGGAGCTTGTTATGACTTCTCCGGCATCGGTAGCCGCAGCATGTGGCGTAGATGCACTGATCCATGCATGGGAGGCTTACACTTCAAGAGATGCATCTCCATTTTCTGATGCAATGGCAGAAAAGGCAATGGAACTGATCGGTGCAAATCTGCGCAGATTCGTAGCAAACCGTCAGGACGAAGAGGCGGCGGCAGCCATGCTCTCCGGAAGCATGTTCGCAGGTATCGCATTTGCATGGGCAAGACTTGGAAATATCCATGCTATGAGCCATCCGGTAAGCGCCTATTTCCATGTGGCACACGGTGTGGCAAATGCGATTCTTCTTCCAACGATTGTGGAATATAATGCACTTGCAGATCATGGACGTTATGAGAAGATCTACAATTATATCAGCAAAGAAAAAGACCCGGTGATCGATTTTGTTCCGGAAATGCTGGTAGATGAAGCGAGAGATCTGCTTCGTGATCTTGGTATTCCGCAGCATCTTGCCGATGTTGGTGTAACGGAAGATAAGATTGAACTGATGGCTGCCGATGCCATGAAGAGCGGAAATATCATGGCAAATCCGAGACAGTCTACGATCAGGGATATCATTGAACTTTATAAAAAAGCAATGTAGATCATTCAGGGGATATGAGTCAGCAGAAGCTGGTTGATATCCCCTTTTTTGATCTGAGTATAGAAAACAGGAAGAGATTGGTGTTCTGTATATTTTTTTTAATGCAAGAGTACCGGAGGCAAGAAAGCATAAATGTGAGTACATAGGTAAAGAATCTCCCGCATATAGTAAAAAGAGAATGGGAAAAGAGGGATATCCGTATGTGGTACCGACTGCTTTATGGAACAATCAGTTTTTTATGCTTTACATGGCTTCTGTTTACCTGGGGAGTGATCGATAACGGAAAGATCAAACTGATAAGAATGAATGATGAAACGGTAGAAGCATCCTATGAGGCAGGTGGAACAAACGAGCAGTATCAGGAAAAGCCCAAGATCGCCCTCACATTTGATGATGGCCCACATCCTTCCAGTACGCCAGTGCTCCTTGACGGGCTTGCCGGGCGGAATGTGAAGGTTACTTTTTTTGTGATCGGGGAAAATGTAGTAAAATATCCGAAAGTTGTGAGCAGAGAGGCTGAAGAAGGGCATATTATTGGAAATCATACTTACAGTCATGTAGATCTCACAAAAATGTCTCAGGAAATGACAGAGTGCGAACTCGGAAAGACCAATACCGCGATTGAAGAAATTACCGGAAAAAAGACGGAATATATGCGACCGCCCTATGGAGCCTGGAAGAAGGAGATGGAAGAGAATACCGGCATGATTGCGGTGCTATGGAATGTGGATCCGCTTGACTGGAATACGGATAATGAGACAGAAATTGTCAATAAAGTAGTGACGGAAACGGAGGAAAATGATATTATTTTATTACATGACTGTTATCTGTCTTCAGTAAAGGCGGCACTTCGCATTATCGATATCATGCAGGCGAAGGGATATGAATTTGTGACAGTCGATGAATTGCTGCTGGATTAAAGGAGAGGTTTTGATGGATTTATTTGATTATATGCGGGAGACGACAAAGGAGAAAGAATCGCCCCTTGCCTCCAGACTGCGTCCGACGACTCTGGATGAAGTGGTTGGACAGCAGCACATTATCGGAAAGGACAAGCTTTTATACCGTGCGATCAAGGCGGATAAACTGAGTTCTGTTATTTTTTACGGACCTCCGGGAACCGGAAAGACTACGCTTGCAAAGGTGATCGCCAATACTACAAGTGCAGAATTTACCCAGATCAATGCTACGGTTGCCGGGAAGAAGGATATGGAAGAAGTGGTGAATAAGGCGAAAGAACTGAAAGGGATGTACCAGAAAAGGACAATCCTTTTCATCGATGAGATTCACCGGTTTAATAAAGGACAGCAGGATTATCTGCTCCCGTTTGTGGAGGACGGCACGATCATTCTGATCGGTGCGACGACAGAAAATCCTTACTTTGAGGTGAACGGTGCGCTTCTTTCCAGATCCAGTGTATTTGAACTCCGTCCGCTTTCACAGGAAGAAGTAGAGACCCTGATTCTGAGAGCGGTGCAGGATGAAAAAAAAGGAATGGGAAGCTATCATGCGGTGATCGAGGAGGATGCCCTGCATTTCCTGGCAGACCTTGCCGGTGGAGATGCCAGATCTGCGCTTAATGCGGTGGAACTGGGTATCCTCACCACACCAAGAAGTGAGGATGGAATGATCCATATCACGCTGGAGGTTGCATCCGAATGTATACAGAAGCGGGTTGTGCGATATGATAAGACAGGAGATAATCATTATGATACCATATCCGCATTTATTAAAAGTATGCGCGGTTCTGATCCGGATGCAGCCGTATATTATCTGGCAAAGATGCTGTATGCCGGAGAAGACATTAAGTTTATTGCCCGCAGGATTATGATCTGTGCATCGGAAGATGTGGGAAATGCGGATCCGATGGCACTGAATGTTGCAGTCAGTGCAGCACAGGCAGTGGAGCGAATCGGAATGCCGGAGGCACAGATCATTTTATCACAGGCAGTTCTTTATGTGGCAACAGCGCCGAAGAGTAATTCAGCATGTAATGCTGTCTTTGCTGCGATGGACAATGTGAAAAAATATAAAACGACTGTTCCGGTGCATTTGCAGGATGCACATTATAAAGGTTCTGCAAAGCTGGGGCATGGAATTGGTTACAAATACGCGCATGATTATCCGAATCATTATGTAAAACAGCAGTATCTGCCGGATGAGATCAAAGATGCCGTATTCTATGAAGCGAGCGATAACGGCTACGAACAAACGATCAAAGCGCATATGAAGCGGATTAAGGATGAAGCGTAACCTATTCGCACAGGAAATCACTGCATTCACGCAGAAGGGATTGATTTGACACAGACACTCTGCTACCATATCTGTAAGCAGAAAGGAGTGAAGAATATGGGAGCAGTTCAGGACAGCTATATAACTGTTGCATGGCTGGTTCTTCTGGTAGTACTTCTGGTGATCGAGATCATAACGGTGGGACTTACAACGATCTGGGGAGCAGGAGGTGCGCTGGCGGCACTGATCCTGAATATTCTGGATGTACCGTTTGCCGGACAGGTGGTTGCATTTTTTATTGTGACAATTTTACTGCTTGTATTTACCAGACCATTTGCAATGCGTTTTATTAACACCCGCCGTCTGAAGACGAACTATGAAGGAATCATCGGAAAGACGATCCGGATCAGCCAGAAAGTAGATAACATAGGGCAGACTGGTATGGCGGTGGTAAATGGTACAGAGTGGACGGTAAGATCCGAACAGGATAACGTGATCCTGGAACCCGGAACACTGGCGAAGGTGGTTAATATATCCGGAGTAAAATTAATTGTAAAAAAATATGAGGAGGACTAAAAGATGACGGGACTTATTATTTTAGTAATTATTATTGTGATCGCATTACTGTTTCTGACTTCCTGCATTAAAATCGTGCCACAGGCAAAGGCACTGGTTATCGAACGTCTTGGTGCATATCAGGCAACATGGAGTGTAGGACTTCATTTTAAACTGCCGATCATTGAACGTGTGGCAAGAAGAGTAGATTTAAAAGAGCAGGTAGTTGATTTTGCACCGCAGCCGGTTATCACAAAGGATAATGTAACCATGCGGATCGATACCGTTGTATTCTACCAGATTACAGATCCGAAGATGTTCTGCTACGGAGTAGCGAACCCGATCATGGCAATCGAGAATCTGACGGCGACCACCCTTCGTAACATCATTGGTGATCTGGAACTTGACCAGACACTGACATCAAGAGAGACGATCAATACGAAGATGCGAGCATCTCTTGATGTGGCAACGGATCCATGGGGAATCAAAGTCAATCGTGTGGAACTGAAAAATATCATTCCACCGGCAGCAATCCAGGATGCAATGGAGAAACAGATGAAAGCAGAACGTGAAAGACGTGAAGCTATTCTCCGTGCAGAAGGTGAAAAGAAATCTACTGTCCTTGTTGCAGAAGGTGAAAAAGAATCTGTGATCCTGAAAGCGGAAGCTGAAAAACAGGCAGCGATCCTCCAGGCAGAAGCAGAAAAAGAAAAGAGGATCAAAGAGGCTGAAGGTGAAGCGGAAGCCATCCTTAAAGTACAGCAGGCAAATGCAGACGGTATCCGTTTCATCCGTGAAGCGGGTGCAGACCAGGCAGTGCTTACGATCAAGAGTCTGGAGGCATTTGAAAAGGCTGCAGACGGCAAGGCAACGAAAATCATCATTCCGTCAGAACTGCAGTCACTTGCGGGGCTTGTAAAGAGCGCTAAAGAAGTGATCAAGGAAGATTAGATTAAAAAAAGAGAGAGGAAAGGTGACAAATAGATGACGGATGTATTGATCCTGGAAGATGAACTGACTTCGCTGCAGGCATTGTCAGAGATTCTTACCACATATTCAGATGATATCCGTGTCCACAAGGCATCTTCCCTGAAAGAAGCAAAAGACCTGCTGGATCAGGAAATCCGGTATGGTCTTTTCCTTTTGGATGTAAATCTAAGCGGCGAGGACCGAGAGGATATCGGTGGGATTTTGTTCGCAAGAGAGATACGGGAGAGGTTTGAATATATTTTTACCCCGATCGTGATGGTGACTGCCATTGGCAATATGGAAATGCAGGCTTACCGGGAGCTGCACTGTTACCAGTACATTATGAAGCCATTTCACAGGGAGCAGGTGGAAGAGGTTGTTCAGAAGGTGCTGGAAAAAGAGAGCAGGGAGAAACCACCGGTGATCGTTGTGAAAAAAGACGGGATCAATTATCAGCTGAAATGCGAGGATATCCGTTATCTGGAAGCGATACCGAGAGGAACAAGACTGCATCTTGTGACGGAGAACTGGGATGTCCCTTATGTGACTCTCAGACAGATGCTGCTTAAGATGCCAAAAGGGATGTTTGCGCAGTGCCATCGGATGTATGCGGTCAATAAGAATGAAGTTGAATATTACGATACCGTCAACCGGATCATCCGGATCAAAAATTGTCCGGATACGGTAGAAATCGGTGTGACTTACAAATCGGTGATCGGAGGACTGTTAAATGGCTGATTGGGTACGCAAATTTCTATATCGTATTTTCTGCGTAATGGCACTTATGGTATCAGTCTATCTGATCGTGGATTTCCTGATCAGCGGTACCTTTGATTACAGGGTGTTTATCATGTTTGTTCTGATGGTGATCGTTGTGATCTGGGGAATTGTGGACTGGAGAAGTAATTATGTACTGATACGCCAGAAGGAAAATGAACTGCGGCTTTATCAGAACTATCTGATTCCGCTGGAAGAACTGGTCAAAGAAATCCGTGCCAAACAGCATGAATTTGACAATCATCTGAATGCAATCCTGAATATGCATCTGACCATCGACAATTATGAAGAACTGGTAGCAAAGCAGTCTGAATATATTACGGAAATTGCCAGAGAAGATGACAGCAGGAAGTATCTCCCCCTTCTGAAGATCAGCGATAAAATCCTGGCAGGATTTATCTACAGTAAAATTGTCCGTGCGCCGGAATATGTCCGGACCGATATCCGCGTGTGGAACAAAGAAATCGTTTCCGGCATTTCCGAACACCATCTGATCGAGATTGTTGGAACCCTGATCGACAATGCATACGAAGCCTGTACCGAAGAAAAAAATCAGGTACTGATCGAAATTGATTCCCAGAATGATAAGCTTATCTTCAC
Organism: Bariatricus sp. TF06-38A; assembly: GCF_027690675.1. Lineage (NCBI taxonomy): Bacteria > Bacillati > Bacillota > Clostridia > Lachnospirales > Lachnospiraceae > Bariatricus > Bariatricus sp. TF06-38A. Next base: position 429,540 of record NZ_JAQFCE010000001.1, read on the forward strand.
GATAAAGAATCAGGTTGAAAATATAGGACTTGGCGAGATCAGTCATTTCTTTGAAAAAGGATTTTCTACGAAAGAAGATGGAAAAAAGCATGGACTGGGACTTTATAATGCAAAGATGCTTGTGAATCGTTACCACGGAGAAATTACGGTGGAAATAGAAGAAAGGAAATACATCAGTTTTGTGGTGGTTATTTAGGCAGATCGGAATATGGGACGGTCTGCTTTTTTTGTAGGTTGTGGTCGGACGTGGACAGAAAACAAATAGAGCAGATTCCTTTGTGCTGACCATTCCGATGAGCTACTTAAGGCGAAAATTGTGTCAGCAAGGGCTTCCACAATTTTTGTGTCTCATCTCCATAGCACAAACATGGAATCCTTATCCATTTGTTTTCTGTCCGTGCCCGGGATTCAGCTCTTTTGGAGCAGGCATGAGGCTTGCAAGCTTTCAAGAACGTAGCTGAGATCTGCCCAAAGAACAACGTAGAGTTTTCATGTCGTGAGATTCAAGTGTATCATTGCCCAATCACAGCCTTAATTTGCGAACCGTATCATTCACATCCATTACAATAACTGAGACATCAGCCACGCATAGACGACTTGATTTTTTTTCTGCCAGTTGAGTGCGATTGCCGCCGCTTCTTTTTCAGTCGGTACAGAAAGGGTCAGATCGATCAGGGGTTCGTGATTTTCAAAGACCTGACAGCGCACGGAATATTCCTCTCCTGCATTTTTCATATAATCCGCTTTTACGGAAACTTCATTTTTCAGATCATACTGTTTTGTCTGTAAAAAGTGGTCAATATCGTCCTGGATTGGCTTTGAGATTTTATCCCGGAAAAGATGAACCGTCCCTTTCCCATCTTCCGTCAGATGGAAAAGAGTGCGGTTGTGAGTGGATTCTTTCAGGATGAGACCACCGTCCGCAAGTTCAGAAAGAGCCTGCTGGAGTTTGAAATAATCGGTATATCCTTTGTCCAGGACAAATTCAGAAATCTGGGAGTTGGTCAGAGGAAAATCAACTTTGTCCAGCATGTATAGAATGATGAGTTTATAAAGTGTAAATGCTTCTGCCATAGGGCTGCCTCCTTAAAATGTAGTATATTCTTTTCCCTGCCAGAGATTCTGCTCTTTTAAATAGCGCTGCATCTGATTGAGTACTAACCGTTTATTGCCGGTCCAGAGCGGTGCGATAAGAAGAGATTTTGGTCCGTCACCGGTCAGACGGTGAATGACAATATCCGGACGGAGCGAAGCGATACATTTTCCGAGCAGATGAAAATAAGAGTTCATATCTGGAATATAAAAAGGTTCCTGCCTGTAAAAATCTGCCAGATCGGTATGCTTCAGAACGTGGAGAAGCTGCAGCTTGATTCCGTCAATCGGAAGAGCGTTCAGATAATGGATGGTTGCGAGCATATCTGCTTCAGATTCTCCCGGAAGAAATAAAATTACGTGGGTGATGATCTGTACCCCAATCGCGTGAAGGGAATGGACCGCCTGCTCAAAGACGGAAAGTGGATAACCACGGCGCATCCAGTTGGCAGTGCGTTCGTGGATCGTCTGAAGTCCAAGCTCTACCCAGACCGGTTTAATGGCATTTAGTTCGGCAAGCAGTGTAAGGATTTCAGGTGAAAGGCAATCCGGACGCGTTGCGATAGATAAAATGCGTACTTCTGGATCAGAAATCGCTTCGGTAAAGATCCGGCGCAGATGGCAGGCTGGTGCATAGGTATTGGTATATGCCTGAAAATAGGCGATATAGCTGTGTCCGTTGTATTTGGGGCGGACAAGGCCTTTTCCATAGGCAAGCTGATCGGCAACAGAAAGAGAAGAAGAAGCGGCAAAATCGCCGGATCCGCCTTCGCTACAGAAGATACAACCGCGTGTGCCGCAGGTTCCGTCCCGGTTCGGACAGGAACAGCCTCCGTTTAAAGAAATCTTGTACAGTTTTTCACCGAAATTCTGTTTCAGATAGTAGTCCAGTGCATAGTAGCGCCGTTCTCCCCAGCGCAGGGGATTTTCTTTTTTGCAAGTAAGCCCGCAGGATATTTCCTGCGGGCGATTGATATCATGAGTCCTTGTATTCATAAGATTAAATCAGAGCTTTGACAGCTTCGCTTACGACCTGTGATACGCGAGGGTCAAAAGCTTCCGGAAGAATATTGTCCTCGTTCAGCTCTTCATCCGGAACAAGTCCAGCGATTGCTTTTGCTGTGGCAAGCTTCATCTCTTCGGTGATCTGTGGTGCACGTCCCTCTAATGCACCTTTAAAGATACCAGGGAAAGCGACAACGTTGTTGACCTGGTTTGGGAAGTCAGAACGTCCGGTTCCGACAACTTTTGCGCCTGCAGCTTTTGCAAGATCCGGCATGATCTCCGGTACCGGGTTTGCCATTGCGAAAAGGATCGCATCCTTATTCATAGAAGCAACCATTTCCTGGGAAACAATGTTCGGGGCAGATACACCGACGAAAATATCAGCACCCTTGAGTGCATCAGCAAGTGTACCGGTCTCATGGTCGAGATTGGTCACTTTGGTCATCTCTTTCTGCATCCAGTTCAGATTCGGTGAATCAGCTGAGATGATTCCATTGATATCACACATGGTGATCTTCGGGAAACCGTAGGTGAGAAGAAGCTTTGTGATTGCAACTCCGGCACTTCCGGCACCATTTACAACAATTTTACAGTCTTCTTTTTTCTTGCCGGTTACTTTCAGGGCGTTGATGATGCCTGCCAGAACGACGATGGCGGTTCCGTGCTGGTCATCGTGGAATACAGGGATATCAAGAAGTTCTTTTAAACGGCTCTCAATCTCAAAACAGCGTGGGGCAGAGATATCTTCCAGGTTGATTCCGCCAAAAGCAGGTGCAATATTGACAACTGTCTTAATAATCTCTTCTGTATCCTGAGTGTCCAGGCAGATCGGAACTGCGTTGACTCCGCCGAATTCTTTGAAAAGAACTGCTTTTCCTTCCATAACAGGCATGGCGGCTTTGGCTCCGATGTTACCAAGTCCGAGAACGGCACTACCGTCGGATACTACAGCGATTGTGTTGGCTTTCATCGTGTATTTGTAGGCTGCATCCGGGTCCTTTGCAATGACCTTGCATGGCTCGGCAACGCCTGGTGTATATGCGATTGCGAGGTCTTCACGAGAGTTTACGTGTGACTTTGCAGTAGTTTCAATTTTTCCATTCCATTTTTCATGCATTTCAAGTGCTTGCTCAATTGCTGACATTTTCATACGTCCTCCTTTGATTACAGTTTTGCTGCTCTTTTATGATAACATTCTTCTGATATGAAAGCAAATCAAAAAACTTCTTTCCATTTTGTGCAAAATGTTGTATACTTGGGTTTATCAAAAGCAGATTAGTCAGTTCAGACAAGATTTCCCAATGTTAAAAGTTTAATATTTTTTTGGATAAGAAAAGTAATTGGAATAAAGGAGGAATATAGAACATATGACGAGAGAAAAATATGAGTCCCTGCCTCTTTCTACATTAAAAGAGGTGGCAAAAACGCGCGGACTTCGCGGAATTTCAACGATGAAAAAAGCAGATCTGATCGATCTTATGCTGGAAGAAGATGACAAAGTTTCAATAAAAGAGGCGAAGGAGGAAGTAAAATCCGAAAAAGCCGGAACCGCAGATATTGAACAGCTCGACAGTGGACGTACGGTGAATGGAATTCTGGAAGTCATGGATGGATACGGATTTATCCGTTCCCAGAACTATCTGCCGGGCGAGGAAGATGTATATGTATCACCATCGCAGATCCGCAGATTCAGCCTGAAGACAGGGGATATCCTGACAGGAAATACAAGAGTAAAGACACAGTCTGAAAAATTCAGTGCGCTTCTGTATCTGACCAAGATCAATGGAATGTCTCCGGCAGAAGCAGGACGCAGAATGAACTTTGAAAATATGACACCGATTTTCCCAAATGAACGTCTCAGACTGGAAGCGGGAAAGAGCAGCACTGCAATGCGTGTTATGGATCTGATCTCTCCAATTGGTAAGGGACAGCGAGGCATGATCGTATCACCGCCGAAAGCAGGTAAGACAACCCTGTTGAAGCAGGTGGCGCTTTCTATGAGGAAGAATAATCCGGAGATCCATCTTCTGATCCTTCTGATCGATGAACGTCCGGAAGAAGTAACCGACATCAAAGAAGCCATTGAAGGGGATAATGTGGAAGTTATTTATTCGACCTTTGATGAGCTTCCGGAGCATCATAAACGTGTGTCAGAGATGGTGATCGAGCGTGCAAAACGTCTGGTTGAGCACAAAAAGGACGTTGTGATCCTTTTGGACAGCATTACCCGTCTGGCAAGAGCATACAACCTGGTTGTTCCACCGAGCGGACGAACCCTGTCCGGTGGTCTTGATCCGGCAGCACTTCATATGCCGAAACGTTTCTTTGGCGCAGCGAGAAATATGCGTGAGGGCGGAAGCCTTACTATCCTCGCAACCGCACTTGTAGATACCGGAAGTAAGATGGATGATGTCATCTACGAAGAATTTAAGGGAACCGGTAATATGGAACTGGTGCTTGACCGGAAGCTTTCTGAAAAGAGAATCTTTCCTGCAATCGATATCCCGAAATCCGGAACAAGAAGAGAGGATCTGCTTCTTACGAAAGAGGAGCAGGAAGCAGTGGATATTATGCGCCGTGCATTAAACGGAATGAAGTCAGATGAAGCGGTAGACAGCATTCTGAATATGTTTGACCGCACGAAAAATAACGTAGAATTTGTCCAAATGGTCAAAAAAACAAAGTTTATTTAGAAAATTACTTGCATTTAGAAAAAAACTATGTTATGCTAACATAGCTGTTTAAAGATATTAGCCGCGTGAAAGCGCGTAAAACGAATAAAACAAGAAGAGGTGAAAATCATGAAAGAAGGAATCCATCCAGATTACTATCAGGCAACTGTAACTTGCAACTGTGGGAATACATTCGTAACAGGTTCTACAAGCAAAGAAATCCACGTAGAAATCTGCTCTAAATGTCATCCGTTCTACACAGGACAGCAGAAAGCAACTCAGGCCAGAGGTCGTGTTGACAAGTTTAACAAGAAATACGGAATTCAGTAATAAGAGAATTCAACAGGCTGGGATTGTGAAATCTCAGCCTATTTTGTGTATACGATGAATTAAAAAGGACATAACAGAATATGAAATCTTCGAATATTGGTGGTCAGGCTGTCATCGAAGGCGTGATGATGAAGAATAAAGACCGTTATGCGGTTGCGGTGAGAAAGCCTGACGGAGAGATAGAAGTTACAACAGATACATATAAAAGTGTAGTTGGAAAATATACGGCACTTACGAAGCTCCCTTTTGTCAGAGGAATCTTTAATTTTGTTGATTCTCTGGTGCTGGGGATGAAGACTTTGACCTGGTCAGCAAGCTTCTATGAGGAAGAGGAAGAAAAAGAGATGACCGAAGCCGAAGAAAAGAAGCAGGAGCGTATGGAAAAGCTTTTGATGACGCTGACGATGGTTGTATCTTTTACACTTGCGATCGGTATTTTTATGGTACTTCCGTATTTTTTGTCAGATCTGCTGAAGAAATGGATTTCTTCCTATACAGTTCGGATTATCATTGAGGGAATCATCCGCATTGCGATTTTTGTTGCCTATGTGGGCGGGATTTCGGTAATGAACGATATTAAGCGTCTGTATCGCTATCATGGCGCGGAGCATAAGTGTATCAACTGTATTGAACATGGACTTCCACTGACTGTTGAAAATGTTAGAAAGAGCTCTAAAGAACACAAAAGATGCGGAACCAGCTTCATGCTGTTTGTCATGATCGTGGGAATCGTTCTCTTATTTTTTGTAAGGGTAGAATCTCCGCTGATGAGAGTGATTGTGAGAATTGCACTTCTTCCGGTGATTGCTGGTATTTCTTATGAGTTGATCAAATGGGCAGGAAGCAGTGAGAATCCGATCGTGTGTATCTTAAGTAAGCCGGGACTTTGGCTGCAGGGGCTTACGACAAAGGAACCGGACGATGAGATGATCGAGGTCGGGATTGCGTCTGTAGAAGCGGTGTTTGACTGGAAAGCGTATTTGAGAGAGAATTTCGGATATAAGGAAGAGGAGTAAAAGCTGTGACCTATCAGGAAGCATATCAGAAAGCTACAGGTGAATTGAAAGCGGCGGGGATTCCGGAGCCGGAAAGTGATGCCTGGATCCTGCTGGAGCATGTGACCGGCATGACAAGGACCAGATATTATGTGGATGGTTTTGAAAGAATGCCGAAAAATGAAGAAGACCGGTTCTTTGAGCTGGTAAGCTGCAGAAAAACCCGGATTCCGGTGCAGCATCTGACCGGGGTTCAGGAATTTATGGGATATGAATTTGCAGTCAATGAACATGTACTTGTGCCAAGACAGGATACTGAGATTCTTGTAGAGGAAGCAGAAAAAAGACTGCTTCTTATGAAAAAGGAAAATCCGGTAAAAGTGCTGGATATGTGTACTGGTTCAGGCTGTATCCCAATCAGCCTGAAACTGAGAAATCCGCAGATTGTCATAGAAGGTGCAGATATTTCAGAAGAAGCTCTGAAAGTGGCTGAAAAAAATGCCAAAAAGCTGGGAGTGAGCGGTAAGTGGATCCAGACTGATATGTTTGAAAATATTACAGGAACATTTGACATGATCACATCGAATCCACCTTATATCCCGACAAAAGTGATCGAAGAGCTGGAAGCAGAGGTACGTCTTCATGACCCGTATGAGGCATTGGACGGAAAAGAGGACGGTCTTTATTTTTACCGGATCCTGGCAGAAAAGGTTCCGGAATATCTGACAGACGGCGGCTGGCTTGTGATGGAGATTGGATATGACCAGAGTACAGATGTGGAAAAATTGCTGAAAGAGACTGGATTTGAACAGGTTTCAACGCAAAAGGATCTGGCAGGTCTTGACCGTGTGGTATGTGGCGTGTACAATAGGCGTAGCAAATAACAGGAGGAAAAGAAATGTTTGATAAATTAGAAGATCTGCTCATTCGTTATGAGGAGATTATGGGTGAGCTTCAGGAACCGGACGTGGTGAATGACCAGTCACGTTTCCGCAAGCTGATGAAAGAACAGAATGATCTGACCCCGATTGTTGAGGCATATAAAGAATATAAAAATTGTAAACAGAACATTGAAGACAGTCTTTCTCTTCTGGAGGAAGAATCCGATGAAGAGATGAAAGAGCTGGCAAAAGAAGAACTCAGTGAGTCTAAGAAGAGAGTCGAAGAGCTGGAACAGGAGCTCAAGATCCTTCTTCTTCCAAAAGACCCGAACGATGACAAGAACGTTATCGTGGAGATCCGTGCAGGTGCAGGTGGAGATGAAGCTGCCCTTTTTGCGGCTGAGATCTACCGTATGTATGTACATTATGCAGACAGCAGACGCTGGAAGACAGAGATGATCTCCCTCAATGAAAACGGAATCGGCGGATTCAAGGAAGTTGTATTTATGATCACAGGACAGGGAGCATATTCCCGTATGAAGTATGAAAGTGGTGTACATCGTGTACAGCGTGTGCCGGAGACAGAAAGCGGCGGACGTATCCATACTTCAACCATTACCGTAGCAGTGATGCCGGAAGCAGAAGAAGTTGACGTTGTGATCGATGAAAAAGATATTCGTATCGATGTTATGCGTGCATCTGGTAACGGTGGTCAGTGTGTCAATACCACAGACTCTGCTGTACGACTGACTCATTATCCGACAGGAATCGTGATCTACAGCCAGACTGAAAAATCACAGCTGCAGAACAAGGAAAAGGCATTCCGTCTTCTGCGTTCCAAGTTATATGAACTGGAACTGGAGAAGAAGCAGTCTGCAGAGGCTGAGGCAAGAAGAAGCCAGATCGGTACCGGAGACCGTTCTGAGAAGATCCGTACTTACAACTTCCCACAGGGACGTGTGACCGATCACAGAATCAAGCTTACGCTTCATAAGCTGGACAGCATTATGAACGGAGATCTGGATGAAATCATTGACAGCCTGATCGCAGCAGACCAGGCAGCAAAGCTGGCATCGATGAATGAGGCAGTATAATAGAAGCAGGCAAAAGTGTATAAAGACAGGAAAGCCTGTGAGTATGTTCTTCGAATTATTATGGATGATGAAGAACTCACAGTTATTGACAACGAAGTGCAGATGGATTTCAAGAACATGCCCGATCGCCCATATTGATCGGACAATAAAAGCAAATATTGAAACCGTCAGAGGATGGCTTGCAGGACGCACTCCTGCTAAAAAATAGTAATAGGATACCCTCATACAGGTCAAGAAAACAGAAATGTCCCGTATGGGGGATTTTTATATACTGAAAAACAAAACAGAGGCGTTGAATGAACATACAACAATTAACTTACATTGTAGAAATCGCAAATTGCAAAAGCATTTCCCGCGCAGCAGAGTACCTTTTCGTCTCGCAGCCCGCTCTGTCCCAGCAGATCCGGAATCTGGAAAAGGAACTGGGATACCGCGTATTTCACAGGACAAGCAAAGGACTGGAACTTACCGAAAAAGGGAATATTTTTTACCAAAAAGCGCAAGAAATGCTAAAAGACTGGAATCGTTTTAAAGAAGAAGTGATTTCGGGAACAGAACATAAAAAATTAAAAATCGGACTTGGTGCCAGAGTCTATTCCAACAGACTGTTTCCGAAGATTGCCAGATATTTTGAAAGGCATCCGGAGCTCGAGGTGACATTTTATACGGAGGCTGGGCTGGATGCATATGCGGCGATCAAGGACGGTTCCCTTGATATGGCACTGGACCGGATGCCGGAAAATGAAATCGGCATGGAGAAATGTGTCTGTTTTGCAAAAGAACTGATCCGTGAGAAGCAGTGTATACTGATGGCACCGGATCATCCGCTCACGCAGAAGAAAAATGCTTCAATCATGGATTGCAGGGAATATACTATGCTCACAGGACTGGAGCATTCGGTGGAAGATCGTCTCCTCAGAAAGACATATGGTGAACAGAATATCACATGGAAGAGAGTCATCCGCTCAGACAGCATCGATACGGTGATGAAGATGGTGAAAAGCGGAAGCGGAATCGCGATCGGACCAAAGTCCTTTGCAGAATACTATGGGGTTACGGCGGTGCCGCTGGTTCCAGCCAGGCAGGACAGTCTTTATTTTGCCTGCCTGAAATCAAAGAAAAAAGAGCCGGAAATCCGGGAATTTCAGCGGTATCTGACTACTCTGGTTTCCAGTGTTTATCCAGATTAAATCCGCGTCCCTGAACTTCCTGTACCTGGGAAACGATGATAAAGCTTTCCGGATCGATCTGATGAACATTTTTTTCAAGTTGGACGAGTTCACGGTTGGAGATGACGGTGAGTACCATATTCAGCTGCTGGTTCAGATAGCCACCCTGAACTGGAATGATGGTTGTACCGCGGTCAATCTGGGTAAGTACAAAATTACGGATTTCATCTGAATGTTTGCTGATGATCTGAACAGCAATCCTTGAAGTTCCGCTGACGATCAGCTTGTTCATGACAAGGGTGTAAATGATCACATACAAAATCGCATATAGTACCTTGTCAACTGGCTGATAAAGTGCCTGCCCCAGGATGACAAAGAAGTCAATGATGTACAATCCGGCTGAAACAGGAAAACGGAAATATTTATTTAAGATCAGTGGCGGAACGTCTACGCCACCGGTAGAAGCACCGGTACGGATGATCATTCCAAGGGAGATTCCGATTCCGATGCCAGCAAAGAGTGTGCATAGGATCAGATTGTCTGTCAGAACATAATCTCCAAGGATCTGATTGAAGAATTCCAGTGCGATCGGATACATAAAAGAGCTTAAAATTGCAGATAATGTATATTTTTTCCCGAGGAAAATATAGGCAAGCACCAGCATGATAATGTTGAAAGCGAGCACCAGAGAGGAAAGAGGAATCCCGGTTATGCGCTGCAGGATCAGCCCGATTCCGGTCGTGCCACCGGCAACAAGGTCAGCCGGAAGAAGAAAGACTCTGGCTGAAAAAGCGTTGAGTATATTTCCCAGGCAGATGATGAGAACAGAAGAAATCTGTTCTTTTCTTTTTGTAGTAAGTTTCATTGGTCAGTACCTCCATAAGTCGATACTTCTAATTTAGGAGAAATGGGAGAAAATGGGAAATACATTCTATGAATAGTGATATAAGAAAAACTTATATCACATATAACGCTGCGTGGTTGAAAAAGTAACAGGATATGCTAAAATTGACATAAATGAGAGAACATGAGGAGGTACAAAAGATGGGACATATTGTACAGCGTCTGGTTCGGAATGCCATCATGCAGGCGGTGAATCAGGTGATCCAGAAGAAGACACAGCAGGAAGCTGCGAAATTTGGAAATGAATGGAAGGGCAGTTTTCATTGTCTGGTATCCGGGTATTACAGCGGCATGACCGTTAAATATCTGATGCTTCCATTTGCAGTTTTCTGCATTCTGTGCGCAATAGGAAGCGGGATTGCCGGCGGGCTGACCTACAGTATCTGGTTCCTTGTGATCGCAGTGGTGTGCCTGGTTACGCGCAGCTATGGAATGAAAATGATGCGTGTGATCATTTACTGGGACAATGGTATGGCATTCTATGACAAGGATGGAAATGAACTCGTACAGCTGCCACGGACAGCCATCGAGCAGATGACGGTAAAAAATGGTAAGATCACCATCCCATGGGAAGGTAAAGAGTATAAGATTATCAGGAACCCATTCGATAACGAAAAAGAAGTACGGGAAATGCTTAATTTTTATTCGCCAGAAAATTCCAAATGGATTGCCCGGTAAATAAAAGACAGATAAGTGACAGAAAATGATAACAAAAGAAGGAAGCTCTGATTGCACAGATCATCGAGGCAATGCGCACTTTCCGAACATAAGCAGGAGGTTTAGGACATGAATTTTCAGATCACAGAATATTGCCATCACATTTTAGAAGAGTATATAGAAGAAGGGGATATCTGCATTGATGCCACTGCCGGAAACGGCGGTGACACGGAGTTTTTGTGCCAGAAAGTCGGAGAGACCGGAAATGTCTATGCTTTTGATGTGCAAGAGATGGCGATTGCTCACACCAGAGAACGCCTCGAAAAAGCGAACCTGTCGACAAGAGCCAAGCTGATCCAGGACGGTCATGAAAAAATGCAGATCTATGTAAAAGAAGAAGCCAAGGTCATCATCTTTAATTTCGGCTACCTCCCCGGCGGTGACCACAAAATCGCAACCCGCGCAGCCACCAGCCTCACCGCCATCGAGTCAGCCCTTAACCTGCTCAAAAAAGGCGGCATCATAAACCTCTGCATCTACAGCGGCGGCGACACCGGCTACGAAGAAAAAGAAGCCATTTTGAATTATCTCAAAACAATAGACTCCAAAAAATGGCTCGTAATCGTAAATTCCTATTTTAACCGTAAAAATGATCCTCCACTTCCTGTATTTATCTATAGACTGAAATAGTTTTTATTTCAGAAAACAGTAGTGGAGCAACTGGATCAACAAAGCCGTTTTGCGTTTTTACGGTTCTTATGTTTGGCAAAAAACTTCGTACTGGAGCAACAGTCACAACCAGTAAAGTAGATCTGCCAGGTACCCAAATAGAACATGCCAGATTCCATCCGAGGCAATGGAGATGAAACTCAGGCAATTATGGAAGCCATTGCTGACATAATTGCCGCTTTCAGAGGTTCATCGGAATAGTATGCCGAGTGGAATCTGGCATATTTTATTTGGGTACCTGGCCCACTAACTTTACAAGTAACACAAAAAAATACAAGAAAACCGCAAAAATCCACTCAAAATGTGGTATACTAACAGACAGTACCGCAAAAAAGCGGAATATGGAAGGATTTTTTATGGCAGAAGCAAAATTTAAAAGACCAGAACTGACAGACCGGGATCTTATTGATTTTTATTTCAAAAAGTACCCAAGCAGAAGCTGCGACCGTACTTTTGCAAATGTATATCTGTGGGCAAGGTTTTACGAAGTAGAATTTGCACAATATAACAACGTTCTCCTGTTCCGGGACAACAGTGCAGGTTACGGCTATGCATTTCCGGCAGGTGAAGATGAAGATGTAAAAGCAGCGATTGAAGATATCATGAAGTGGGAGAAAGAAAAAGGCGTTCCATTCTGTCTGTATGGGGTGACAAAAGAGAATTTCGCCAAGCTTGAAACATGGTTTCCAGGCAAATTCGACATCACCTATCACAGAGATGAGGCGGATTATGTCTATGAAAGTGAGAAACTTGCAACACTTTCCGGCAAAAAGCTGCACGGCAAGCGGAATCACGTCAATAAATTTAAAGCACTTCACGGAGATAACTGGAGTTACGAAACGATTACAGAGGATAATCTGGAAGAGTGTTTTCAGATGGCACTGAAATGGCGGAATCTGAATGGCTGTGAAGATGATGAAGAGAAGAATTCCGAGATGTGTGTAACACTCAATTCACTGCGCCTTTACAAAGAACTGAACCTGATCGGAGGTCTGCTCAGAGTTGGTGATGAGATTGTTGCATTTACGATTGGAGAAGCGGTAAATGACGATACCTTTGTGGTTCATATCGAAAAAGCTTATGCGGATATTGAAGGTGCGTATACCATGATCAACCAGCAGTTCGTAGAGCATGAAATTGCCGGAAAATACAAATATACCAACCGGGAAGATGATGTTGGAGAAGAAGGATTAAGAAAGGCCAAGCTTTCCTACAAACCGGCATTTATGGTAGAAAAAGGTGTTGTGACATTAAAAGAAGACAGCGAAAAGGAGTGTGCAAAAGATGATATCTAAGAAGATGGAAAATATGGTGGCAAACAGCTCGGCAATCCGCGCCATGTTTGAAGAGGGGAATCGTCTTGCAAAAATTTACGGACCGGAAAATGTATTTGATTTCAGTCTCGGTAATCCAAATGTACCGGCACCGAAAGCCGTAAAGCAGGCGATTCTTGATATTTTGGATGAAGAAGATGAATTGGTGCTTCATGGATATACTAACAGCAATGCGGGATATGAAGATGTTCGCCAGGCTGTAGCTGAATCTCTGAATGAGCGGTTTGGTACTGCATTTGCAGCAAAAAATATTACGATGACAGTTGGCGCAGCAGGCGGACTGAATGTTATTTTAAAAGCACTGTTAAATCCGGGAGATGAAGTGATCACATTTGCACCGTACTTTGGAGAGTACAGAAGTTATGTCAATAATTTTGACGGTGTTCTGGTTGAAATCTCACCGAATACCGTAGATTTTCAGCCGAAGCTGGATGAATTTGAGGCAAAGATCACACCGAAGACAAAAGCAGTGATCGTTAATACACCGAATAATCCGACCGGTGTTGTCTATTCCGAAGAGACGATCAGGAAGATGGCAGAGATCATGGAGAAGAAGCAGAACGAATACGGAACAGAGATTTATCTTATCTCTGATGAGCCATACCGTGAGCTTGCTTATGATGGTGTGGATGTACCGTATCTGACCAGGTATTATGCCAATACGATCGTAGGATATTCTTATAGTAAATCTCTTTCCCTGCCAGGAGAGCGAATCGGATATCTGGTGATTCCGGATGATGTAAAAGATTCAGAGACACTCATTGCAGCAGCAAATGTTGCAAACCGTATTCTTGGATTTGTCAATGCGCCAACCCTGCAGCAGAAGGTAGTTGCAAGATGTCTGCATGAGAAAACCGATATTTCATACTATAACAGAAACAGGGAGACTCTTTACCAGGGACTCATAGAATGTGGATTTGAATGTGTTAAACCGCAGGGTGCATTTTACCTGTTCATGAAGACTCCGATCAAGGATGAAAAGACATTTTGCCAGGAAGCAAAAAAATATAATCTGCTTCTGGTACCGGGAAGTTCTTTTGGATGTGCAGGATATGTCAGAATTGCATATTGTGTAGCTTATGAGACAATCGTAAATGCACTGCCGAAATTCAAAGAGCTTGCAAAAGAATATCAGCTAGGATAAGACAAAAGCAAAAGATGTGACAGAAAGGTGAGAAAGCAAGATGAGAGAATTTGAGAAAAATATCCGAAAAGTAGAACCTTATGTTCCGGGTGAACAGCCACAGAAAAAAGTGATCAAACTGAATACCAATGAGAATCCGTACCCACCTGCACCGGGAGTCCTTGCGGCAATGAAAAAGCTGGAGGGTCATGTGGACAGTTTAAGGCTGTATCCGGATCCGACATCTGATGCACTGGTCAGTGCACTGGCGGATTTTTATCATGTTGGAAAAGATCAGGTTTTTGTGGGAGTGGGATCTGACGATGTTCTCTCTATGTGTTTTCTTACCTTCTTTAACTCGGAAAAACCGGTTTTCTTTCCGGATATTACATATTCCTTCTACAAAGTATGGGCGGATCTTTACCGGATTCCATACGAATGCAAGAAGGTAGATGAAAACTTCCATATCATAAAAGAAGATTATTATCCGGAAAATGGTGGTGTGATCTTCCCGAATCCAAATGCACCGACATCCATCTATGAAGATCTGGAATTTGTGGAAGATATCATCAGACACAACCAGGATGTTATTGTGATTGTGGATGAGGCATATATTGATTTCGCAGGAGAGTCAGCACTTTCGCTTCTGGACAAATATGACAACCTGATCATTACGCAGACATTTTCAAAGGCAAGATCGATGGCTGGAATGCGTATTGGATATGCAATCGCAAGTCCGCTCCTGATCAAGTATTTAAACGATGCAAAATATTCGTTTAATTCTTATACTATGAACAAAACTTCTCTGGTATACGGAGCAGAAGCGGTAAAAGATAAAGAATATTTTGCTGAGACAACACGTAAAATTGTGGAGACAAGAGACTGGGCAGAAGAAGAATTCAAAAAGCTCGGCTTTGTATTCCCAAAACCAAGCGCAAACTTCATCTTTGTATCACATCCGGAATACGATGCAAAAGAACTCTTTGAAGCAATGAAAGCAAAAGGAATCTATGTGCGTTTCTGGGGAAGCGAGCGGATTGAGCAATATCTGCGTGTGACGATTGGTACGAGAGAAGAGATGGAAGCACTCTTTGCCTTCCTCCGTGAATATATGATGTAAGTGTTAAAAACATAAATTGCGTTTGTGCTTACACAAATAAGCAATTTATGCTTATTGACACGTCAAACACCGATTTAATAAGTAAAAAATAGGAGATTTGTATGACTGAAACTTTAGTACAGTGGTTTGTAACTCATCTGGGTGGCAAGGCTGCCAAAGAACTGATTATCTTTATTATTTCAATGATTCCGATTCTGGAGCTCAGGGGAGGAATCCTTGCGGCAGGTCCGGCGTTTTTAAATATCCCGACCTGGCGTGCAATCCCGATCTGTCTGGTCGGGAACCTGATCCCAATTCCGTTTATCCTGCTTCTGATCCGTCCGATTTTTGCATGGCTGCGCAAGACGCGCCTTTTCCGTCCGCTTGTAGAAAAGCTGGAGAAAAAAGCGATGAGCAAAAGTGATCGGATCAGCAGATATGAATTCTGGGGGCTGGTACTCTTCGTAGGAATCCCGCTTCCGGGAACCGGAGCCTGGACCGGAGCTCTTGTCGCATCCCTCCTTGGCATCGACTGGAAAAAAGCTTTCGGAGCAATCGTAGTCGGCGTATGCATGGCATCGGTGATCATGTATATCCTGTCTTACGTTGTGATCGGAGGGATTTTTGGATAAAAATGTGAAAGTTTTCTCTTTGAGAGAATGCAGAATGGCTGTATGTGAGAGCATATGGTCATTTTGTGTATACGATGATCCAAGTGCAGATTTGTGCTTGCACAAGGATCTGTATTTGGCGAATGTACATCATCGAGCTGTTAAGCGAGATGGTGTACAAAGTATACGTATCGAGCAGGAGTCAGCCTGCTCGATTTGAATGATATAGGTTGAGTGAGCGCCAGCCACAAAAGGAATCGTTCGGATTCAAGTTGCGCTAACCATTCCGATGAGCCTCTTAGGGCGGGAAGCATGTTCAGCAAAGGCTTCCATGCTTCCTGAGTCTCATCTCCATAGCGCAAAATAGAATCCGAACGATTCCTTTTGGCCCTTCTGCCAGCACAGCGCAAAGTATGGCAGCCGTCCCTTTGTTAATTATAGTAGAAAAGAGAATGAACTTACGAATAAATTCGAACTTTCAACGGAATCCCCATCTCGTCTGCGAGTTTCTGGGACGCATCGATTTCTTCCTGTGAAATGATGCTTACCACACTGAACTGCACAGATGAGAACAGTTTCTTCGCTTTCTCGGCAAATGCAAGCATATCTGGGAACGCATTTTCAAAACAAGGCTGTGTAACTTCCTGGTAACGCTCTGCAGTTGGCGCATTCAGGCTGATCGATACGGCATCGATATATTTTGCCATTTCTTCTGCGATCGGCTTTTTATTGAAGAGTTCGCCAAGTCCGTTGGTATTGACGCGAAGGAGAACTTCCGGATGTTTTTCTTTCATGTATTTTGCAGCAGCAATCAGATTATCGTAGGCACAGGTCGGTTCCCCGTAGCCGCAGAAGACGGCTTCCGGATAATTTGTAAAATCAAAAGCATCAATAGCTGCCTTGATCTCTTCGAAAGAAGGATTGTGGTCGTGCCAAAGTTCTGTTGCCTCTCCGATGGCTTCATGCTCGTTACGGATGCAGAAAATACATTTGCAAGTGCAGCGGTTGGTGATGTTAAAATATGCATTGTTTTTAAATGTGTAAATAATATCTGACATTATAATAAAATCTCCTCTTTGAAAGTCAGGCGGATATTCAAGAACCACCTGTCATTTGTGTATAATTAAATATTTGGCTAAATTCCAAATTTGTTTTTCATTGTACTCTTGAAACCGGCTTTGTCAAGAGTGGAACCAAGAATGATAAAGATCACAGCACTTCCGCCTGACTGGGCAAGGGTTCCTACAATCGAAGGAATCAGTGCACCCCAGGTTCCGAACAGGATTACATCTGTGATATAATATCCAATAAAGGAAATTACAGCGGAAACAATAACGCCGACACAGTTGTGTACATTCACGATCTTGTCCTTTTTACATGTGATCGGAAGGGAGATCAGCATCTTGATGATGAAGGTTGCAGGTGCATATACCGGGGCAGTCAGGATATCTGCCATGGCACCACCGATTGCACCAGCAAACATGGCATATGGTGTTGGGAGGAATGCAGCGGCAAGATAGATCAGAGAATCTCCGATGTGTACATATCCGCCATTTACACCAAATGGAATATGGAAAATATAAGCAGTTGTCACACAGATCAGTGCTGCAAAAAGAGCTGTTGAAGTCAGTCTGGAGACTTTCTGATGAGAAAGTGCATTTGCAGATGGTTCTGGATTGTTAATGATTGTAGATGACATGATAGTTACCTCCCTGGGTTTTATTTATTTTGTAAATGTCAGTCAAGCAGCATAGAAAGATGGGATTCAAAATTGATTCCATCATTGCGCGGAATCTGGTCGGCAACGGTGTCAATCAGAGATCTTTCGATAAAC
The DNA here is from genome assembly GCF_027690675.1 of Bariatricus sp. TF06-38A. NCBI lineage: Bacteria > Bacillati > Bacillota > Clostridia > Lachnospirales > Lachnospiraceae > Bariatricus > Bariatricus sp. TF06-38A. The sequence continues at coordinate 447,068 of NZ_JAQFCE010000001.1, forward strand.
CGGCATGCTTTTTCCACGCCTGCAGCTGCACTTTTTCCCTGTACCATCGAGGCACATACGACAGCGGAGAGCAGGTCACCGGTGCCAGAATAGCTTCCTCCGTGAATTCCAGAGGAAATGACGCTTATCTGGTCGTTCTCGAGAACCAGATTGTAATATTTTACGGTATCATCAGAAGGAGCCTGATAAAGAATACCGGTGACGATGATCGTCTGGATCTGCGTTTCTTTCAAAGGAGCGGCAATCCGGGCAATCCGGTCCAGATAATCCGGTTCGTCCTTATACTTGGTAAGCCCTGCAAAATCAGAGTGTGTTAAAAGACACAGCTCGGTAAGATTTGGCGTGATCACATCGGCATGGGATACAAGTTTCTGCATCTGCTGTTGGAGTCTGGGAGTGAAAATGTCATATTTGACACCGGAATCTCCCATGACCGGATCGACAAAGAGCAGAGTGGAAGGGGTTCTGAACTTCTCACAGAAATTCAGGATTTTTTCCGCCTGATCTGCGCTGCCGAGATATCCGGTACTGATTGCATCCAGGGTAAGACCACGTTTTTGCCATTCTTCTGTGTAATGATCGATCTTGTCGGTAAAGTCCGTACAGTAATAGCTGTCGTAGCCGGTCTGATTGGTTAAAACTGCCGTTGGCAGAGGACAGGCCTGCACACCCATGACGGAAAGAACCGGTATCGCAGCTGTCAGAGAGCATTTACCAAGACCGGACAGATCATTGATAACAGCGACTCGTTTTATCATTGAAGTATCCTTTCCGAAATACAAAGTGAAAAATTCTTGCATTTCTTATGTGTTTTATATAGAATAAAATAAAAGTGTCATTTGTAAAATATACAAAAAGAAATATTTTTTAGAGGTCAGTTATGAGAGTGGAATTACAGAATGAGGAACACTGCCGGTATCTGAGAGTGTATCATTATTACAGAAATCTGATTCTATCCGGGCAGATGAAGTCAGAGACAAAGCTTCCATCGATCCGTAAAGGTGCAAACGAGCTGCAGATGAGCCGGACGACGATGGAGAATGCGTATATGCTTCTGGCAGCAGAAGGTTATATTGTGTCCAGACCGCAGAGTGGATATTATGTGACGGATATTGCCGAGAAGCAGGAAGAGGGCAGAAAGATTGCAAGCCGGCATGTAAGGAAGCAGGAGAATCCGGTTGTCTATGATTTTGCAACATCAAATGTAGATAAAGAGAGTTTCCGGTTTGAATTATGGCGGAGATATATGAAGAGCGCAATGCGTCAGGATGAGAGACTGCTTTCTTATGGAGAACCGCAGGGGGAACAGGAATTCAGGGAAGTACTGTCTGAATATATTCAGAAGACCAGAAGTGTGATCTGCAGCCCGGATCAGATCGTGATCGGTGCCGGTATACAGAGTCTTCTGCATATTCTGTGTCCACTGAATCATAAAAAGAGAACCGTATTTTTCAGGGACAGTGAGTTTGTACAGGGAATGACGGTTTTTGAAGATCATAACTACCGGATTGTAGGAAGTGCGGAAGAAGAGATTGGAATGTATTACGTGTCACCATCACAGATGACAAGATTTGGTGGGGTGATGCCGATCCAGGAAAGACTGGAACTGGTCGGACGCGCCGAGAAAGAGCATTTTCTGATCATTGAAGATGACTATAACAGTGAGTTCAAATATTTTCAGAAACCGGTTCCGTCCCTGCAGGGACTTTCGGGAGGAAGGAATGTCATTTATCTGGGAACATTTTCCAAAATGCTGCTTCCGTCTATTAGGATCAGTTATATGATACTGCCGCCGGAACTGATGGAAACTTACGAAAAAAGAAAAAATAATTACAATCAGACTGCATCCAAGGCCGAGCAGATCGCACTGACACAGTTTATCCGTGACGGACATCTGGCGAGTCAGGTCCGTAAATCCAGGAAGATCCATCTGGCAAAGGCAGAAAAGCTTGCGGAGAGTATCCACAAGGTATTTGGGGATACAGTAAATGTAAAGATCGGGGAAGCCGGTTTTATGGTTCAAATTATATTTTCAAATGGAACAGATGTTAAGAAAGTGGCAAAAGCAGCCCGAAAAGAAGGTCTTACATTCCGGGAAGCCGAAGGACATACGCTGTTACTGACCTGCGCAGGTGTAGAGTCGGACAAATACGAAGAAGCTATGCAGATCCTTGCAAAATGCGTTATAATAGATAATATGAAGTGACCTCACATTTGTAGCAATGTGGATTTACCTGTATACTAGAATTTGATAAGAACAAAGGTAACAAGGATTACCGCATACAAAAGGAGATCACTCATATGAAAAGAATACTAAAAATTGGCATGAATATCCATACCACAAATTACACATTATGCGCAATGGAACCAATAATCGGTGAGGCTGACAGTGTATTTGAAACAATCAAGGTAACATCGGATTATAAAAATATCCTGCTGTTTATTGAAAATATGAAAATGAAACTTGGGTTGAATGATGAATACGATATTCAGTGTGGATATGAGGCGGGCTGTCTTGGATATTCACTCTATAACTAGCTAACAGCCGCAGGAGTAAAATGTGTGATACTTGCACCAAAAACCATGCTTACACCGCAAAGTGTAAGAATAAAGACAGATATGCGGGATGCATATATGATCACCCAATGTTTGTCATATGGTGGTTATCATGCTGTTTATATTCCGACAGGAGAAAGAAAGGGGGAAAGGATGGAAGGTTCACATGAACTGGTTCTGCCAAATGAGGATCTTTCTTTTCGAATGTTTTTGTTTGAAGGGAAAGATGGAAATTATGTCAGGGAAAAGCACTGGCACCGGTCAATCGAGATGTTTGTTGTGCTGGAAGGCAAACTGGATTTTTATATCAATGAAGAAGACATCCATCTGGATAAGAAAACCTTTGTGATCGTTAATTCCAATGAACTGCATTCGATTTCGGCGTCACTTCCGAATAAGACCATTGTACTTCAGATGCCGCTTCAGACATTTGAACGGTATTATACGGATGAGCAGTTTATCTGTTTTACCCACAGGGAAAGAGTACAGGATGAGCAGCTAGTAGAATTGGTGGAGAAGATGTATGCGACATATCAGGAAAAAGAGATAGGATATGAGCTGCAAGTACAGAGTTATTTTTACAGATTGCTATATCTGATGGTGACGAAGTATCGGAAGATGAATGTCAGTGAAGAAATTGTGCGTGAACATAGGAACAGGAATCGGCTTTCTTCTATTACCGGTTACATAAAAGAAAATTTCAAAGAAGATCTTTCACTTGAAGGAGTGGCGCAGAGTTTCGGTTATTCACCCACGTATTTGTCTCGGATGTTTCGGAAATATGCGAAGATCAATTATAAAGAATATGTACAGGGCATTCGTCTGGAATATGCATACCGGGAGCTTACCGGAAGTGATGCATTGGTAGAAGAGATCGCAGAGCATAATGGATTTGCAGATGGAAGGGCATTTGCAAAAGCATTTCAGAAAAAATACGGAGTAAGACCCAGTGAGTTTCGTCGGAGACAGAAATCAGAGGATCAGAAAATGAGTTAGAAAAAGTTGACAAAGACAAGAAAGTGCAGTTAACAGGCTAAGTATTCGGTAGCAGGTACTGAACACGCCTGTTAAAATAAAAAGAAAGAAGGAAGAAACACAATGAAAATCAAAAATGTAACAGATCCAGAATTCAGACGTTATGGACGTATCGTTGATGGCTATGATTTTACAGAAATGATCAAGGTAATGGAGCAGACACCACTTCCGGAGGAGGTTATTTATGTGCCATCGGATAACAAACTGGAGAAGACAGAACCTGCAATTGATCTGAAGATGAGAATTTTTGGAGAACTTCCAATACAGATCGGATATTGTAATGGTCATAACAGCAAGCTGAATGCGTTGGAATATCACAGAAGTTCAGAAGTGAATGTTGCAGTTACAGATATCATTTTACTTCTTGGATCAGAGCAGGATATTGCATCTGATTTTACCTATGAGACATCAAAGGTAGAGGCTTTTCTTGTTCCGGCAGGAACAGGAATTGAAATTTATGGAACAACCCTTCACTATGCACCATGTGGAGTGGATGGAAATGGATTCAAAGCAATCGTTGTTCTTCCACAGGGAACAAACACAGATCTGATGACCTGTCATACAAAATCTTATGATGACAAGCTTTTGACAGCAAAAAACAAATGGCTTATTGCTCACGAAGAAGCAGGTATTGAAGGTGCGGTATGTGGTCTTAAAGGAGAGAACATCGATCTTGCAAAATAAGCGGACGAAAGTCCTTGTTTAGGAGGAAAAGATCATGAATAACATGCCAGAAGTTAAAATTGGAGTTGTTGCGGTAAGCCGTGACTGTTTCCCGGAAAGCCTTTCTGTATCAAGAAGAGAAGCACTTATGAAGGCTTACAAAGAAAAATACGGAGAAAAACACATTTATGAATGTCCGATCTGTATCGTGGAAAGCGAAATCCATATGGTACAGGCTCTGGAAGATATTAAGAAAGCCGGATGTAATGCACTGGTTGTATATCTTGGAAACTTCGGACCGGAGATCTCAGAGACGCTTCTTGCAAAACACTTCGATGGACCAAAGATGTTCGTTGCAGCAGCAGAAGAGAGCGGCAATAACCTGATTCAGGGACGTGGAGATGCATACTGCGGTATGTTAAATGCAAGCTACAACTTAAAGCTTCGTAATGTCAAAGCATACATTCCGGAATATCCGGTTGGAACAGCAGAAGAATGCGCAGATATGATCCATGAATTTGAACCGATCGCAAGAGCAGTCATCGGACTTAACAATTTGAAGATTATCAGCTTTGGACCAAGACCGCTGAATTTCCTTGCATGTAATGCACCGATCAAACAACTTTACAATATCGGCGTAGAGATTGAAGAAAACTCAGAACTTGACCTGTTTGAAGCATTTAACAAACATGCCGGAGATGAAAGAATTCCGGCAATTGTAAAAGAGATGGAAGAAGAACTTGGAGCCGGTAACAAGAAACCGGAAATCCTTTCAAAACTTGCTCAGTATGAACTGACACTTAAAGACTGGGTAGAAGAACACAGAGGATACCGCAAATACGTTGCAATCGCAGGAAAATGCTGGCCGGCATTCCAGACACAGTTCGGATTCGTACCATGCTATGTCAACAGCCGTCTGACTGCACAGGGCATCCCGGTATCCTGCGAAGTAGATATCTACGGAGCACTTAGCGAATTTATCGGAACTGTTGTAAGTGAAGATACCGTAACACTCCTTGATATCAACAACTCCGTACCGGCTGACCTTTACGAAGAAGACATTAAAGGCAAATTTGATTACACACTGAAAGATACATTCATGGGATTCCACTGTGGAAATACCGCATCATCCAAACTTTCATTCTGTGAAATGAAATACCAGATGATCATGGCAAGATCCCTTCCGATCGAGGTAACACAGGGAACACTCGAAGGCGACATCAAACCAGGGGATATCACATTCTTCCGTCTGCAGAGCACATCAGACAACGTACTGAGAGCTTACATCGCACACGGTGAAGTCCTTCCGGTGGCAACACGTTCCTTCGGAGCAATCGGAATCTTTGCAATTCCGGAAATGGGCAGATTCTATCGTCATGTACTGATCGAAAAGAACTTCCCGCATCACGGAGCCGTAGCATTCGGACATTACGGAAAAGCACTTTACGAAGTATTCAAATACATCGGAGTACCGGTAGACGAAATCGGCTACAACCAGCCAAAAGGTGTACGTTACCCAACAGAAAATCCTTGGGGCTAATTAAAACTATACACAATCATATAAGGGGCGGCTGAATGAACCCGCCCCTTTATAGTACAAAGAAACACGAATTAAAAACAGGATTTATGTTTCAAGCAGGCGGTTCAATGTCTTGAGGACCAGATTATAGAAAATAAATATGGCAGATTCCATTTGAGGCAATGAAGATGAGACTCAGAAATTGTGGAAGCCATTGCTGACACAATTTCCGCCCTAAGAGGCTCATCGGAATGCTTTGCCGATTGGAAGATGCAATATTTATTTTCTATAATCTGGTCACAATCCCTCGAATCCGTCAGGTTGATATAAAAACCCTAACAAGGAGGAACATTATGCTCTATATAGGCGTAGACCTTGGAACATCCGCAGTAAAACTTCTGTTAATGGATGAAAAAGGCGACATCAAAAAAATTGTTTCAAAAGAATACCCATTATACTTCCCACATCCGGGCTGGTCAGAACAGCATCCGGAAGACTGGTTTACCCAGTCCGTAGAAGGCATCAAAGAACTGACTTCTGAGTGTGATAAGAGCCAGGTTGCAGGAATCAGCTTTGGTGGACAGATGCACGGACTGGTCATTCTGGATAAAGACGACCAGGTCATCCGCCCGGCAATTCTCTGGAACGATGGACGTACCACAGAAGAGACGGATTATCTGAATAACGAGATCGGAAAAGAAACGCTTTCTAAATACACAGCAAACATTGCATTTACTGGATTTACCGCACCAAAGATCCTGTGGGTAAAGAAAAATGAGCCGGAGAATTTTGCAAAGATCACAAAAATCATGCTTCCAAAAGATTATCTGGCATACTGCCTGTCAGGAAGCTTCTGCTCTGATTATTCGGATGCATCCGGCATGCTTCTGATGGATGTAGAACACAAATGCTGGTCCAAAGAAATGATGGACATCTGCGGCGTAACAGAAGAACAGCTTCCGAAACTTTATGAAAGTTACGAAGTCGTAGGAAGTCTGAAGCCGGAAGTAGCAGCAGAACTCGGACTTTCTGAAAATGTAAAAATTATTGCAGGAGCAGGCGATAATGCAGCGGCAGCTGTCGGAACAGGAACAGTTGGTGACGGAAGATGTAACATTTCCCTTGGAACATCCGGAACCATCTTTATTTCCAGTGCAAACTTCGGCGTAGATAAGAACAATGCCCTGCATTCTTTTGCACATGCAGACGGTCATTATCATCTGATGGGATGCATGTTAAGTGCTGCATCCTGCAATAAATGGTGGGCAGAAGAGATTCTTCACACGGATGATTTTGCAGCAGAGCAGAAAGATATCACAAAGCTTGGTGAGAACCATGTGTTCTATCTTCCATATCTGATGGGAGAGCGTTCACCGCACAATGATCCATATGCAAGAGCTACCTTTACCGGTATGACGATGGATACCACAAGAGCAGATATGATGCAGGCAGTACTGGAAGGAGTTGTATTTGCACTCCGTGATTCCCTTGAAGTTGCAAAAAGCCTTGGAATCAAGATTGAACGTACCAAGATCTGCGGTGGTGGAGCAAAGAGTCCTCTTTGGAGAAAGATGATCGCCAATATCATGAACCTGAAAGTGGATATCATCGAGAGCGAAGAAGGACCGGCACTTGGAGGTGCAATCCTTGCAGCAGTCGGATGCGGCGAATACGAAAGCGTAGAAGCAGCAGCTGACAAGCTGGTTAAGATTGTAGATACCGTAGAACCGGAAGCAGAACTGGTTGAAAAATACGAAAAGAGATATCAGGAGTTCCGTCAGATCTACCCGGCACTCAAACCGGTATTTCCGCATATTCAGTAATTGAATATAAGATTTTTATGGCGTCAGTCACATTGAATCTTCTTCTTTGCAGTCCCCGTTGACAGTGAAAGTTAAAACCCGTATAATGAATTATAAGATTGACATGATGTGGAGGGCTTGATTCTATGATTATTGCAAAGAATGATGAAGATAAAAGAAGCCGTGTGTGGAACTATGTGACAGGAATTACGACCGTTCTGATCATTATCGTGGCTGGATATTTCATTTACCAGGGATTTTTCGGAAATCCGCTGGAAGGAAAGTGGAAGCATGATGAGAGTGATATGATACTGGAAGTAGATGACCATAATGAAGCAGAGCTTGACTGGAAGAACCTGATCGATGGTAAGGATGTGGAGGTGGAACTTGGATATACACTGGATATCAAGGCAAAGCAGATTACATTTACTGTAAAGCAGGAAGAGCTGGATGAGACAGCGAAAGAACTTGGTGATAATGTAACTGCATCGGAAGTAGAGCAGGCGATCAATTCTGTACTCACTACATTCAATTACAGTGTGGACGGAACCGAGCTTACACTTACCGAGTGGGATTATGGGGACCAGATGATTTTTGAAAAAGCAGACAAATAAAGAGAACCCTCTCTCTGTGGGCACGAAAGTCCGCAGGCAGAGGGTTTTGTGTGAGAACAGGAGGTTAAAAGCAGATGACAAGGAAGGAGACAAAAGTAATAAATATCGGAGGAAGAAAGATCGGTGGAGGCAATCCGGTAGCGATCCAGTCCATGACAAATACAAAGACAGAGGACGTGGAATCTACAGTTGCACAGATTCTTGCTCTGGAAAAGGCAGGATGCGAGATTATCCGCTGTGCAGTTCCGAATATGGAAGCAGCACAGGCTTTACAAGAGATTAAGAAACAGATTCATATTCCACTGGTTGCAGATATACATTTTGATTATCGTCTTGCGATCGCTGCAATTGAAAACGGTGCAGATAAAATCCGTATCAATCCGGGGAATATCGGAAGTGAGGACAGAGTCCGTGCGGTTGTGGAGAAAGCAAAAGAATACGAGATTCCGATCCGTGTCGGGGTGAACAGTGGTTCGCTGGAGAAGAACCTTCTGGAAAAATATGGTGGTGTGACTGCAGAGGGAATCGTGGAAAGTGCACTTGACAAGGTACACATGATCGAGAACATGGGCTATGACAATCTGGTGGTCAGTATTAAGTCCTCAGATGTCATGATGTGTGTAAAAGCGCATGAGCTGATCGCAAAGAAATGCCCGTATCCGTTGCATGTGGGAATCACCGAGTCCGGGACGCTGCTTTCAGGCAATATTAAATCTTCAGTAGGACTTGGAATCATCCTTTATCAGGGAATCGGAGATACGATTCGTGTATCGCTGACAGGGGATCCATTAGAAGAGATCAAGAGTGCAAAACTGATCCTGAAAGCACTGGGACTTAGAAAAGGAGGAATTGAAGTTGTATCCTGCCCGACCTGTGGACGTACCAAGATTGATCTGATCGGACTTGCCAATAAAGTAGAGACGATGGTTGCTGAATATCCACTTGATATCAAGGTTGCAGTGATGGGATGCGTGGTAAATGGTCCTGGAGAAGCAAGAGAGGCTGATCTTGGAATCGCAGGGGGAATTGGGGAAGGACTTCTGATCAAAAAAGGAGAGATCATCCGCAAGGTAAAAGAGGATGAACTTTTAGATGCACTTCGTAATGAACTGGAACATTGGGGCGAATAGAAGATGACAAAGCTATTTTTTGATGTGTTTCCAACATTGAATATCGATAACGACAGCCATATGCTGTTTGAAAAGGTGGAGGTGACGAAAATCACCTCCACTTCAGCCAGAAATCATATCAAGGTTTATATTTACAGTACCCATCTGATCCCGAAGAAGACGGTATGTTATGTGGAGAACCAGATTGAGGAACAGCTGTTTTCGCAGGGAAATATTCCGGTGACGATCATCGAGGAATACCGGCTTTCCGAGCAGTATACGCCGGAGAACCTGATGCATGCCTACAAGGAGAGTATTCTTTTTGAGCTGGAGCAGAAAAGTGTGCTGGAGAAAAATATGTTCCAGAAGGCAAAGTGCCGCTTCGAAGGGGAGCGTACTATGTGTCTGACTATGGCGGACACGATTGTTGCAGAGGGAAAGACCAGCGAGATCACCAGCTATCTGAAGGATGTCTTTGAGAACCGTTTCCACGTGCCGGTGGATGTAGAAATTGATTATGAAGAAGTAGGAGAGAGCAAATACAAGAAATTCAATGAAATGCAGCTTCAGCAGGAAGTAGATGCGATCAGGGAAAGGAATCAGAAGCTGCAGGCACAGCATGCCACGGAAGAGGCGGCAAAAGCAAAAGAAACGGAAGGCATATCAAAGAAGAAAGCGGAAAAAGCAGAAGATGCCGCTAAAGAAGCAGATGCATCAAGTACGCAGAATAAACAGGAACAGAAGAAAACGGAGACTCCGAAAAAGCAGGAATTTGCAGGAAAGTCCAGTGGGTTCAAAAGTGGCAAGGGAAGCTTTGTGCGTCGGGATTATCCGCTCAAGCGCTCTGATGACCCGAACGTAATCTATGGACGGGACTTTGACGATATGCCGATCGAGCTGAAGACAGTTACCGGAGAGATGGGTGAGATTACTTTCCGGGGACAGGTGATCAGCTTTGATACCCGTGAGATCCGGAACGAAAAGACAATCGTCATGTTTGCCGTGACCGACTTTACCGACACGATCATGGTCAAGATGTTTACCCGCAATGACCAGCTCCCGGATCTGCTTGCGGAGATTAAAAAAGGTGTATTTCTGAAAATCAAAGGAGTTACGACGATTGATAAATTTGATGGAGAGCTGACCATTGGTTCTGTAACCGGAATCCGCAAAACTTCGGATTTCCGTGTAACAAGAAAAGACAAGTATCCGGAAAAACGCGTGGAGCTTCACTGCCATACCAAGATGAGCGATATGGATGGTGTTTCCGAGGCAAAAGATCTGGTAAAGCGAGCACATGACTGGGGGCACCCGGCGATTGCGATCACCGATCATGGTGTGGTGCAGGGGTTTACCGATGCCAATCATGTGATCGAGGATCTGGATAAGGATGATCCATTTAAAGTTATTTATGGAGTGGAAGGATATCTGGTAGATGATCTGACTAAGATCGCAGAGAACGAAAAAGGACAGGACCTGGAAGGCACTTACGTGGTATTCGATATCGAGACAACCGGTTTTTCCGCTGTGACTGATCGGATCATCGAGATTGGCGCGGTAAAAGTGGAAGACGGTAAGATTACAGATAAGTTCAGTACCTTTGTCAATCCGAAACGTCCGATCCCGTTCCGTATCACGGAACTTACCGGCATCACCGATGAGATGGTCATCGATTCGCCGGATATTGAGACGATCTTGCCGCAGTTTATAGAATTTATTGGCGATGCGGTTCTGGTGGCGCATAATGCTTCTTTTGATGTGGGATTTATCGAGCAGAACTGCAAAAGGCAGAAGATTGAGGCTGATTTTACTTATGTAGATACCGTTGCACTTGCCCGTGTCCTTCTTCCGGCACTGAACCGTTTCAAGCTGGATACCGTTGCAAAAGCTTTAAATATTTCCCTGGAGAATCATCACCGCGCAGTTGATGATGCAGGCTGCACGGCAGAAATCTTTGTGAAATTTGTGCAGATGCTTAAAGAACGGGAACTGACAACGCTTGCAAAAGTTAATGAATTTGGGGATCTGAACCCGGATTCTATTAAAAAGCTTCCGACTTATCATGTCATTATTCTTGCAAGAAATGACATTGGTCGTGTGAATTTGTATCAGCTTGTTTCTGCATCCCATCTGGTTTACTATAATCGCAGACCCCGTATCCCGAAAAGTGTGCTAAATGAGCACCGGGAAGGTCTGATCGTGGGAAGTGCCTGCGAAGCAGGAGAGCTTTACCGTGCACTTCTGGATGGAAAGCCGGATGAGACGATCGCGAAGATCGTGGATTTTTATGACTATCTGGAAATCCAGCCGCTTGGAAACAATGCATTTATGGTAGAGAGTGACAAAGTAACTTCGGTCAATTCTATGGAAGATATCATGGATCTGAACCGGAAGATCGTGCATCTTGGGGAGCAGTTCCACAAACCGGTCGTGGGAACCTGTGACGTACATTTCATGGATCCGGAAGATGAGGTATACCGCCGGATCATCATGGCAGGAAAAGGATTTGGAGATGCCGATAAGCAGGCACCACTATACCTTCGTACAACGGAGGAAATGCTGGATGAATTTGCCTACCTTGGTTCGGAAAAAGCGTATGAAGTTGTGATCAGGAACACCAATCTGATCGCGGATATGATCGAGAAGATTTCTCCGGTCCGCCCGGATAAGTGTCCTCCGGTTATTGAGAATTCCGACCAGATGCTGCGAGATATCTGTTATAATAAAGCCCATTCTATGTACGGGGATCCCCTTCCGGAGATCGTACATGAACGACTGGAAAGAGAACTGAATTCCATCATTTCCAATGGATTTGCGGTTATGTATATCATTGCGCAGAAGCTGGTATGGAAATCCAACGAGGATGGTTACCTGGTAGGATCCCGTGGTTCGGTAGGATCTTCATTCGTTGCAACTATGGCAGGAATCACGGAGGTCAATCCTCTGGTTCCACATTACTATTGCAGCAATTGTCACTATAGTGATTTTGATTCGGAAGAAGTGAAAAAATATGTGGGTGGCTGTGGACACGATATGCCGGATAAGAACTGTCCGGTTTGTGGACAGAAGCTGGTCAAAGATGGATTTGACATTCCATTTGAGACTTTCCTTGGATTCAAGGGAAACAAAGAGCCGGATATCGACCTGAACTTCTCCGGAGATTACCAGAGTAAAGCGCATAAGTATACGGAGGTTATTTTCGGAAAAGGTCAGACCTTCCGTGCCGGAACCATTGCCGCACTTGCAGAAAAGACGGCTTATGGATATGTGAAGAATTATTATGAGGAGCGTGGTGACCGTAAGCGAAACTGCGAGATCGATCGTATCGTAGCTGGCTGTACCGGAATCCGCCGAAGTACCGGACAGCATCCGGGGGGAATCGTAGTTCTTCCGCATGGAGAGGACATTAACTCTTTCACTCCAATCCAGCATCCGGCAAATGATATGACGACCGATATTATCACCACTCATTTTGATTATCATTCCATCGACCACAACCTTTTGAAACTGGATATTCTCGGACACGATGATCCGACCATGATCAAAACGCTGGAAGAGCTGATCAATTCCGATGCGATGGACAATAAATACGATGGAGTGAATAATGTATTTAAAGCGACTGATATTCCCTTGGATGATCCAGGTGTAATGGGACTTTTTGCAGGAACAGAGGTGCTCGGTATCACACCGGAGGACATTGACGGATGTCCGCTTGGTTGTCTGGGAGTCCCGGAGTTTGGTACAGATTTTGTTATCCAGATGGTAATTGATACCAAGCCAAAGACGCTTTCGGACCTGATCCGTATTTCAGGTCTGTCTCATGGAACAGATGTGTGGCTGAACAATGCACAGACCCTGATTGAAGAAGGAAAGGCAACCATTTCCACGGCAATCTGTACCCGTGATGATATCATGACTTATCTGATCAACAAAGGTGTTGAAAGTGAAGAATCCTTTACAATCATGGAACGTGTGCGTAAAGGAACCGTCGCAAAAGGAAAATGTAAAGAGTGGTCACAGTTTAAAAAAGATATGCTGGAGCATGACGTGCCGGAATGGTATATCTGGTCCTGTGAGCGGATCAAATACATGTTCCCGAAAGCCCATGCTGCAGCTTATGTCATGATGGCATACCGGATTGCCTACTGCAAGATCAATTATCCGCTTGCCTATTATGCGGCATACTTCGGAATCCGTGCATCTGCATTCTCTTACGAACTGATGGGACAGGGAAAAGAAAAACTTCTCTACCATATGAAAGAATATAAAAGAAAAGCAGAACTCAATCAGCTCAGTAAAAAAGATCAGGATACCTTAAAAGATATGAAAAATGTACTGGAAATGTATGCCAGAGGATTTGATTTTTTACCGATCGATATCTACAAATCCAAAGCATCCAAGTTCCAGATCGTCGGCGACAAGCTCCTTCCACCGTTCAACACCATTGACGGCATGGGCGATAAAGCCGCCGAGGCCATGGAAATTGCCGCTAAAGACGGACCATACCTCTCTAAAGACGATTTCCGTCAGAGAACAAAAGTCAGCAAGACATTGGTTGACTTGATGGCAGATATGGGTTTGCTGGGCGACCTCCCGGAGACCAATCAGTTATCCCTGTTTGATTTTGCCTAAATAAAAAGTCAAAGTACTTAAAGATAAGTTATCATTCGATATAACTTAAAAAAGTGCTTTGGCTTTTTTGCATATAAGAGAAAAGTATAAATTTGCATTTGGTTAGGTTAAACAAAGCCTTTTGCTGCATTTTGCCAGTAACGTAGAAGCCAGAGTTCCGTTCCGACTATATCCATTTCCAATTCCGTTGAGTGCAATGGAGATGAAACACAAGTCGGAACTCTGGCACCACCGATTCCACACCCATAAAAATGCACAAAATCACCCCTATTTTTTTGGTAGTTATTTATGGTTGAAAATGATTGACTTTGACTGAAAAAGACGATATATTAGACCTAAAGATGAACGAAAAAGAAAACAAATGATTGAAAATGACTGAAATATAAAATACAATTGAATAAATCAGTCATAACCAGTCGAAATGGAGGTGAGATAAGTGCTTGCAGAAGAAAGATTCAGTGAAATTCTGAAATTAGTGAATGAACACAAGACAATCACTGTTCAGGAACTGACCGAGCTTCTGGATATGTCAGAGTCAACGATACGAAGAGATCTGACAACACTTCATAAAAAAGGAAAGCTGATCAAGGTACATGGTGGTGCAACCGCAGTCAATATGGCGCAGTACACCAGAGACGAATCTGTTGCAGTCAGACAGGATCTGAACATTGATGAAAAGGTGCAGATCGGAAAGTATGCATCATCTCTGATTGAAAAAGATGATTTCGTCTATATCGATGCAGGGACAACCACTGATTTTCTGATTGATTTCCTGACAGAGCAGGACGCTGTGTATGTGACAAACGGAATCATGCATGCGAAGAAGCTGACACAGAAAGGATGTATAGTTTATCTGATCGGTGGGGAATTAAAAGAAGCAACGCTGGCACTGGTCGGAGAGGAAGCAATGAAAACCCTGGGAAGATACCATTTCACAAAAGGATTCTTCGGAACCAATGGGATTCATATAGAGAGTGGATGCACCACACCGGATATCCGGGAGGCTGCGATCAAAGAGATGGCGATCTTAAGAAGCGCAAAGGCTTACATCCTTGCAGATTCAACCAAATTCGGTCAGGTAGCACCGGTAACATTTTCAGAACTGGATGCAGTGGACATCATTACAACAAAGCTTAAGGATGCTACATTTAACAAATATAAAAATATTGTGGAGGTTGCAAAATAATGATTTACACAGTGACATTTAACCCGTCTTTGGACTATGTGGTACAGGCAGATCAGCTGATCCCGGGAGAGATCAACCGGACAACAAGCGAACATATCTATCCGGGAGGAAAAGGAAACAACGTATCTGTGATCCTTTCCAATCTGGGACTTAAGAGCAAAGCGCTTGGATTCAAGGCAGGATTTACCGGAGATGTACTGGAAAAGATGCTGGAAGAGTTCGGATGTGAGACAGATTTTATCCCGTTAAAAGAAGGTAATAGCCGAATCAATGTAAAGATCAATGCAGGAACTGAGACTGAGATCAACGGACAGGGACCGGTTATCACAGAAGAAGCAATTCAGGCATTATATGAAAAGTTGGATAAGCTGGAAGAAGGCGATGTACTGATCCTTGCAGGAAGTATTCCGAATACTCTGCCGGAAGATATTTATGAGAGAATCCTGGAGAGACTTTCCGGAAAAGAAATCCGTTTTGTAGTGGATGCAACCAAGGATCTTCTTTTAAAAGTTATGAAATATCATCCGTTCCTGATCAAACCGAACAACCATGAGTTAGGTGAGATGTTTAACGTAGAACTGAAGAGAAAAGAAGACATCATCATTTATGCGAAGAAGTTACAGGCACTTGGAGCACAGCATGTACTGGTATCCATGGCAGGTGACGGAGCGATCCTTGTGACAAAGGATGGAAAAGTCTATGAGACCATGCCTCCGAAAGGAAAGGTTGTCAATTCTGTTGGCGCAGGTGATTCTATGGTGGCAGGATTTATTACCGGATATCTGAATACAAAAGATATGGGAAAAGCATTCCGCCTGGGTGTGGCGGCAGGAAGCGCTTCGGCATTCTGTTCGTGGCTTGCTACAAGAGATGAGATTGTTGCACTTCTTGGAGAACCGGCAGAAGTGTACCATATATAAAATCAAATGGGAGGAATGACAAGATGAAGATTACAGATTTACTCAAAAAGCAAAGTATTTGCCTCGATGGCAAGGCAGACTCCAAAGAGCAGGTCATCCGTGAAATGGTCGATCTGATGGCAGAAGGCGGGAACATCAATGACATTGACACCTATCGTGAAACCGTCTTCAAACGAGAAGAAGAAGGAACTACAGGAATTGGTGAAGGCATTGCAATCCCGCATGGCAAGACTGAAGCGGTAAGCGCACCGGGACTTGCAGCCATGGTACTTCCGGAGGGTGTAGATTACGATTCTCTGGACGGAGAACCGGCATACCTTATTTTCCTGATCGCAGCACCGAATTCAGAGGACAATGTACATCTGGAAGTACTCAGTCGTCTGTCCATGCTTCTGATGGATGAGGATTTCAGAAACAAGCTGCTTCATGCAAAGGATGTTGATGAATTTCTTGCTTATGTTGATGCAGCCGAGAAAGAAAAATTCCCGGAAGAAGCAGAAGAAAAAGCAGAAGCTCCGGCGGATGCATTTGCAAAACCGTATCAGATCCTCGCAGTTACCGCATGCCCGACCGGTATCGCCCATACTTACATGGCGGCGGAAGGTCTGGAAAAGAAAGCGAAAGAAATGGGAGTTACCATCAAGGTAGAAACAAACGGATCTGGTGGTGCCAAGAACGTACTGACACCGGAAGAAATCGCTGCCTGTGACTGTATCATCATTGCAGCCGACAAGGATGTCGCAATGGCAAGATTTGACGGCAAGCCACTGATCAGTACAAAGGTATCTGACGGAATCAACAAAGCACAGGAGCTGATCGAACGTGCCTTGAGTGGAAATGCTCCAGTTTATCACAGCAAGGGTGGAGCAACAGAAGAGGGTGGTGCGTCATCTGACGGAGATACCATCGGACGCAAGATTTATAAGAGCCTGATGAATGGAGTATCCCATATGCTTCCGTTCGTAATCGGCGGTGGAATCCTGATCGCACTTTCTTTTCTGGTTGACGGTGCAAATGCAGGTACAGCAGCATTTGGTAGTGGAACTCCACTTGCAAAATTCTTCAACACCGTTGGAAATACAGCGTTTGGGATGATGTTCCCGATCCTTGCCGGTTATATTGCAATGGCAATTGGTGACAGACCGGCATTGATGCCTGGTATTGTAGGCGGACTTCTTGCAAAAGCCGGAACTTCTGTATTCCTTGCAGAAGACGCATGGATTTCATCCGGATTCTTCGGTGCACTGATCGCCGGATTTGCAGCAGGATACCTGATGATCGGATTGAAGAAATTGTTTGACAAGCTTCCGAAAACTCTGGAAGGGACAAAACCGGTTCTTCTGTATCCATTCTTTGGGATCCTGATCATGGCAGCATTTATGATCTTTATCGTAAACCCACCGGTTGGAGCATTTAACACCTGGCTGAATAATGTCCTTTCCGGAATGGGAGAATCCAGCAAGATGCTTCTGGGAGCGGTTCTTGCAGGTATGATGTCCATTGATTTTGGCGGACCGTTCAACAAAGCGGCATATGTATTTGGAACGGCATCCATCGCAAGTGGACAGTTTGATATTATGGCATCTGTTATGATCGGAGGTATGGTTCCACCGATCGCAATCGCACTTGCCACCACATTTTTTAAAAACCGTTTCACAAAGAGCGAACAGCAGACAAGTATCACAAACTACATCATGGGACTTTCTTTTATCACAGAAGGAGCCATTCCATTTGCAGCATCTGATCCGCTTCGAATCATTCCGCCATGTATAGTTGGTTCTGCAATAGCAGGCGCATTATCCATGATGTTTGGATGCGGATCAAGAGCTCCGCATGGAGGAATTTTTGTCATCGGAATTATTGACAATCCATTGATGTTTTTGATAGCATTGGTTGTAGGAGCTGTCGTAGCAATGGCGGGAATTGTATTACTCAAAAAGCCATTGAAAGCAGAGCAGTAACTTATTAATTTTCTAAATATTTTTTAAAGAACAGGAGTGTTGAATCATGAAAGAATTTAAGTATGTAGTAACAGATGCACAGGGAATCCA